>QHBY01000332.1 GCA_003244245.1 Pseudonocardiales bacterium
TGGGCCTGTTGCTTGGCCTCTTCAGTCTTAACTCGCACGCTTTCCTTGGTGTCGTGCACCTTATCCCTAATACGCGCGGGCACATCGATCTTGTGGGTTAACTCCCCCAAGGCGCCGTCGAGCTGCCCGCGGGTACGGTCGATGTCCTGGCGCCGCCGGTTCTTCAGTGACGAGGTAGTCATCGGTGCATCCTTACCTTAGGTCTTGATGGCGCTGGCCGCAGTCTCCTCGGGCACCAGCGACGTGGCTGCGCCCGGCGCGTGTCACGACTATGTCGTAGCCTTCTCATCCGCCGCGGTTACGACACGCAGAAAACAACCCATCAGGTTCAGATAGCGCTGTATCCCACCAGAGCGATGCTGTTGGCGGCGCGGCTCGGGCAGTGTGCAGGCGACAACGGCTGGGAGTGTACTGCCTAGACCGAAGAGGTCGGTCCTTGCCGACCGAGGTCGATGGGCATGTACGCAGTCGCGTCCGCTCGGACGCGCCGTGGCTAAGAAGTCGCCGTGTGGCTACAAGCTGCTTATGCGACGATGCCATCGGACCGGCCATCCCGACTCGCCAGAAATTCCGCTCGAAACGTCGACGTCGGGCGACCGTGTGGTCGACGGCGCAACCAGCTTGGGCGTCCTGAGCTTACTTGAAGGCGTCCTTGATTTTTTCGCCGGTCTGCTTAAGCTTGGCCTTGGCCTGTTCTGCCTTGCCCTCTGCTCTGAGTTTGTTGTCGCCGGTCGCTCGACCTGTGGCTTCCTTGCTCTTGCCCGCAAGTTCTTCGAGCTTGTTCTTCGCCTTGGCCCGCGAGGCTCATGGCGTTCTCCCTTGTCCGGCACCGCCAGTGGGTGCCCTCTGGTCAAGGATAGGCGGCCTGGGGTGATGGCGCGCGATCGTCGTTGCACCGAACGTCGGATCGGCTCCGCTCAGGAGTGGCCCGGACGCACACCTGACGCCCGGGCAACTACCCTGGCCCGTCATGCGGGAGTTGCTAGGCAGCGCGGCAGAGCACCTGAACCGGCGCGAAGCCGATGTGGTGGCGCGTAGCGAGGTGCTGCGCCGTGACGAACCTGCGTTCGCGCTGACGGTGTTGACCGAAGCCGCGCGCGGTGGCCTGTTGTGGGTGGGGATCGCCGCCGCGCTGGCCGCTCGTCCAGGCCGCGCCCGGTGCGCTGCCAGGGACGGCGTCGTGGCGGTAGCCGTGGCGAGCGCAAGTGCGCACCTGATCGGGGATTGGCTACCGAGACGGCGTCCCGCAGCTGATCACCTACCCGCCTATCAGACGTTGGTGCATAAGCCGACGTCGTCGTCGTTTCCCTCGTCCCACGCGGCCACTGCGGCAGCGTTCACCACCGTGGTGGCGTTGGAAAGCCTAACCACCGGGCTGGCGGTGGCACCGGTGGCAGTGGCAGTGGCCCATTCCCGGCTCCGTAGCAGGGCGCACTGGCCCAGCGACGTGATCGCTGGTGCGCTGTGGGGAGTTGCCGTCGGTGTGGTCACCCGACGCCTGCTCCGACTACCGGCCACCGCCGACAGCATCCAACTCGCTGGGTTCTTCGCGAAGGTAGTACTGCAACGACATCTCGGCGTGTCGCCGCAGTACTAGCTCAGCTGGAAATCGGTGTGGCGCGACCGGCCCGCGGGCCTGGCCAGGGCGGAAATCGGCTGTGTAGACGGCTGAGTCTTTAGAGGCGGCTGCGGCCGACCCCGGCGAGCTGCAGCGCGAGGCACAGCAGTCCGGCCGTGATGAAAACAAGCGGATCTAGTGGGCCGAGCACGAGGCCGGCCAGTTCGAATATTAGGCCGATGAGGAACAAGACGGCGGCGACGATGGCGAGCATGGTGGTCTCCTTGGCGGCACGGATCACTTACCAGGCCATATTCCGGTGACCTTGCGGAACCCGGCGGCTCCACCTCGGTCGAGCGCGGCTTTTACTACTCCGAACACAGCGCCCTGTACGCCGGCCGCGGCGAGAACTTCCCGCCAGCTGCGGTGCTGGTCGGTGGCCTCCGGCGCGTCGTCCTGACCGGTGGTCAGCGTCCAGACACGGGTGAAGATGGCGCCCGCAGCGATCCCGCCGGCAACACTGATCAGCAGACCCAGCGGCTTGTACAACATCTTCAGCATGGCCATCACCTGTTCCGACGGAGCAGGCGTCGCAGCACCAACAGCACTCCCACCGCGACCGCCGCAGCGGGCAGCGGCCGTTGCTTCACCGCTGCCACAAGAGACGCGATGTGCCCCGCCAGCGGCGGCGGAAGTTTCTCCAGTGCCGGCTGAATCAGCTGCTCTGCATGCAGTGCCACCTCGCCTACCCTGGTTTGGAATGCTTCGGTGCTCTCAAGTAGACGTTCCGTGACCTCTTCGGCCTTGACCTGCACGGTTTCCTTTGTGTCGTGCACCTTGTCCTTGACCCGCGCGGGCACGTCTACCTTGTGGGCTAGCGCTTCCACGGTCTCACCGAGCTGCTCACGCGTACGCTCGATGTTCTGGCGTATCTCCTCCTCGCGTGACGAGGTAGTCAACATCGGTGCACCCCTTCTTTGATGATCTTGATGTCAGTTTTGACACGGGCCGCCGTTTCCTCGGGCACCAGGGGGGCCGCGCGGCCGCAGCTCTGCTGATCAACTGTGCGTGGCAGGCGGCGCATTTTGCTCTTTCATCGCGCGGCGTCGCACGGCGGCAGGAACGGTTCCTGCTCTGCTGGCTGGCCAGCTTCGATGCGTTGACCCCTGGCCAATTCCGCGTCGAGTTCCGCGCCCAGCAAGACGGCGATGTTAGAGATCCACAGCCACACCAAAAAGCCGATCACCCCACCCAGCGAACCGTAAATCTTGTTGTAGGAGCCGAAATTGGTCACATAGAACGCGAACCCGACCGATGCCAAAGCCCAGACCACGACCGCGAGCACACCGCCTGGGGTCAGCCAGCGGAACCCGGGTTGTTTGACGTTGGGGGATGCCCAGTACAGCAAGGCGAACGTCAGGCTCACCAGCACAGCGAGCACGGGCCACTTGGCGATGTCCCACATCCACACCCCGGTAGAGCCGATCCCCAGCAGGTTCCCAGCTCGCTCGGCGACAACCCCGGACGCCACTACCCCGACCGCGCAGAGTGCCAGCAGCACCACCAACGCAAGGGTTAGGCCGAGCCGTAGCGGTACCGTCTTCCACACTGGGCGTCCTTCGGGCATCTCATAGATGGCGTTCGAGGCTCGCATGAACGCCCCGATGTATCCCGAGGCCGACCACAGCGCACCGGCCAGGCCGATGATGGCCAACGGGCCGGCCAGGCTCTGGGAGTGCTGCAATTCCTTGATCGCGGTCACCAGGACGTCGCGGCCTTGTCCGGGCACCATAGTGTTGATGTTGTCGATCAGCGTCTGGGTCGCCGAGGGGCCCAGCAGACCCAGAACTGCGGTGAGCACGATCATTGCGGGAAAGATCGACAGAACACTGTAATAGGTCAGCGCCGCGGCCCAGTCGGATAGATTGTCCTTACCGAATCCCCGCACCATGCGCTTGAGCACTGCCCACCACGAACGCTTGGACAGCTCCGTAGGGCCCTCCGGCCCGCGATCTGCAGCACGTCCGGAACCCACTTCGTTGTGCTCGTGGGTGCGCTGTCCTAGCATCTTTCCCCGCCCTCTAACGCCAGCTTCGGCCGATTGTGCCAGGAACTACCCGATGGGACTGGGCCGTAAACCAGACGAACCACCCCAGCGGTCCGTTGGGAGCAATTACCCCGTTCCCTCACCAGTAACCCCGTTCTGGCCGACCGTAGCTGACTCACCGTGAGGATCTCCTCATCGACACGCGCGGTGATGAGTGGCCCCTGCGTCGAGGTCGCCACCGGCGGATCTTCGAATGATCAACCCGCAACCACCTACCGGGCCACGACCCGCGGTTGGGGCCGTGACGGGTGACAGTGCACCGATCCTGGACTGTCACAGATCACGGTCCTGGCGGTGAACTTCACCATCGCCGATGGCGGCCGCGTTTACTTCGAGTTGCGAAGGGGTAACTGGCTGCAACCCCCGGTTGGGTTCCTGGAGCGGTGCCGGGCCGTCAGGGTGAACCGGTGTCCCGCTGGGGCGCCCCGAGGCATATGATGGAGTAGAGATGACTTTGGGACCGATCGTCCTGGCGGCGTCCGTCTTTGTGATCATTGGCATTGTCATAGGGTCCAGGCTCACTCACTGGCAGCTTGAGACGCGAGCGAGACGACAAGCAGCAGCGCAGCTCTCCCTTTCTAGGCAGTTGCTTGAGCTGCGGGCCGCGCGGCAAAGGAATTATTCTGATTTGTCACAGCTGGGACACCCGACAAGCGAGTTCCAACGCCGAGCCGCGTAACGGACCGCCGCACCGGCTGATGTCAGCGCGACCTCTTCGTCGCGGTCGAGCATCGGGGGAGCGTAATCCAGCGCCTGCGAGACCGCAGCGGATCTAGCCGACCGGATGGGACTGTGAAGAATCCGGCGACTGCCTGCGCGGAAACCGGGTAGCCCGCACCGTAAAACGCTGGGTCCATGGAGCGGCGCGAAGGGGAGGCGAGCATGACGACACCTGACGAACGGCTACCGGTTGCTGGCACGGCTGAACCGGGCATCCGACATGACCCAGAGGACGCTGAGGCCTACGCCGAGTCGGTGGGCATCGATCCCTCCCCCGACGAGATCAACGAGTATCTCAAGATCGCCGGTGCAGCGCCCCTCGCCGACCAGACCGACACGACTGCGCCGACGACGTCGGCGCGTGAGACCGGGACCGCAGGCGGTGGCGGTTCCGCGGCAGGGTGACATCGGCGACCTCACTGAGCTGGGCCTAAATTTTTGCGGCTTCGGTCAGTGCCTGGGCCACCTCGATGGCCTGTACGGGTGTCATGACCGCGCCGGTGCGGGGGTCGGCGTGGAAAAGCAGCTCCACGGTGGCGTCCACTCGCCGTACGAGCACCGTGCATGCCTCACCGCCGTATTCGCTGGGGCGTCGGGTGTCGATGGCGTGCCGGTAGGTCTCGCCGGGGTGCTGGACGCTCACCGGTGTTCCTTACTGACTTGCCGCGGGAGTAGGCCGCGCAGTTGTGATCTGGTACGCGGCCCGGTTGTCCATCGAGCGCAGGTACCAGCTCACAGCTGAGCCTATTGCGGTGTTGCTTTGGTGGCTGATGTCGGTCATGAGCTGCCTCATTGTCGCTACGCTGGCTGTTGGAACCCCGAGTGTCCCATCTGTGGGACGACAGTGATCAAGGGGGTGGGATATGACGGCCGACGAGGCCCTTGAGGCACTGCTCGGTGACCGGCGCGCCGACGATCCGACCGCCGACCTGCTCGAAGCCCTCAGGGAGGCGATGCGACGCCGGGAGCAGAACACTGCCCACGGTGGCGCCGTCATCGCCGCCCTGGTTGACGCTGGCCTGAGCTACCGCGACATCGAGCAGGCCACCGGGATCCCACGGGCCACCGCACAGCGGTGGGCGGTCCCGCCGAAACGTGACGATGAGAGCGACTGAGCCCGTACCGGTTGACGGACACCGCCGGCGGGACTGTCGCCCGTCAGGCAGCCCGTCGCACGGGTTCGTTCAGGGCGTCCGCGACATTGTCGGCGAAGGTGAAGCGCTCGCGCAGTCCTACGGCGTCCAGTGCCCAGTTGACGGTCTGGGAGCTGCACACCAACCGCAGGTCGCGGTCTTCTCGGGTGGCGAACTCATTGACCTCGACCAGCCCTGACAGCCCGGCAGATCCCAGGAACCGCACACCATCGAGGTCCACGACCACGAGCTGGACCACGACCAGTTGTGCGGTCAGAAAAGCGGCCAGGTCCGGCGCGGTCGGCGCGTCGATCTCGCCCACGACCGTGACCACACGAGCGTCGGGACCGTGCTGGGCCGCGTCCAAGCCCAGGATGTCGGACGACAACGGTCCTGCCCTGTTCAGGGTGCAGGGTAAAAATGCCATCTCCAGCTCCCTTCTTGCAGCTTCGGTGGTGTCCCGAAGAGACGCCGAGTCTGGCATCAGCTTCGGACCGTAGGTCGCTGTCAGTTACCCCGTCTCACTCAGGAGCAAACATAGGTTCTCGGCGGCACCGGCTGATCCACCGGTCGACACGCATTGCTGTAACACGCGAGCTGCGCTGACCCGCTGCTGCCGACCCTGGTCCGCCGCAAGACGCTCAACGAGGGGTTCAGACCGG
This sequence comes from Pseudonocardiales bacterium, assembly GCA_003244245.1. Taxonomy (GTDB): domain Bacteria; phylum Actinomycetota; class Actinomycetes; order Mycobacteriales; family Pseudonocardiaceae. The sequence continues at coordinate 6,181 of QHBY01000332.1, forward strand.
CGGGCTCGCACAGCGAGACACCAGCCGCTGCGTACGGTGACAACCATGGGACATGGCGGGCATCACGACGCAACCGCGTCCGGGGCGGACGACGTGCTGAAGCAGCTCACCGAAGCGATGTCGGGCCTCGGCTCCAGTGAACTCCAGGATGTGTTGCAGCGGGTACTCGCTAGCGGGGCGGTTGGCGTCGATCCATTCATGCGAACGCTGCCACCATCACGACGGCGCCGCGCCGCCTCGATGTCGTCGCCTATCGGGTCCGTATCGATCTCAAGGGCACCAAACCGCCGCTGTGGCGTCGTCTCCAGGTCGCGTCCGACCTGTTCCTCGACGACTTCCACGACGTTATCCAGGCAGCGTTCGGCTGGACCGACAGTCATCTGCATCGATTCGGGTGTGGGCCGGAGTACTACAGCCACGACACGGAGTACTACCTGTGCCCATTCGACGTGGAGGAGGGCGAGACCGGCGTCCCCGAGGACCAGGTGCGCCTCGACGAGGTGCTGGTTGAGATCGGCGACAAGCTGTTCTATTCCTACGATTTCGGTGACGACTGGCAGCACACCATCAAGCTGGAAGCCGTCGTGTGCCACGAGGAATCCGCACCAAGGGTCATCTGCACCGCCGGGAGGCGTCCCGGACCTGCCGAGGATTGCGGCGGCGTCTACGGCTACGAGCTGGTCGTCGCATCCGCCGATCCGACTCACACCGACCACGCTGCAGCGGTCGCGGAATACACGTGCCAATTCGGCCTCGATGCCGACCACGCACCCTTCACCCCCATCACCTTCGACATCGACGAGATCAACCGGGCGCTCGCCGATCTCGGTCTCGATGACACGACATCGCAGCTCGACGTTCCCGAGCCGCTCGCCGAACTCGTCCACGCCGTCCGGACCAGAAACGGCAAACAACGACTGCGCCGGCTGATCCGCGACGCTGCCTTGGATCAGCCGGTGCAGGTCGACACCGAAACCGCGGCCCGGATGGTCCGTCCCTATGCGTGGCTGCTGGATCGCGTCGGCACCGATGGCATCACGCTGACCGGTGCTGGTTACCTCCCGCCGGTCCATGTCGAAGCCGCAGTGACAGAACTCCACTTGGGGAAGGAGTGGATCGGCAAGGGAAATCGCGAGAGCCAGACTTTGCCGGTGCTGGACCTGCGCGAATCGGCACAGAAGGCGGGGCTGCTGCGCAAGCATCGGGGGAAGGTCCTGCTGACGGCTCGGGGACGCGCCATGCGCCGTGATCCGGTCGCGTTGTGGTGGCTGCTCGCGCAGAAGACACCGCCGCCGTCCACCGATGCCTGCCAGACGCAAGCCGGACTCATGGTCCTGGTCGCGACCGCCGCCCAGATCACGGACAACCTGGATGCGACTGTCGCCGATCTCCTCGGTGCGATTGGCTGGATGAGCGCCGATGGTACCCAGCTGACGGGCTCGATGGCCAGCTACGCAGCGTGGCACACCGCAGCCGTGCTCCGACGAGTGGGAGCCTTCACCGATGATGGTGACTTCGACCGACGACAACGGCCGACACCGGACGGGGTCATTTTCGCCCGAGCGGCGCTAACCAGGTGACCTGCCAGCGGACGCAACTACACGTAGTAACATCAACTCCAGATGGTCTCGCAGCGTGTTCGGGTGGCAACGGGCATGTCTATAGACAATCCGTAACATCGCGCGACGCGCCAGTGTCGCGCAGTCGGTGATCAGCGCGTATGAATCCGACCGACGTGGCGCTGATGCGAGGATGAGCTGGGCGCAGGTGGGGGACTGGCGATCACGCTGGAGAAGGTGCATTACCGTCGATCCAGCGCCTTCCGGAAGGAATCGTCGATGTCACCGCTTCCCGAGCAGCTCAGCGCCGACCTCCGCCGCTTTGCCGATCTGGTGCCGCTGGATCACGGCCTCGCCGTGGTCGCGGTGACCCGGCCCGACGGAACCGTGCACGCCTCGGTCACCAATGCCGGCGTACTCGCCCATCCACTCACTGGAACCCTCGTCGTCGGCATCGTAACCCGCGGCGGCACCCGAAAACTCCACTACCTGCACACCCATGCCCGCACCACCGTCGTCCTGCGCGCCGGCTGGAAGTGGGCCGCGGTCGAGGGCACAGCCGAGTTGGCGGGTCCTGACGACCCGCTCGCCGGAGTGGATACCCCGCGATTACGGATGCTTCTTCGGGAGATCTTCACCGCCGCCGGAGGTCAGCACGACGACTGGGACACCTATGACCAGACGATGGCCGCCGAGCGCCGCACCGCAGTGCTCGTCACACCTGAACGCGTGTTGACCAATCGATGATCTATCGCGAAGCGACCGTTGTAGGCTGCGGGATCATCGTTGTCGGCGTTACTGCCAGCGGTCAGCGTGCTCCTGGTTGACGTCGAGATCGGGCTGCTCGGCATAGCTGAAGGTGACCGGAGCGGCGTTCAGCCAGGATGGGTCCCATGAGCCGATTGCCCACGCTGTCCGCCAGGGAGTCACCTCGGATCGACTCCTGCTGCGCACACCGACCGCGAAGGGCTCATCGAGCTCTTCACCGATCATGAGGTTCGGCCGTACCTCGGCGGTCCGAGGCCTGCAGCGATGTCGAGCAGTACCTCGACTCGCTCGGCGCCGCCAACACGACACCCAAGCCTGGCAGCTACGTCATCGCGGACAACACGACGAACCGAGTCATCGGAACCCTGATGCTCGACCGTCGGTCCGCTGACCGGCCCCCCGGCGAGAAGCCGAAACCCTTCTACGGACGCGGCGCCCAACGATCCGCCACCTATGCCCGAACAACTCCGGCCGACTGGATTCGCACCTACATCGCGGACACCAGCTCGACACGCCAAGCATCCGCCAGCATCATCCGGAAAGGACAAACATCGGGCGCGGATGCGGGGCCGGTAAACAGCAGTGCGGCGATGGTTTCCGTCGCCTATGACCTGTTCGAGAAGTTGCTCGCGGCTCAGCTCCAGGTCGTCGACGAGCTCGTCTCCACTCAGCGTCAACTCGCCCAACGATACGTCGACACCACCGCGACCAGCGTCAACAAGCTGACGCCCCGGTGAGCCTCATAATCCGGACTGTGGTTGGTGGCACGGCAGCTGATCATTGGGCGGCCTCCGCGTGGAGGACCCCCTGGGCGACGGCGGCCAGCAAGGCCTGGTAATCGCGCTCCGTTTGCTCGGCGTAGCCGCGGGCGAATCGGCACATGGCCCGGTCGACTTTATCGCTGCCGCCGAGGTAGCCGGCGATCATGGAGGCGCCGCTGGTGCGGGCGTGGCCTTTGGCCAGCAGCAGGCCGCAGATCCCGGCGTAGTCGGCCAGGGCCGAGGCGCCGATACCGTCGACCGTGACGGCGCCTTTCATGTCCCGGAATTGTCGGACGTAGTACTGGTGGTCTCCGACGGTGGCCCACCCCAGCAGCGGATCGCTGACGGTCTGTAGCGCCTGCTGGTATTCGACCACCCGCTGGCCCTGGTGGGCGTGCCAGGCGGAATCGCCGTGCACGAACCGGGCGACGACGGACCGGCGGGCCTGCTTGAGCTGGAGGAACACCACATCGTCGGGGCTGCTTCCCTG
>QHBY01000333.1 GCA_003244245.1 Pseudonocardiales bacterium
GCCCGCTGTTCGGATGTGGCGGGTGCTGGTGGTGCTGCCGGTGGCGATCCCGGAGTTCGTCAGCGGCTATTCGTGGGTGTCGCTCACCAGCGCCGTGTACGGTTTCGGCGGCGCGGTGCTGATCTCTACACTGTCGCTGTACCCGCTGGTGTACCTGCCGGTGGCGGCCATGCTGCGGGGACGGGACCCGGCCCAGGACCAGGTCGCCCGCTCCCTGGGGCTGGGACCGGGGGCGGTGTTCCGGCGGGTCACCTTGCCGCAGATCCGCCCCGCCGTGCTCGGTGGGGCGCTGATCGTGGGGTTGCACCTGCTGGGGGAGTACGGGGCGTTCGCGATCGTGCGCTACCCGACGTTCGCCACCGAGATCTTCACCGAGTACAACCTCGGGTTCGACCCGGGCGCTGCGGCCCTGCTGTCTGTGGTGCTGATCGTGCTCTGCGTGGCGCTGCTCGGCGGGGAGACCCGGCTGACCGGTGCCGCCCGGCAGGCCAGGATCGGCGGCGGTGCCTCCCGGCAGGCGCCACCGGTGCCGCTGGGCCGGCTCACCGCGCCGGTGCTGGCCGGGTTCGTGGGGCTGGCCACGCTCGCGCTGGGCGTGCCGATCGGCTCACTGGGCTACTGGCTGATCCGCGGCGGGTCGACCACCCTGCCCCCGGCGTCGATCTGGGCCGCCGCCGGCTACACCCTGACCCTTGGGGCGGCAGCCGCGGCCGCGGCCACGCTGCTGGCCTTGCCGGTGGCGCTGCTCGCGGTGCGCCACCGCGGTCGACTCACCGTCCTGCTCGAGCGCAGCACCTACCTGGCCAGAGCCCTGCCGGGGGTGGTGGTGGCGCTGGCGTTGGTGTTCTTCGCGCTGCACTACCTGCCGATCGTCTACCAGAGCGCCCCGCTGCTGGTGCTGGCCTACGCGGTGCTGTTCCTGCCGCTGGCGTTGATCGCCCTGCGCGCCACGTTGACCCAGATCCCCCCGGGACTGGCCGAGATGGGCCGCAGTCTCGGCCGGCCCCCGATCAGCGTGCTGGTCCGGGTCACGCTGCCGCTGCTCGGGCCGGGGTTGGCGGCCGCGGCGGCGTTGGTGTTCCTGTCCACCACCACCGAGCTGACCGCCACCCTGTTGTTGCGCCCCACCGGTCTGCAGACCCTGGCGACCCAGTTCTGGGTCTACACCAGCGGCCTGGCCTACGGCGCCGCCGCCCCGTACGCGGCGCTGATGGTCGCGGTGTCCGCGCTGCCGACCTACCTGCTGACCCGCCGTATCGATTCCCTGTCCACCACCGCAACCTAGGAGACCGGTGTCATGACCCACCCCGGCATCACCCGGTCAATCCCGCACTCTGACGGATACTCGACGCTCGACCCGCCTGCAGCGCCGGCTGCGGTAACGCTGCGCGGGGTGCGCAAGGCCTACGGCGCGCAGCCGGTGCTCGGTGGGCTCGACCTGGACGTTCCTGCCGGCACGATCACCGCCGTACTCGGCGCGTCAGGTTGCGGCAAGACCACCCTGCTGCGGCTGCTCGCCGGGTTCGAGACCACCGACGGCGGCACCATCGCCCTGCACGGCCGGACCGTCGACGATGGTCGTCGTCCGCTGGCACCCGAGCACCGCCGGATCGGCTACGTGCCCCAGGAGGGTGGCCTGTTCCCGCACCTGTCGGTGGCAGCCAACATCGGATTCGGGCTTTCCCGTGGGGAGCGGCGTCGCCGGGTGGCCGAACTGCTCGAACTGGTCGGTTTGCCCGGGCTCGGCGACCGCCCGCCCCACAAGCTCTCTGGCGGCCAACAACAACGGGTGGCACTGGCCCGCGCGCTCGCCCCATCCCCGCAGCTGGTGCTCCTCGACGAGCCGTTCTCCGCCCTCGACGCCGGGCTGCGCGCCCAGCTGCGCAGCGACGTCGCCACCGTGTTGCGCCGCAGTGGCACCACCGCGGTGCTGGTCACCCACGACCAGGACGAAGCGCTGTCCATGGCCGAGCTCGTCGCGGTCCTGCGCGACGGCCGTATCGTCCAAGCTGCTGACCCGGCCACTGTCTACGAACAACCCGTCGACGCCGAGGTGGCCCGCTTCGTCGGCGAAGCCAACCTGCTGGCCGGCCACGTGCTGGGCAGCACAGCGCGCAGCCCGCTGGGCAAGCACCCGCTACGACCAGACCCGCTGCGGCCCGATACGCCCCGGCTTCCGGCCGCGGCGCTCATCATGGTCCGACCCGAACAACTCCAGCTACGACCAGCTTCCTCTCGCGACCCCGCGGCGGCTGTCACCGCCAGGGTCCTGCGACGGGACTACCACGGCCACGACACCACCATCACCCTCGCCGTGCTGGCCAGCGCACCCACTACCGGTAGCCCCGCCGGGGAGATCCAGATCCTGGCCCGGGCCTCCGGAACCAACCCCCCACCAGACAGCCTGGTCACCATCACCGTGACCGGCCCCGTCGTGGCGCTACCCGCTGAGGGACTCGTGAATTGACGCGGTTCTCGCGGGCCCGGACCCGTCGCTCCGCAGAGCGATAGAATCGTGAACTTCTCACTCGTCTACCTCTCGACCCAATGGTGTAATCGGTGTTGAGCGTCTTCCTGCGGCGACCCGTACGTCCGAGTAACGCAAGTTCCTCAAGTATTGCCGGCCGCCCGCGGCGGGATTGAGCGATCCGGCCGGGTCTTCTGAGGTTCGACAGCTCGGAGTCCCTGTGCGCCGAAGGTCTTATCCGATTACTGAGCGGAGCAGCCGGGACTGTCAGACCTGTCTTGTAGCGTTCGGGTTGTGATGGTGCGGCAGTTGATTCCCGAGGGCCTGGCTGAGATGGTGCCGGGCCCGGAATTGGGTGCGCTGTTGGCTGGAATCGATATTCATGCAGTGACCGGTGCGGACGCGGTAGAGGTATTGCGGGCCCGAGCTCGGCAACTGTCCCACGAGCAGGCCCGATTGCTGGCCACCATGGTGGAGGTCGGGTTGTGCGACCCGGACGCCGGGGCCGGCGAGGTGACCCGGCTACGGGTGTCGCCGCCTTATGCGGCAGATGAGATCCGTGCCGCGTTGGCCTGGACCCGCCGCGCCGCCGACCGCGAACATGACTTCGCCGAAACCCTGGTGCTCCGGATGCCTGCGGTCTTCACCGCGCTGGACACCGGTCGGATCTGCCGGAACAAGGCGTGGGTGTTCGCAGATCTGTGCGCTGACCTGACCGCTGAGCAGGCCGCAGTGGTGTGTGCTCGGTTGCTTCCCCGGGCTGGCGGCCTGACGACGGGCGAGCTTGCGGCTCGGATCAAGAAGCTAGTCCGAGCTTGCTGTAACTGT
>QHBY01000334.1 GCA_003244245.1 Pseudonocardiales bacterium
AACATATCTGCATACACTAGATCACACCGGACGGCGGGTGGCGGCACAACCCCCGCAGCTGCGGGATGGGCTCGGCCGGTGGCCCGATCCACGATGGGCGCAACGCACTTTGTGGAGAGGATTAATCCGATGGTGGAAAAGCTCGACGTCGTGGTCATTGGCGCCGGTCCGGCCGGGCTCGCGTGTGCCGCTGAGTTCCGCAGGGTGGGCATCGCGGCTACCGTGCTGGAGCGCGGTGATGCAGCGGGGGCGTCCTGGCGTGGGCACTACGACGGGTTGCGGCTGAACACCAGCCGCTGGTTCTCCCACCTGCCCGGGCGCCGGTTCCCGTGGCGCGCCGGTGTCTTCCCCGGTCGCGACGACGTGGTGCGCTACCTGGAGTCCTACGTCGCGCACCACCGTCTCGACGTACGCTTCCGCACCGAAGTGCGCCGGATCGACGCCGTCGAACCCGGCGGCGATCCGGTCGGGGTCCGCTGGACGGTGAGGACAGCGGATGACGTGCTGCGGGCCCGCCACGTTATCGTCGCGTCTGGGTTGCTCCGGGTCCCGTTTGTCCCCGACTGGCCCGGTCGCGACCGCTACGCCGGCACCCTGATGTCTGCCGCCGACTACCGCTCTCCGGCCGTCTTCCGGGGTCGTGACGTGCTGGTCGTCGGCGCGGGCTGTTCCGGGATGGAGATCGCCGCCCAGCTCGCCGCGGGCGGGGCCGGGCAGGTCCGGTTGGCCGTCCGGACTCCGCCGAACATCCTGCTGCGCTCGATCGCCGGGCTCCCCGGTGACGCCGCCGCGATGCTGCTGATCCGCCTGCCCGCCGCGACGGCCGACGCGCACGTCGCCCGGATCCGGCGCCTCACCATCGGCGACCTCACCGCCCACGGCCTGCCCGCGCCGGAGGAAGGCCCGTTCCAGCGGCTGGTCCGCACCGGCGACGGCCCGGCGGTGGTCGATCGCGCCGTCCTGGCCTCGATCAGGGCCGGACGAGTTCAGGTGGTCACGGCCGTCACCGCGTTGGACAGCACAGGGGCCTTCCTCGCCGACGGCAGCCACATCCCCGTGGACGCCGTCATTGCCGCCACCGGGTACCGCACCGGGCTGGTACCGCTCGTGGGGCACCTCGGCGTCCTCGACGACTGCGAACGTCCGCGCTCGACGAGTGGCGAGGAAGCCGCGCCCGGCCTGCGCTTCATCGGGTTTCGGCACCAGCCCGGTTGGTTCGGCGCCCTCGGTGCGCAGACCCGACGGATCGCCGCGGTAACTCACCAGGAGGTGGCGTCATGCTTGTGATCCGCGGTGCGCGCCTGTTTGACGGGCTCGCCGCCCGGCCGGGCCACCCCAGCGTGTTCGTCGAGGACGGCCGCATCATCGCCGTCGACCTCGCCGGTGCCGAGCCGCCGACGGACGCGACCGTCGTCGATCTGGGTGAGGTCACGCTGTTGCCTGGCCTGGTGGACGCGCACGTGCACCTGTGTTTCGACCCGGCCACGGACCCGGTGCGGCAGATGCTGGCCGAGGACGACGCGACCGTGCTGGAGCGGATGCGGCGCAACGCCCGGCGGGCGCTGCGGGCGGGCATCACGACGGTGCGCGACCTGGGTGATCGCGGCTACCTGGCGTTGTCCCTGCGGGACGACGGTCCGGCAGATACGGAGCCGCTGCCCGAGATACTCGCCGCCGGCCCGCCGATCACCCCGACCGGTGGGCACTGCTGGTTCCTCGGCGGACAGGCTGACGGGGTTGAGGGTGTCAGCCGCGCGGTCGCCGAGCGGGTCGAACAGCGGGTCGACGTGATCAAGGTAATGGCGACTGGCGGGATGCTGACGCCCGGCTTCGGCATGCACGAGTCGCAGTACGGACGCGCCGAGCTCGGCGCGGCGATCGCGGCCGCGCACCAGGCGGGCGTGCCGCTGACCGCGCACGCGCACGGACCGCAGGGCATCCGCGACGCGGTGGTCTGTGGGGCCGACGGGATCGAGCACTGCACCTTTGTGACCGAGACCGGCGTCGGGTTGGACCTGGGAACCGTGGATGCGATGGCCGCAGCGGGGACGTTCGTCGGCGCCACCGAGGGCTTCCTTCCCGGGGCACCACCCCCGCCGCCGACCGCGGCCAGCCGGCTCGAACGAGCCCGGGCGAACCTCGGGCTGATGCACCGCGCCGGTGTGCGGGTGATCTGTAGCTCGGACGCCGGCGTGGTGCCCAGCAAACCGCATGACGTGCTGCCGCACGGTGTGATGCTCTTCGGCAGCATCGGCTTCAGCAATGCCGGTGCCCTCGCCGCGGCCACCGCCCATGCGGCCGAAGCGTGCGGGCTGGCGCACCGCAAGGGTCGGATCCGGCCGGGCTACGACGCCGACATCCTCGCGGTCGCCGGTGACCCGATGGCCCGGCTGGACGCGCTGCTCGACGTCCAGGCTGTGTTCCGGGCCGGGATCGAGGTGGCATCGCCCAACCGACTGAGACGAGCATGACGCAGTCGCCCGCCCATACGTAGTTACGACGTCGTACAGCAATAACGCTCATTCTTGCCGCAGCTAATCTGTGCGGTCGCCAATACTAAGAGGGATCCGAGGGTACAGTGTGATGCATACATGCCGGTTCTGTAAGGAAAGTCAGTCCTGGATTCACGTTTCCGATGCTATCGTGCCCAATTGTTCGGGCATGCCCGTGAGAGTGAAGAGGGTTGTTTGCAGCCGTTGTGGCAAGTTAGACTACCGCACCCCTCTCGCCGTATCAGAAAAGGGTGACTCTTCGCCCGGGCGTGCGGCACAGGAGCAAGGAGCATAAAATTCGTCAGGAAGTGTTGCGATGGCCGGGTGTTGAGCCGTCGTACCTGCTGGGCCACGTCCTCGCCGGCGGCGTGCGTGAGCACGATACGGGCTACACGCTCTCCAGAAAATGTCGAGATTGCTAACCGTATTGCCTCTATGCGTCTCCCCTTCTATTAGTAGCCACGATTCAGCTGTGTTGCAGTAAATCAGGATTCTTGCAAGCATCTTATCCTCACCGAGCCACCAGCCGCTCGTGTCAGTCGTCCTGTCTGGATGAGATCCATTATGCGAGAGGACTGTGCAACGTCAGCGAGCCGTTGATTCACACAGGTGGAGAGAATTGTCAGAGACTCTGAGGCGTCATTTTGTGTCTTGGCAAGAGGAACCCCAGCATCCGTATCCGGTACAGCGCTGCGCGAACTGGCGCCGTCACATCGCCCGTCAGTAGTCGCTGTGGGCAGCGCGTCGACCGGTGGTGGCGATGGACTCGAGAGACCGCGGGTCGTTCCACCAAAACGTCAGTCGTTGCCTCGCGGGGTGGGACGGTGCAGTGGTCGTGGATGAGCAGCGCGGTCAGCTCGGGGCGGCTGCGGACGCCGAGCTTGGCGAAGATCGTTTGGCGTGTTGCGGACGGTGTAGGGCGAGAGCCATGGGGCGATCTCGGCAATCGGCGGGCCGGGCAGCAGCACTTCGGTGTTCTCCCGTTCGCGCGGCGTTAGCCCTGTTGGCCTGCACGATCAGCGGCGCGAGGTCGGTGTGCGGCGGGGGGTTCGAGGACCACGGCCGGACTCGGACAGTCGGAGGCGATGGGGTGGAGCCGGGCGCCGTGGACGAGCAGCCACTGCTGTGAGGGCAGCCGAACGCGTGCCCGGGCGGGGGGACATCGGCGACCAGTGTGGGCGAGCATCCGGGTCCGCTGGGCCACCTCGCACACGACGGAGGGAAGCTCAAGGCCTTCGTCGGGCATCCTGGCCAGCCAGCGCAGAGCGTCGTCGGATACGGCTTTGAGCCCTCGTCGTGCAGCACGACCAGCCCCGGGGCGCCGGTAACCAGGTTCGGCGGCCGGGCGCGGTCCAGCGGCAGCGCGTTACGCGGGCCACCACCGACCCTGCTCGCCGATCGCGGTGAGGAACGCGGCCTCGTCGGCGGTGAATGCCGGTTCACCGTCCGCGCAGGCTGGCATACCTGCCCCAGGATGGCCGCCGGAGCGGAACGCCGCGCGGAGTTCGTCGCTGCCCCAACCCGCGGGCGGTGCCGATGGTGAAGTCCGCGCCAGTCATCTCGTTCTGGATCAGCAGTCGGTGGTTGCGGGGTCGACGTTCTCGGCGAACCTCCGGTCGCCAGCAGCGGCGGGGGTCGGTGAGCTGCCATCCCGCGCGGCCGCGTAGGGCACCTCCTGCTGCCTGGGGCCGGTCGGTTACGTCGCGCAGCAGCCCGCGCGTCGACCCCGCGCTCGCGCTCAGCCGCGTGATCGCCTCGCGGGTGGGCGGTCACGGTGAGCCCGGTCATCTCGCGTCCCATGCCGCAAGGGGATCCTCTTCTGAGACGGCGCGAGCAGGGCTTGGGCTCAGCCGGTCGTAGC
>QHBY01000335.1 GCA_003244245.1 Pseudonocardiales bacterium
GCCACCGCCCACACCTTCGGCCCCACCGCCGCCTTACAACACCTCGCCACCACACCAGGCATCCCCCGACCCCGGGACAAGACCCGCAACATCCTCTCCGCGCCACGCCGACCCGCGTTGGGCCAACCATGAAGGCGGCAGACACCCGGGCCTGGCAAAGAATCGCCAAGCGGCTGCTCGACGTGATCGTGGCCGGTCTGATCCTCGTCGTCGGCGCACCGGTTTTCCTCGTGCTCAGTGTGCTCGTTGCGGTATTCCACGGCCGGCCGATCTTGTTTTCCCAGGAGCGTCCCGGACTGCACGCGAAAGTGTTCCGGATATACAAGTTCCGCACGATGACCGACGAGCGTGACTCCGAAGGACGACTTCTGCCCGACGCGCAGCGACTTACCCGATTTGGACGTTTCCTGCGCAGCTCGAGTCTCGACGAGCTTCCCGAACTGATCAACGTACTCAAAGGCGACATGAGCCTAGTGGGGCCCCGACCGTGGCTGGTCCAGTACCTGCCGCTTTACGACGCTGAACAGAGCCGCCGCCACAACGTCAAACCCGGCGTTACCGGATGGGCACAGATCAATGGGCGAAATGCTGTTAGCTGGCAGATGAGGTTTGTCCTCGATCTGTGGTACGTAGACAATTGGACGCTCTGGGTCGACCTGAAGATACTGTTCGTGACAGTATTTCGTGTCGTGTGGCCGTCGGGCATTTCCGCACCGGGACACGCCACGGTCGACTTCTTCACCGGAGCGCCTCCAGCGGAGAGTTGCAGCGCCAGCGATCCAGCGACTCTGCTGAGACGGCGACCTGCGGCGCGGGTCCTGTTCGCGTTGGGTGATGGTGTGGCGTGGGCTGCTGGTTTGGGGTTGGCTACGTGGGCCAGGTATGCGTTTGAGGAGACGCGGGTCAGTGGTTCTGGGTTGCTGTTGGCGATTTTGGTCGGGATGGTGGCGCAGTGGTTCGTGGGCACTGTGGCGCATGCGTATCGGGGTCGTTTCTTGCTGGGCAGTGTGGATGAGGTCATCAATCTCGCAAAGGTGATGTTCGTGGTGGGGTTGGTGGTCTTGGGTCTGGATTTTGTGCTCGATACGGTGTTGGTGCCTCGGTCGGTGCCGTTGTCTGCGGGGCTGGCCGCGCTGGTGTTGGCCGCTGGGGTGCGGTTGACGGTACGGCGGGTTCGGGAGCGTGCTGAGCGGCCGGATGAGGTCTCCGCCCAACGTGTGATCATTTTGGGTGCGTCGACGAGCGGGCAGCAGTTGTTGCGGTCGATGTTGTCTGAGCCGGCGGGGGGTTATCTGCCGGTGGCGCTGCTTGATGACGACCCGCAGCGGCGCCGGTTGCGGGTGTCACGCGTTCCGGTGTTGGGAACGCGCGACGATATCGCCGCGGTCGCGCAGCAGACCGGCGCGACCGTGCTGGTCATCGCGGTGCGCAATGTCGACGCCGCGGATTTGCGTGATGTGACCCGGCGGGCGACCGACGCGGGGCTGGCGGTGAAGGTGTTGCCTTCTTTCAGTGAGGTGTTCCGTCCGTGGGTGGGTCTGTCGGATCTGCGTGACCCGGACATCGCCGATCTGTTGGGACGGCGCCAGATCGATACCGATGTCGCGTCGATCGCGGACTATCTGGTGGGCAAGCGGGTGCTGGTCACCGGCGCGGGTGGGTCGATCGGAGCCGAGTTATGCCGCCAGATCCATCAGTTCGGGCCGGCGGAGTTGATGATGCTCGACCGTGATGAGTCCGGTCTGCACGGTCTGCAGCTGTCCATCCACGGCAGCGCGATGTTGAATTCACCCGAGACCATCCTGGCCGACATCCGCGATGCCGAAGTCGTCGAGAAAATCTTCGCCGACCGCCGGCCGCAGGTCATCTTCCACGCCGCGGCGCTGAAACACCTACCGATGCTTGAGCAGTACCCGGTTGAGGCATGGAAGACCAACGTCCTCGGGACGCTCAATGTGCTGCAGGCCGCACGGTCGGTGGGAGTGGAGAAGTTCGTCAACATCTCCACGGACAAGGCAGCCAACCCATGCAGTGTCCTCGGCAGCTCCAAAAGGATCGCGGAGCGTCTGACCGCCGCTATGGCTCGCCATCACGAATCCCCGTTTTTGTCGGTGCGGTTCGGCAACGTGTTGGGCAGCCGGGGATCGGTGTTGACCACCTTCGCTGAGCAACTAACCAAGGGCCTGCCGGTCACGGTGACCGACCCCGACGTCACCCGCTTTTTGATGACGATCCCCGAGGCCGTGCAACTGGTCATCCAAGCCGCCGCCATCGGCGGTCCCGGTGAGGCCCTGGTGCTCGATATGGGTCCCCCGGTCCGCATTGCTGATCTCGCCCGGCAGCTGATGGCCATCGCCGGTCGCCCCGCATCGATCATCTACACCGGCCTGCGCACCGGCGAAAAAATGCACGAAGAACTCTTCGCCGACGGCGAAGACCGCGACCACCGCCCCTGGCACCCAGCAATCTCCCACGTCACCGTGCCCCCACTAGACCCCCACGAACTCCACGCCACCGCCCACACCTTCGGCCC
>QHBY01000336.1 GCA_003244245.1 Pseudonocardiales bacterium
GTCAACCGTGGGCTGGATCCCTATGTTCTCGGTCCAGCCGACGCGCTGGGCGTGGACCACCCGCTGGTGCGCGGAATCCCCACGATCTGGCGCCACACGCCCGCGCCCTACGGCCCGTTGTTCCTCACCCTGGGCAGACCGATCGACTGGATCGCGGGGGACGATGTAGTGCTCGGCACCCTGCTGCACCGCAGCGTCGCGGTCGCCGGCCTGGTGATGATCGTCTGGGCGCTGCCTCGGCTGGCTCGCCGGGTGGGTGCGTCGCCGGTGTTTGCGCTATGGCTCGGCGTCGCCAACCCGTTGGTGTTGTTCCATCTGGTCAGCGGGGCGCACAACGAGGCGCTGATGATCGGGCTGATGCTGGTCGGCCTGGAGCTGGCGCTGCGCAGGCCCGCTATGGGGCCGGCCCTGTTCGGTGGCACAGCGCTCATCGCCGCCGCGGCACAGGTGAAGGTTCCCGCCGTGCTGGCGCTCGGTTTCGTGGTGGTGTGGTGCGCCCGGCACCGGGGTGGTCGGCTGCGCGATCTGGGCTGGGCGACCGCGACGATCGGTGGGGTCGCGCTGGCCACCACGGTGACGATCGGGCTGGGCACCGGGCTGGGTTTTGGCTGGATCGGTGCGCTGGGCACACCCAATGTGGTGCGCAGCTGGATGTCTGTGGCAACCGAACTCGGTCTGCTGGGTGGGGTGATCGGCAGCGTGCTGGGGCTCGGGGACCACATCACCTCGGTGCTTGCGCTGACCCGAGACATCGGGCTGGTAATGGCCGGGGGAGTCTGTCTACTGTTGCTGTGGCGATGCTGGCGCGGACGGGTCGAGCCGCTGGCTGCACTTGGTGCAGCGCTGGGCGCCGTGGTGTTGCTGGGGCCGGTCGTACACCCCTGGTACCTGCTGTGGGCGGTGATCCCATTGGCAGCGTCCGCCACTCAGCCGGCCTTTCGCCTTACCGCCACCGCGGCCTCTGCGGTGCTCGCAGTAGTGGTGGCGCCCACCGGCTCAGACTTCCTGTTCCGGGCCTGGGTGGTGCCTTCAGCGATCGCGGCTGCGGCGATCACCCTGATAGTGCCGATACTGCTGATTCGCGGGCGCACTCCCCCGCTGTCCGCGACCCTGTGGGCCAGTACGCCGGCCGTTCGGCCCAGTGCGTCCTGACCCGGGATCGCGACCTAGGCTCTGTGAACGTGACCCTGCCCGCGGCATCGGCTGCTGTCGAGGTCCGCGGCCTGATCCGGAGCTTCGGCACGGTCCGGGCAGTGGACGGCCTTGACCTACGGGTGCCGCCCGCCACGGTGCTGGCCCTGCTGGGACCGAACGGCGCAGGCAAGACCACCACCGTCGAGGTGTGCGAAGGTTTCCTACGCCCGAATGCCGGGGTGGTCCGCGTCCTGGGTCTGGATCCGATCGCCGACAGTGCCGCGCTTCGTCCCCGAGTCGGGGTGATGCCTCAAGGCGGCGGGGCCTACCCGGGCGTGCGGGCCGCCGAGATGCTCGGTCTGGTGGCGGTCTGCGCGGCACGGCCGCTGGACGTCGGGTGGCTGCTCGACGTGCTCGGGCTCGCCAGCGTCTCGCGGGTGCCCTATAAACGTCTGTCGGGCGGCCAGCAGCAGCGGCTGGCGCTGGCCTGCGCGTTGGTCGGCCGGCCGGAGGTGGTATTCCTCGATGAGCCCACGGCCGGCATGGACCCGCAGGCCCGACGGCTGGTCTGGGACATCATCAGCAGGTTGCGGGCAGACGGCGTCAGCGTGCTGTTTACCACTCACTTGATGGAAGAGGCCGAAGCGCTGGCCGACCAAGTGGTGATCATCGACCATGGCCGGGTTGTGGCTCAGGGCAGCCCTGCTGAGCTCACCTCCGATCGTACCGAGCGGCAGCTGCGGTTCGGGGCCCGAGCCGGCTTGGACCTCGGCGCGCTGTGCACCGCGTTGCCCGCTGCTTGCCGGGCCAGTGAACCGCGCCCCGGTGGGTACCTCGTCGAGGGCTTGATCGACCCGCAGGTGATGGCCACCGTGACAGCGTGGTGCGCCCGGCAGGGTGTATTCGCCGAGGACCTGCGGGTGTCCAGGCGCAGCCTGGAAGACGTGTTCCTCGAACTCACCGGACGGGAGCTGCGGCCGTGACCAGCTTCTCCCCCGGTACTTTCGCGCCCGCACCAGGCCGTGGTCGGTTATCGCGGATGCTGATAACCCAGGCGCGCACCGAGTTCGTGCTCACTCTGCGAAACGGGGAGCAGGTGCTGCTTACCCTGCTCATCCCGCTGGGCATACTGGTCGGATTCACCCTGCTGAACGTGGTTCCGCTGCCCAATCCGCGAGTGGACAACGTCACCCCGCGGGTTCTGGCGCTGGCTGTGATGTCCACCGCTTTCACTGGGCAAGCAATCGCACTCGGCTTCGACCGCCGCTACGGGGTGCTCAAACGGTTAGCCGCCACCGCGCTGCCGCGCTGGTCTTTGGTTGCCGGCCGGATGCTCGCGGTGCTCGGGGTGGTGCTGGTGCAGCTGGTGGTGCTCGGCTCGGTGGCCGCGGCATTGAAGTGGCATCCGCGGGCGGCGGGTCTGGCGCCCGCGGTGTTGCTGATCCTTGCCGGCACGGCGGCCTTCGGCGCGCTCGGGGTGCTCCTCGGGGGGGCGCTTCGGGCCGAGGTGGTGCTGGCGGTGGCGAACATGGTCTGGTTGCTGCTCGTCGTGGCGGGGGGCATCGTGCTGTCTATCCACACCTTGCCCGGACCGCTGTCCACGATCGCCGCCGCACTGCCCTCCGGCGCGCTGGCCGAGGGCCTGCACGCCGCGCTGGTCGAGGGCACGACCCCGTGGAGCGCGCTGGGGGTGCTGCTTATCTGGGCCACGGGCGCTGGTCTGCTGGCCACCCGCACCCTGCGACTGTCCTGAAATATGGCCTGTACCGATGGTGGGCAGCCCCACTCCCGTGCAGTCACTGTCCGTGGTCTCTGGGAGAAGGACCGTCGCAGTATGGGGAGGTGCCACCCGCGGCAACATCTCACCCAAGTTACCGTCTCCGGCACATCGGTCACGGATCAACACACTTCCCCCGTGAGGCAGGAGGGGCTGCTGAGGACAACTGCCAAGGCGGCGGTTGACTCGTGCCGCTACCGCATGGCTCGCCACCACGATCCTCCAGCCGTGTAGAGGTACTGATCAGTCCGGAGCGGGTCTAGGTGGCTGGTGTGAAGCG
>QHBY01000337.1 GCA_003244245.1 Pseudonocardiales bacterium
GTGAGAGGTCGTTCACCCGGACGTCAGCGGGTGACGGTGATCATCTGTGAGTCCCAGCGTGGAAGGCCGCACCCCGTGCGCGGCCGATACGCTTCGACGTGCTCTCGCCGGTCCGGGTATTCGGGCTGTTGCCGTGGGCTGACCGGCCCTAATGGCGCGCTTAGGCTCGCGAGGTGGGGCCTGACGCACGGTGGGGGCGAAAGCGGGTATCCCGTGTCGCGTCGGCGAGTGCCTCGGAGCGGACCAGGGGCAGTGGCGATCGGTGAGTCGCGTTTGAGCGCTGTAGCCCGTTGTCGCGTGTCGTGGTCTACCTAGGCTGGTGTGTCTGGTTGGGTGTGTTGTCCGGTCCTGCCGGGTACTTCGGAGACGATCGGCCGGCGCTGGCAGGGAGGGCGGTGGACATGGTGGGACAGGGCACACCCGAGCGTGACGACGTGGCTTCTGGACGTGCCGCGGGTGGTGGACCGGAGGGCCCTACCGAGCTTTCCAAGCGTTCATGGTGGGCGGTGCTCAAGCGCACGGTGCGCGAGTTCAGTGAGGGTAGTCTTTTCGATTGGGCCGCAGCGCTGACCTACTACAGTGTTCTGTCGATCTTTCCCGCGGTGATCGTGCTCATGGCGGTGTTGGGTCTGTTGGGTCCCTCGGCGACCCAGACACTGGTTGACAACATCAACACTATGGTCCCCGGCCAGGGCCGGGACGTCCTGGTCTCCGCGATCAGGGAACTGCAACATTCCCAGAGCCTGGCCGGGCCGTTGGCAATCATCGGTCTTGCCGGTGCGTTGTGGTCGGCCTCGGGGTACATCGGGGCGTTCATGCGAGCCTCGAACGCCATCTATGAGGTGCCCGAAGGACGCCCGGTGTGGAAGACGGTGCCGCTACGGCTGGGTCTGACCCTCGGTGTGGTGCTGCTGCTGGCCGTGTCCGCGGTGGGGGTAGTCGCAAGCGGTGCGGTCGCTGATCGAGCGGGGCACCTGCTGGGGATCGGCTCTACCGGGGTGCTGGTGTGGAGCATCGCGAAGTGGCCCGTGCTCGTCGTGTTGGTGAGCCTGGCGTTCGCCTTGCTGTACTGGGCGTCTCCCAACGTGAAACAGCCCGGGTTCCGTTGGCTGACCCCGGGTGGGGTGCTCGCCGTGGTGGTCTGGGCTTTGGCCTCGGCCGGGTTCGCGTTCTACGTGGGCAATTTCGGTTCGTACAACAAGATTTACGGTTCGTTGGGTGGGGTGATCGGTTTCCTGGTGTGGTTGTGGATCTCCAATATCGCGATCCTGCTGGGCGCGGAGCTCGACGCCGAGTTGGCCCGGGGTCAACGCATCGAAGCCGGCCAACCAGCAGAACAGGAACCGTTCCTGCCGCCGCGTGACACACGCGCCCTGAAGGAAAAAGATGCTCCGCCTGTCACGCTCGGTTGATTAGCACAGCTGCGGGGTATAGGGAGGCATGAGCGACTGGAAGGACTGATCATGTCTGAGGATGCTGGTGGATTACCGGTGCGGGGCCCTCAGGACCGTCCGGTCGGGCAGTTGGTCAGTGACGCGACCGAACAAATCACCCGGCTGGTGCGTGATGAGATGCGCCTGGCCGCCACCGAGCTTCAGCACAAGGGTAAGCGCCTCGGTGTTGGTGCTGGCCTGGTCGGTGGTGCTGGTGTGGTGGCCTTCTACGGCGGTGCGGCACTGGTCGCTGCCCTGATTCTGGGGCTGGCTACCCAGCTCGTGGCCTGGTTGGCGGCGCTGATCGTTGGGGTGGCCGTGCTGGGGGTGGCGGGTGCGCTCGCCCTGGTCGGGAAGAAACAGGTCCAACGGGCGGGTCCACTGGTGCCTGAGGAGGCGTCGGCCAGCGTCAAAGCCGACATCAACACCATTAAGGAAGGGATGCACCGATGACTACCTCGTCACGCGAGGAAGAGATACGCCAGGACATCGAACGTACCCGCGAGCAACTCGGCGACACCGTCGAAGCGTTAGCCCACAAGGTCGACGTGCCAGCCCGTGTCAAGGAAACCGTGCAAGTCAAGACCGAAGAAGTCAAGCAGCAGGTGCAAGCCAAGGCCGAAGAGGTCACCGAGCAGGTCCTTGAGGGCACCGAAGCACTCCAAGCCAAGGCGGCCGAGGTGGCGCAGCACGCCGAGGACCTGATCGAACAGGGGCTGGGCAAGCTCCCGCCGCCGGTGGCTGCGCGCATCGAGCCGTTGATCGTCGCGGCGAAGCAACGGCCGCTGCCGGCGTTGGCGGTCGCGGTGGGGGTGCTG
>QHBY01000338.1 GCA_003244245.1 Pseudonocardiales bacterium
TCCCAGGCCGGGATGCTCTCGCCCGACGGCAAATGCAAGGCGTTCGACGCCTCGGCCAACGGCTTCGTGCGCAGCGAAGGCGCGGGCATGGTGCTGCTCAAGCGCCTTTCCGACGCCGTGGCGGATGGCGATCCGATTTACGCGGTGATCGTCGGCTCGGCGGTCAATCAGGATGGCCACACCAACGGCATTTCTCTGCCCAGCACCGAGGCGCAGACGCGACTCGTACGCGACGCCTGCGCGAACGCGAGGATCGATCCCGCGCAGATAGGATATGTCGAAGCGCACGGCACCGGCACGGCTGTCGGCGATCCGATCGAAGCGCATGCCCTTTCGGAAGCACTCTGCGGAGGACGCACGGAGAAGAACGCTCTCGTCATCGGTTCGGCGAAAACGAATCTCGGTCACTTGGAAACCGCGGCCGGGGTAGCGGGCTTGATCAAGACCGCGCTGGTCCTAAAGCACCGGCTCATCCCGCCGAATTTGCATTTTCACAAGCCCAATCCCAACATCGACTTCGCTGCCTTGAAGTTGCGGGTACCGGTGGCCAGCGAACCCTTTCCAGCGACGGACGGTGTGCGCATGGCGGGCATTAATTCGTTCGGGTTCGGCGGAGCCAACGCCCATGTCATTCTCGCGGAAGCGCCTGCCTTGCCGAAGCCGACTCATTTCGACGCGCCGCTGGATCGCGCCTGGCCGGTGATGCTTTCCGCCCGGTCCGAAGAGGCACTCCAAAAGTCCGCGCTCGAATTGGGCACGTGGTTGGAAGATCAGGTGAAGTTAAACGGTAAGTCCGTCTCACCGCAGCTCCCCGACCTCACCTACACGCTCGGCGCGCGACGCAATCAGCACTCACACCGCCTCGCGCTGACCGCACGTTCAGTCCCGGAACTGGCGCAGGAACTGGTCGCTTTCTCCACTGGGCAATCGGGACCGAAGTTGCGCACCGCCTTCACCCCGCGATTGGAAAGGGCGGCTCGCGTCGTCTTCGTCATGAGCGGCCAGGGTCCGCAATGGTGGGGCATGGGTCGCGAGCTTATGCGGCACGAACCGGTTTTCCGGAGGACGATCGAAGCCTGCGCCGAAGCAATGCGTCCGTTCGCGCGGTTTTCATTATTGGAGGAACTGGCACGCCCGGAAGCCGAGTCGCGCATTCAGCGTCCGGAGATTTCGCAGCCCGCGATTTTCGCCATGCAGATGGCGTTGGCGGAACTTTGGAAATCGTGGGGCGTGCAGCCCGCCGCCATCGTCGGCCACAGTGTGGGCGAAGATGCCGCGGCTTGTGTGGCCGGAATTCTCACCCTGGAACAGGGAGCCGAGGTCATCGTGCATCGCGGACGCTGCATGCAGGATTACGCGCCGTCGGGTGGCGGAATGCTCGCTGTTGGTCTGAACACCTACGAAGCGCATGCGGTCATCGCGCGGCATGATCGAAACGTCAGCATCGCCGCGTTCAATGCCCCGTGTTCGGTCACGCTTTCTGGACTGCGAAATTCGCTCAAAGCCATCGCCGCCGAGCTGGAGGCGAAAGAAATTTTCGCTCGATTCCTGCAAACGAGTCTGCCTTTCCATCACGCGTTGATGCAACCCGCGGCCGACGCGCTCCGCGACGCGCTGTCCGGTTTGTGTCCCCGGGCCGAAACGGTGCCGTTCTTCAGCACCGTCAGCGGCGAGCGAATTACTGGAACAATCTGCGACGCCGCGCACTGGGCGGAAGGCGTGCGCGAACCGGTGGAATTTGCCAAAGCGATCGCCTCGCTCTCAGAATTTGGCGCGGACGCCTGGCTGGAAATCGGCGCGCACCCGGCCCTGGTCCGGTCCATTCAGGAAAGCCTTGCGGATCGCGGTGACAAAGGAATCGTCCTCTCTTCGACTCGCCGCGAGCGCGAGCACGAGTCATTGCTGGAGACGGCGCTCGATCTCCACCTCGCCGGGGTGACGCTCGACTTTGCGGCCCTCACGCCCTCTCGGCGGTTGCTCTCACTGCCCTCCTATTCCTGGGACAAGAGCCGCCAGTGGCACGAAGCGAGCGATTCCCGCGAGGCAAGGCTGGCACCCGGTGGTCGTGGATTACTCGATTTGAAGCTGCCGCGCGCGACGCCCACGTGGACCGCCCGGCTCGACAGCCGGCACATGGCTTTTCTGAAGGATCACCGCGTCGAAAACCTTGTCGTCTTCCCTGCGGCTGGCTTCGTCGAGATGGTGCTCGAAGCCGGCACGCAATGGTTCGAAGGAAAGCCATTTGCGGTCGAGGATTTCGAAATCCGCAAACCGCTTATCCTGCCCGAGTCGCCCTCCGGGCTTCTGCTCGAACTCTCCTACGAACCAAGCGAGCGCACCTTCGCGATTCAGAGCCGTTTTGAAAGTGCCGCCTCCTGGTCGGTGCACGTCGTGGGCTCGATGCGCGGCGAGCGTACCGAATCGCCCTTCGCAGCCTCGACCTGGGAAAGCGCTTCCCGGCCGGCATCGGAAAAGGTAAATCGCGTGACTTTCTACAGTCAGATGAGCGATCTCGGCCTGCACTACGGCGAAGAGTTCCGGCCAGTCCGCGACCTCTCGGCGGGCGCCGGACGATCGGCGGGGCGTGTTTCTCTCACCGATGCGATCCCTCGCCGGGCGGGCAATTATTCTCTCCATCCGGTTCTTTGCGATGGCGCGCTGCAAATCTTTCTCGCCGGCGCGGCCAGGGTGGAAGGGCTTGCCGCAGGACTTCGGCTTCCGGTGCGGTTCGCGCGGATTTTGTTCCTGCGCTCACCCGGCGCCGCCGGTTTTGTGCGCACCGAGGTGACACAGGCTAACGACGAATTTTTCGAGGGCGGCATCGACCTCTATGACGAGGCGGGCCAGCCTTGCGTCCGGATCGATGGCTTCCGGGCGATAAGCGTGGAAGGCGCGCGTCGCTCCGGCCGGACCGGCAAGGGTCGCGATCTGATCTATCACGTCGGCTGGGAAAAAACCGACGCACCGGCCCGACGTGCACAACACGCGCCGCTGCCTCTGGCCCGTCTGCAGGAAGTGGCGCAGGAGGCGCTGGATGAAGTCTTCGACCTGCGTGGGCGGAGCGCTCTGCAATCAGCCACCGCGACTGGAGACGAACTGACTGCCGCTCACGTCGCGCGCGGGCTGCGCGAAATGGGGGCCCAGACCTGCCCGGACAAAATTTTCACAGCGGACTCGCTCGGAGTCGCAGCAGCGATGCGACCGGCGTTCGCGCAACTGATGGCGAGCCTGGTGCAGGGCCAGATGTTGATCGAGGAAGGCGGCGGCTATCGGCCAACCCCGGCTTTTCTGAGCACGGCGGAGGACGCGCCGCGGTTGTTTCACGAGGGCATCACGATTCACCCGGGCCATCTGCAGGAGGCCCTGCTTTCCGCGGCGAGCTGCGCGGAACTCGGCCCGATTCTTCGAGGGGAGAAGGACGCGGTCCAGGTTCTCTTCAACAGCGACGGGCCAGAGCATCTCGATCAATTTTACGGCGACGGCCTCGTTACCAGTCCCTGGCTCGCGGCCATCGCGGCCGCCGTCGAGGAGGTCGCGCGCGAGCTTCCCGAGGGACGCGGTTTGCGCATCCTCGAGATCGGCGCCGGCACCGGTGGACTGGCCTCACAGGTGCTGCCGATGATGGAGCGCGGACTGCACTCCTATGTCTTTAGCGACGTGTCCGGAGTGTTCTTTCCCGCAGCGCGCCAGAAACTGGCGGCATTTCCCGAGGTCGAATACAAGACATTCGACCTGGAAAAGCTCGCCCGGGAGCAGGACTTCGAAGCGGGCACTTTCGACCTCATCATCGGGACCAACGTCGTCCACGCGGTGAGCGATGTGCGCGGCGCGCTACGCAACTTGCGTGATCTTCTAGTGCCCGGCGGCAGTTTGTTGTTCGTCGATGTCGCAACCCCGCACTTGTGGTTGAACGCGGTCTTCGGTTTGACCAGCGGCTGGTGGCGTTTCACCGATCGCGATTTACGTCCCGACCATCCGCTGTTGCAACGTCCGCAGTGGGAGGAAGCGCTGCGCGAGTCGGGCTTCAGCGAGACCGCATCCTTGCCTGGGCTGGTCCACTCGCAAGGCGGCGAAAGCCTCATTGGCCTGATGGCGCGCAAGCCATGGATCGAACCGGAAGGATCGACGCCGCCTGCCGCGGCGGAGACGCCGGTGGAAAAATCCTGGCTCGTCTTCGCGGATGCATCCGGGATTGGCGACCGACTCGTCAGGCAACTGCGGGCTGCCGGTGTTCATTGCCGGATGGCGCGTCGTGGCGAAGCTTTCGCGACGAAGGAAAACGACGCATTCACCCTTCGCGCCGAGGCCCCTGAAGACTGGAAGCAGTTGCTCGAGACATGTGTCGAAGAGCCTCCGGAGCGGATCGTTTTCTTGTGGAGTTTGGACGAAAGTGCTCCGGGGTCCGGCGAGGACGCCAGCATGTTCGGCAGCGACGCTCTGTTGCACCTCATTCAGTCCCTGGAAATCCTTGGATCGACGGTGAAGCTACGCCTTGATTTGGTCACGCGCGGCGCGCAGCCAGTCGGGCGCGATCACGTTGTCGCGACCGCGCAGGCGCCAGTAATCGGCTTACTGCGCGTAGCGGCGAACGAATTTCCGAACCTTACCTGCCGCAGCATTGACCTCCTGCCCGCGGCCTCGGCCTCGGACGAAGTCCTGCTTTGGGACGAACTGTTGCGCAACGACGCCGAAACTGAAGTCGCCTTCCGCGGCGAGGCTCGTTACGTCCGGCGTATCGGTCGTGGTTTGTCGCGCCGTGAAGAGCTGCTGGATCCTTCAGTGCCTTTACGCCTTGAATCCCTCGAGCGCGGTCTGCTCAGTTCGCTGCGTCTCGTCCCTTTCGCTCTCCCGCCGTGCGGTCCGGGTCAGGTGGTGATCGAAGTAAAAGCGGCCGGTATGAATTTCCGCGACGTGCTCAAGGCGCTCGCGCTTTATCCCGCGGAGACGGCC
>QHBY01000339.1 GCA_003244245.1 Pseudonocardiales bacterium
TAGCCCTCCTGGGAGTCGATGCCGGCTTGCTCATCGAGTAACAGCCGCAGGGCGAACTCGGCGAATACCCACGCCTCAGCCAGCTCCTCGCCCGGCAACCACCCCGGGCAGTCGCAGTACAGCACGAAGACTCCACCGCGGATGGCACCGACACGCAGCGGTAACGCGAACAGCGCCCGGGCCCCGGCCTCGACGGCCGCCGGGGCGAACAACGGCCAACGAGCCTGCTGCTCAACTGAGTCCAGCTCACCCACCAGCACCGACCGGCCACCCGCCAACACCTCCAACGACGGGCCCTCACCCACCGTGAGCTGCAGCTCCTCTAGCTCCCGGCTCAGCGGTCCGCTGGCGCAGAGCGCCTCGGAGACCATCAGGCCACCCCGCACCGATACCGCTACACCGCTGACCGGCAACCGGGCCGCAGCCGCCTGACACAGCGAGCGCAACGACACTGGGACGCCGAGTGCATCGGCGTGGGCGCTCACCACACCCCACACCCGGTCGGCCCGGGTGGCCCCCCTCACGGCCTACTGCCCCCCGCCCGCTCCAGGCCCGATGGTGCCCCGGTGAGGGACCGCGCCAGGTTCTCGCTACAGACGCCGTACTCATGTTGTTGGATCAGATGGCGACGTAACGCCAGGCAGGTAACCAACTCCAGCTCCGTCGCGTCCGACCATCGGTAAGCGCGCCGGTACCGTCGTTGTCGCCCCCCGTAACGATGCACACACCCCTCGGCGGACAGGCGGAAGGACACCGGCCCGGCAGCGCGCCGTGACCGCGGCCGCTGCCGTCGCAGTGATCAAACCGTGGGGAAGATGCATCGGGGTCAACACCGGACGGTTCAGCCGTCCAGCCGGTCCTCCAAATAGTCCGCATAGCGCTCGATCCACGCACCACGCTCCCCATCGGTGCGACACGCCAGCCAACCGTCACGCCAGATGGCATCCGATGCCGCGGAGCACGCTTGAAGCCGGTGGGCGAACCCGGCGCTGATGACCGTATCGAGTACCACGACACGAGCACCGGGGGAAGCGCTGACGCTGACCGGTGACACGCCGCTGGGGACAGCTCCCCGCTGTGCGGCGACAGCTCCCCGCCGTGCGCGCTGATAGCCAACTGTCATGTGACCTCCCAGGGCTGACACCGACACTGATCAGCCACCTGGGTCTGGGGCGACACCGCGCACGACCCGTAGTCCCTCGAAGCGGGCGGCGGGCCATGAGCGCTGGCAGGGAGCCTACCAGGGGGTGCCGACCCACGGTAGGCCCCGATGTGGTAGCCCTTCGGGAGGTCGACGGGATGGCACGAGGGGCCCCCTCGCGTCCGCAGCGGTTACCCCATTAGGCGATCCCGGAGATCTACCGGGGTGCGGGGCGGCGAGCGCCCGCGGTTTGGCTCAGCTGTACTTCTATCCGGACTTCTGTCCGGCGGGCGTGCGTCGCCGTCTTCTGGGTCCTTCCGGGTCGCCCGAGCACGGCCCGCCAGGGCCGCGCGCAGTGTCGGCCAGGAGGGCACGTCACCAGATGGGTGCGGGCCGCGGCGGCTCGGCCTACACCGTGCACCGGCAGGCGCCCCTGCGGTTGGTGTGCCGGGTGGATCCCACCGTCACCGTCACCGCTGCCGCCGAGCACGCCGTGCACCCACCACCCAGCGCCGCCCGCAGCCAACCCGAATTACGGCCGTGGTCGCGATCCTGAGCGGGTTGCCGCATTCCCGACCATCCCGAATGCAGGGAACAGTGCCCGAGAGAAATTCCCCCTCAGACCTCTACAGCAACGCGTGGTGCGTCAACGACTGGCCGGAGCACGGCGGGACCGGGGGCGCTCATGGTGTTCCCCTTCCCCGCTCTCGCCCGTGTGCTGGAGGCGGCCGGGCGCCCGTGCTCGGGGGCGACAACACCGGTAGCGACCCTGCCGGATTCACCCCCACCGT
This sequence comes from Pseudonocardiales bacterium, assembly GCA_003244245.1. Taxonomy (GTDB): domain Bacteria; phylum Actinomycetota; class Actinomycetes; order Mycobacteriales; family Pseudonocardiaceae. Next base: position 1,933 of record QHBY01000339.1, read on the forward strand.
CCGGACAACGACGCTATGACAGCGTGGCGATCTGTTGCGTCATGCCACGGCCACGGCCGCGCAACCGAGCGAGAACTCCGGCCTTGTGGGGCAGCGATGCGCAGTTGATTCGCTGCACGATGACCTGGCACGACGGACAACGCCGACCCGGTGGGCACATCAACGATGCGGCACACACCGTGCTGCCACACAGCGCAGCGTATCGGCCCGCGCCCATCGACAATCCGACCGCCATGTCGTCGTCGCTGATCGCGTGATCCATGCGGTCCAAGTCACAGGTGAACCAAAAGACTAACGTTGCTCGGATTCTCGGTTCGTGCATCTTCTCGCATCCCGCTGCTCGAAGGTGACCCGTTGCGCATTATTCGGGCGTGCCAGCCGCCCAACCACACCCCGGCGCTGGAAGCCGGCTCAGCTGCGACGTCGTCGAACTCGCCATCCTTGACGCCAACCAGGAGAGCAACCACCTCACCGCCGGTGAAGATCAACGCTAGGCCACTCGGACCACGAGAATGCACAACGCAAATTTCGCCACTATCAATGCTGCGGCCTCCACAATTGCGGAGCTGACTGCCGCGCTTACTCCTTCGTCATCTCACACCAGCGGAATCGTGTGACCGACATGCCGTTGAAACCGTCGCCGCCATGGTCACCGTCCCCGCTCTGTGCGTGCATCTGCACGTGCAGGCCGTGACGAGAAAGGTAGCACGGGCCCTACACAGGGGTCAATGCACGTGCAAGCTGTACAGCAGGGTTTTCGACCGGATCACCGTGACGCCCACACCCCCGACCACACCCGGCAACTGCTCACGAAGGCGCGCACGGACATCTGATGGTCACGATCCGGGAGAGCGGAACATTCCGTGGGAGAGCTATGCCGCCGCCAGCTGGTCGTCCAGCGCGTCGGCTTGCGGGGTGTGGGTGAAGCTGGGGTACCAGCGCTGGTAGTCGTTGGTGAGGGTGTCGTTGAGGACGCGGGTGCGTACCTGGAGGAGGAGGTGCGCTCCTCGGGGGCTCCAGCGCATCTGTTGTTTTTTGACCATGCGTTTGCTGATGACCTGGTTGACCGTGGATTCGACGAACGCGGTGGAGATGGCCTCGCCGGCCCGGCGGCGCTCGCCGTAGTTGGGGATCCGGGCGGTGTTCGCTCGCAGGTAGCCGTCAAACTCGCGCACCGCCTTGAGCAACTTGGCCTGGGAGACGCTGGGCTCCTCAACGTCGAGGTCGACCAGCAAGTCCCCGGTGATCCGCAGGGCACGGAAGACGTTGCCGTGCCAGAGGAACCACTTGAGGCGCTTCAGCTGTTTACCGAGGTCGGCGGCGAGGTCCACCGGTGGCGATGAGGGGAGGTCGGGGTCTGGTGGCGGGGAGCGGAGGCTCTTGACCATGTTGGTCATCACAGTGATCCGCATGGTGATATGGAACCAGTCGAGCAAGTGCTCCTGACGTTCCGCACATCTCGCG
>QHBY01000340.1:0-34458 GCA_003244245.1 Pseudonocardiales bacterium
AGCGCACGGCTCCCCAGCGCACGACATCCCCGTGCACGACATCCCCGCGCATGACCCCAGCGTCGACGACGCTGCCGCTGGTGAGGTCCGTGGCCGATCGAGCGCAGAGGCCGTCGCTGATGGCAGCGCGGCGCGGGTAGGACTCCTCAATGACCCGGCGGGCCTGCGTGACCAGTGGCAACAGGTGCAGGGCACGTTCGTCGACGACCCTCAGCGTGCGGTCCATGAGGCCAGCGTGCTCGTAGACCGGACGCTGGAAGAGATCCGCCAGAACGTCGCGCGCGGACAGACCGGCGACCCGACATCGACCGAGGACCTGCGAGTGAGCTTCCAGCGCTACCGCGAGTTCTTCCACCGGCTGCTGTCGGCGTGATGAATCTCGGTGACGGCAACCCGCCGCCCGGCCGAGAATGACTAGCGAAGGAGAACAACGATGGGTCTTGCCGATAAAGCCCAGAACAAAACTGAAGAGCTCAAAGGTGAGGGCAAAGAGGCCGCCGGTAGGGCGACCGGCGATGATGAGCTCAAGGCCGAGGGCAAGACTGATCAGGCGAAGGGCAACCTGAAGCAGGCTGGCGAGAAGGTCAAGGACACCTTCAAGTAACGACGACGCCGAGCGGTCCTGCAAGACACAGCGAGTGTGGCCCCTGACTGGTTCCGCAGTCCGGGGCCACACTCGCTCACGTTCGGTGATGCTCGGTCTGGACCCGCTGGCGATGGTCGCAGTGAGTGAGCGGTGTCCTCGGGATGCCCAGACCTACGAGGAGCGCCGACGCTCGGTCGAGGCACCGATTTGGCAGGTTCATCCCATTACCGGCGCTTTACCTCTACAGCACCGTTCGAGTACCTGGCGCGTGACCTGTCACGATACTCCGGAAGATCCCGACTGTGAGGTCGACGAGCTTGGGGAGGCCCGCGATGTCCCAGCCACAGCCCACCGAACGCCTGCTCACCCCGGGGGAGGTAGCTGCATTGTTCCGGGTAGATCCCAAGACGGTCACCCGGTGGGCCTCCGCTGGTCGGATCGGCTCAATCAGAACTCCGGGCGGCCACCGGCGGTTCCGGGAAACCGAGGTGCGCGCACTGCTCGCCTCCCTCACCACCCCGGCGCCGATGGATCGTCCCTCCAGACGGGCCGCCGGATGACATCCGGGTGACAGGTTCGCCGACTTCCCGCGACGCTACTACGCTGGGTGGCGACGTGGAGGAGGTGGCCGCCGTGCTGTACCTGATGGCGGCGATCGGGGTGGCTGGGATCGCCGGGCTGCTGTGGAAGGCCTTGGGCCCGCCGCGCCCGGCCGCACGCTCAGTGCTTGCACCAGATGACGATCCGGAGTTCCTCCGAGGCTTGAATCGTAAGCGCCAGCAGCCCGGAGATGAAGGCTGACCCCGCTCGCTACCGGCTGGCCCAGGTCACCGCATGCGGGAAGTCGTCGGCGACTGTCGCCGCCAGCTCCAGCGCGGCGAGCCGGGCGCCGTGCCCGAGGCGGTCGAGGTCGATCTCACCGCCCTCTTCGAGATGCTCATCGAAGGGCATCCAGCAGACCGATCGGCAGCGGGCAGCGAAGTGCGTGGCGACCCGCTCCAGGTCAACCTTGCCCGCGGTCGGCCGCACCGAGTTGATCACGGCGACTGATCGGCTGACCAGCTCGCGGTATCCATGCGCATCCAGCCAGTCCAGGGTGGCCGACGCCGAACGTGCGCCATCGATCGAGCTGGAGGAGACGATGACCAGGGAGTGCGCCAGATCCAGCACGCCCTTCATCGCGGAGTGCATCAGCCCGGTCCCGCAGTCGGTGAGCACGATGTTGTAGAAGCGCTCGAGCACGTTGACCGTGCGCCGGTAGTCAGCCTCGCTGTACGCCTCGGATACCGCAGGATCCTGCTCACTGGCGAGGATCTCGAGGCGGCTGGAGCTCTGCGAGGTGTAGGCCCGGATGTCGGAGTAGCGGTGGATCCGGTCGGCGTCACGGAGCAGGTGCCGCACCGTGGCGCTGGTCTCCAGCGGGATCTTCTGGGCCAGCGTGCCCCGGTCGGGATTGGCGTCCACCCCGACCACCCGGTCACCGCGCAGCGACGCGAGCGTCGAGCCCAGCGTGGCGGTGATCGTGGTTTTTCCGACGCCGCCCTTCAGGCTCAGCATCGCGATCTTGTAGCAACCGTTGAGCGGTTGGTTGATCCGGGCGGTCAGTTCCGCACGCTTCAGTTCAGCGGCGCTCTCCCCGAGATTGACCGAGCCCCCAGAGGCGACGAACAGCGCCCGGCGCCAACCAGAGCGCGGGGCTTTGCGAGTCTGCCGGAGTAACTGCTCGCTGGACAGGTCGTGCGACGAGTCCACCGGCTGGTCGCGAACCTGATTCGGGCGGGACGGGCCACTGCTCGCGGGCTCGTCGGGTCGTCCGATCACACCTAGTTGCCTCCGATGAGGGACAGTGTCGCTACCAGGTCTACAGGGCTACTGGGTCTACAGCCCGGCGTAGGAGTGCAAGCCGGCAACGACGATGTTGACGAAGAACAAGTTGAACAGCATTACCGCGAAGCCGACAACGTTGATCCACGCCGCCGGCGAACCACGCCATCCGGCCGTCGCCCTGGCGTGCAGGTAGCCCGCATACACCACCCAGGCGACCAAAGCGCACGTTTCCTTAGGATCCCAACCCCAATAGTGGCCCCACGCGGCCTCGGCCCAGATTGCGCCGGCGATGATCGCAAAAGTCCAGATCGGGAAGGCGACTACCGCGGTGCGGTAAGCCACCCGGTCCAGGGTGGTGGTATCGGGCAGCCGGGCGGCGATCCACGAGCCGGCCGGTGCGCCGACCAAGTAGAGCGCGCTGGCCACTCCGGAGACCAGCAGGATGCCCGTGGCTGCGATGGCCGCGGAGACATGGATGGTGATCCAGTACGAGTTCAGCGACGGGATCAGCGGCGCGGCCTGCGCGTAGAGGACCGTGCCGCCCAAGAACATCAGCACCACAACGGGCAGCAGCACGAACCCACCCAGCCGCCGCAACAACGTTGCGGCATTATGCTGGCGGTACAACGCAACCAGCCAGCAGGTCACCGCAACGCAGCAGATCGCCGAGGTGAACTCGTACATGTTGGCCCAGGGCACGCGGCCGATCGCGGCCCCGCGCAGTGCCAACGAGCTGGCGTGCACCAGCACCGCGAGCCCGGTCAGCGCCACCGCGGACCGACCGATCCGCTCGGGCTTTCCTCGAAGTGGCTCGTCTTGCGGAGGGGCTAGGGTCGCGATGCCCCCGCTACCCTCGCCTGCCCCCCGCCCCGCCGCGGTGGCTACCGGGATTCGACTCGCTGAGTACTCGACGGCGTGCAGGACCATCGCGAGTAGATAGAGAACCAGCGCCGTGCCATACGCGACGTCACTGTAGTACTCCACCACCGGGTTGATCGGCACTCGCTCATCTCCCGTCCTTCGATATCGCAGCCTTGGATACCACGGTAGGCACCGGTGGCTGTGCCCGAGCGGGCGGCAGCAGGTCAGCGGCGATCCGCTCGAATTCCTCGCCGTAGCCGGCGGCCTCAGTGCGGGCCAACCCACCCAGCTCGACCACGGTACCGGCGAGTTCCGGCGGTGTGACGCGCACCCACAATCGACGGCGCTTGACTATCAGGGACGTTCCAAGGCCACCGAGGATGAGAAGCGCGAAGCCGAGCACCCAGAGCTGCGTCGGGTCGTAGGACACCTGCAGCGACGCGAAGCGGCTGACCCCGTCGAAGTGCACCACCGTGCGGTCGGGCAGGGTGAGCTGCTGACCGGGCCGCAGGTTCTGCCGCGCCACCTGCTTCAGGCGCCCCGAGTCCACCATGGACTGATCGATTGAGAAGATCGACTGGCCACGGCCGGAGTTGTTGCCCAGATCGCCTTTGAGCACGTCGATCGCGACAGCCGGATCAAGCATGTCGGGAAACGCCGAGGACAGCAGTGAACCTCGAAATGCAGCGGTCGGTGCGAACAGCCCGGTGATCGCAAGCTGGCCGGTACGCCGTGCCGCGTCGTCAGTGATCCCGGGTGGATCGAATTTGGTGGTGCCCTCCGACAGCATGGTGGCCAGCTCCACCGGCGGCCACTGCACCACGGCGCTGCGCTGCTGCCCGTCCGGGAAGGTGACGGTGAACTGGGGCGCGTAACCGTTGCCGAGCAGGTACACCCGGGTACCGCCGATCCGCAACGGGTCGTTGACCTGCAAAAGGTAGGGATGCCACCTGCCGGAGGCGATGTCGTCGGGCCCCTGGTAGGTGATGGCGGCTCGGTAGTCCTGCGGCGCTCCAGTGGGCAGGTAAGTCGGTGTGAAATCGTTGACTTGCACGCAGAACGGGGTAAGCGCGGTGCCGTCGACCGTCCGGCCGGGGCGGAACGAGTCGTAGGCCAGCGAGCCGGAGTTGCAGAACTGTGAGCCGTTGGCGAGCACGATCACCTGCCCCTCGTAACCGACCAGCTTGCCGATCGCGAAGGAAACCAGCAGCCCGAGCAGGGCGAAGTGGAAGACGAGATTGCCCGCTTCGCGCAGGTAACCGCGCTCGGCAGACAGCGTCCGGACGCCGCCGGACTCCTCCCCCTCGGCGATGCGCCAACCACGCAGCCTTCGCCGTGCGGCTGCGATGACCTCAGCAGGGGTATTGGCGGACTCCCCGGCAGCGTGGTGCGGTAGCCGGGCGAGGTTGCGGGGGGTGGACACCGGCGCCCGGCCCAGCTGCCGCGCGTAGTCGATGCCGCGCGGCACCACGCAGCCCACCAGTGAGACGAACAGCAGCAGGTAGATCGCGGCGAACCAGGGGCTGGCGAAGACTTCGAAGAAACCCAGCCGGTCCAGCACCGGCGCCAAGCTCGGGTGCTGCGCCCGATAGGTCCGCACCCGCTGAGCGTTGAGCGAGTACTGCGGCAGCAGAGCCCCCGGCAGCGCGGCCAGCGCCAGAAGAAACAGCAGCGCCAGCGCTGTGCGCATGCTCGTCAACCCGCGCCAGGTATTGCGAGCCAACGCCATCAGCTGGGTCAGTCGGGCCATCAGATCGGCGTCTCGAAACCCCGGACCGGCCCTTGGAGCACGGCAATGAGCTCCGCCCACACCCCGGTGACCAGCGCCAGCCCGACCGCGATGAGCAGCGCCCCACCGGCCAGCTGGACCCCGCGGACGTGCTCGCGCAGCCAGGACATCGCCCGGACCGCCCGCCGGGCACCGAAAGCAAGCAGCAGGAAGGGAACCCCTAATCCCATGCAGTAGGCCACGACCAGCAGCACTCCGCGAGCCAGGCCGCCGCCGGGGGTGCCGACGGCCAGCGCGATCACCCCGGCCAGGGTGGGCCCCAGGCACGGCGTCCAGCCAAGACCGAATACCGCGCCCAGCAGCGGGGCGCCGAGCATGTGCCGGGGCCCCAGCCCTGGTCGCGGGTGCACGCGCAGGTCGCGCTGCAGCCTGGGGACCATCCCGACGAACACCAGTCCCATCGCGATGGTGATCACACCACCGACGCGCTGCAGGACAGCCTCATTGAGGGTCAGCCGGTCGGCGATGCCGAGCACCGTCACCACGCTGGCGGTGAACACCACCGAGAATCCGAGCACGAACAGCGCGACCGCGCCCAGCACCCGCCCCCGGCTGTGGTCGGCGCCCTCAGCGCCGACCAACCCCGTCAGGTACGCGAGGTATCCGGGCACCAGCGGTACCACGCACGGCGAGGCAAAACTCACCGCCCCGGCCAACACCGCCAACACCGCCGCCAGCAGCAGCGGCCCGGAGATGGCGAGTTCGGTGAGCCCCACATCGCTCAGCGTAGGTCGAGGCAGCTCTTCAAGTACCACCAACCCCATGCGCGGGCGCTCTCAATGGCTACCAACCCCCGCCAGGACACGACGGCGCTGCTCGCCAGACGGACGCCAGGAGAGGAGCTCAGGCCTCCCCCGCGATGCGCTGCACCACCGGTTGCAGATCCTGCACGTGGATGGCGTGCAGGAACACCGCGGCGACCCGGTGGTGGCGGTCGAGCACGATGGTCAGCGGCACCACTGAACGGGGGACACCGTTGAGCGCGAGCAACGTCCGACCGGGCGGGTCGAAGATCGACGGGTAGGTGAGGCCGAAGTCGCGGGAGAAGTCCGCGCCGGCCTGCCGGCTGTCCCGGACGTCGATCCCGATGAATTGCACATGCTGAGTCGATGTGGCACGAGCCACCCGCACCAGGTCACCGGCTTCGAACCGGCACGGCCCGCACCACGAGCCCCAGATGTTGAGGACCATCGCCTGGCCGGGGTAGCGCGCCAGCGACACCGTCGTCCCAGGTTCGGTCAGGCTGTCCCCGGACAGGTCGCTGACAGTGCCGCGGCTGGCCGGCGGATCGTAGAAGATGTCGGTCTTCCCGCCTGGGGTGACGAATTCGAAGGTGCCGCCGTGGGTTACCGCATCAGTGCCCGTGGCGCAACCAGCCACCAGGAAAGCCAGGAAAACCGACGCGAGCAGCAACAACGCCCGCCTCATGCCCCGGTCACCCTCGGGTCTGAGGAGCCGGCGGGCTGGCTGTAGAGCACTTCGAGCAACGCGTCACCGTCGAACACCAGGCTGGTCAATGACGCCAGCGCGCACTGCCTGCGCCGCGGGTCATGCCAGAGCCGCTGCCCAGCCAGATGCCGGCGCAACGTGTAGATCGGCAGCTGATGCGACACGCACACCGCTTCGTGCCCGGCGGCCCGGTCGCGGGCCCGGTGCGCCGCGGCGAGCATCCGGTTCGCGATCTGCTGGTACGGCTCTCCCCAGGACGGCCGGAACGGGTTACGCAGCTTGAGCCACGACCGCGGGTCGCGCAGCGATCCGTCACCGACGGAGACCCGGGCGCCCTCGAACACGTTGGTCGCCTCGATCAACCCCTCGTCGGTGCCCAGCGCCAGCCCATGTCGGGCGGCGATCGACTCCGCGGTCTGCTGTGCCCGCAGCAACGGCGAGGCGACCACGTGCACCACGTCGCGATCGGCGAGATGCACGGCGACTTTCTCGGCTTGGCCGACGCCAACGTCGGACAGCCCGAAGCCGGGTAGCCGGCCGTAGAGGATCCCCTCCGGATTGTGCACCTCGCCGTGGCGCAGCAGGTGAACCACAGTGCGGCTCATCCTGGTCGCCTGGCTGCAGCGGCGGCCCGGGCGGCATGTGGCAGCGCCGCGGCGATCACCCCGAAAGCCTCCTCGTTGAGTGCCGCGGAGACGAACCAGGACTCGAACGCGCTGGGCGGAGCGTAGACGCCGTGCTCGAGCAGCGCGTGGAAGAACGCCGGGAAGCGCCAGATCTGGGTGGCCTGCACCCCCGCGTAGTCCCGCACCGCCGCGCCGGACGTGCCGGTGAAGAACACGCTGAGCATCGAACCCGCCGTCTGCACCAGGTGCGGCACGCTCTCAGCGTCCAATGCCTGATCGAGCAGTCCGGCCAACCGGGTCGCCGCCAGATCCAGTCTGGCGTAAACGTCCCGGTCGGAGGCCCGCAGCGTGGCCAAGCCGGCGGCCACCGCGACCGGGTTTCCGGACAGCGTGCCCGCCTGGTAAACCGGGCCGGCCGGGGCAAGGTAGGACATCAACTCGGCGGAGCCGCCGAACGCCGCCGCCGGCAACCCGCCGGACATCACCTTGCCGAAGGTGTAGAGATCAGCCGGCACGTGCTCGAGCCCGAACCAGCCGGCGGCCGAGACCCGGAATCCGGTCATCACTTCGTCCAGGATCAGCAGCGAACCGTGGGCGTGGCACAACTCGCGCAATGCGGCATTGAATCCGGGATCGGGCGGTACCGCTCCCATGTTCCCTGCTGCCGCCTCGGCGATGACGGCGGCGATCTCGTTGCCCCGTTCGGCGAACAGGGCACGGACAGCATCGAGGTCGTTGTAGGGCGCCACGATCGTGTCCGCGGCTTGCGCGCCGGTGACACCCGGGCTGCTGGGCAACCCGAAGGTGGCGACGCCGGAGCCGGCGGCGACGAGCAGCGCGTCAACGTGCCCGTGGTAATGCCCGGCGAACTTGACTACCGCGGCGCGCCCCGTGACGCCCCGGGCCAGCCGGATCGCGCTCATCGTCGCCTCGGTGCCGGAGTTGACCAGGCGGACCTGCTCAACCGGCTCGACCCGGCGCACGATCTCCTCAGCGAGCTCGATCTCTCCGGTGGTGGGAGCGCCGAAGGACAGTCCCCGGGGGACGGCTGCCTGTACCGCTTCCACCACCGCGGGGTGCGCGTGGCCCAGGATCATCGGCCCCCACGACGAGACCAGATCGACGTATCGATTGCCGTCGGCGTCCCACAGATAGGGTCCCGCTGCGCGCACCATGAAACGCGGCGTGCCGCCGACCGCACCGAACGCCCGCACCGGGGAGTTCACCCCGCCGGGGATCACAGCGCAGGCCCGCTCGAAGAGCCGGACCGACTCGGTAGCTGTCACGTCCGATGGCAGGCAGGGGCGTGCCAGCAACCGCACGTGCCGAGCTGGCGTTTCCGAAGGGAAGCCTTCGCGCGCGCAGCGCGCTTCGCAACCCGGGACGACATGGCGCAATCGTATCCATCAGCTCTATTGCCGTCGCGACGCTGCCACCATGATCCGCCGTCCGGCGTCGAGCAACAGGATTGCGGCCAGCGTTACCGCGCCGACGGCGGCCGCCCACCAACGTCCCTCGATACGGTTGAGCGCGACGCCACGGCGCACGGTGGTCGGGACGATGCCGCGGTGCCAGCACCACCAGGCCAGCCCACCCAGCACCAGGGCAGCAATCACCTGACCGAGGGCGACCAGGGTTCGGACACGGTGGCGGGAGCGCACCCGTCTACCCTGTCACGACCCAGCCGCCATCCCCGGTGCGGCTTGCCTGACCGGCACGATACTCGGCCGCGCTTGTCATGATCGCGCGCTTGTCATGATCGCGCGCTTGTCATGATCGCCGAAACTGAGGCGCAACCGTGCAGAAATGCACGGCCACCGCTCAGTTCCAGCGATCATGGCGCGATCTCCACCAGCTATGGCCGATCCCAACCAGCCGTGGCCGGTCCGACCCGCGGGGACTGTCAGTGATCGCTGGCAACGTGGTCACCGTGACCCAAAACCAGGACATCGATCGACTGCTTCGCCGCCAACACGGCGCAGTGAGTCGGGGGCAACTACGCGAGCGTGGAGTCAACGCGAACTCTATCGACACCTGGGTACGCCGTAGTCGACTTCGGCGGATCCTGCCTGCGGTGTACTCCATGGGGCCACCGTCGCTGGCCACCCGAGCCCATGCCGCTCACCTCTGGCAACCGAAGGGTGTGGTGAGCCATCTCGCCGCCGCCCACCTGTGGAAAATGGCAGTCGATGAGCCTGCTGTCGTGCACCTGACGGTACCGCTGGGCATGGTGCGCACATCGCCCACGCCCTGGCTGCGGCTGTTTCGCCGAGACACACCACGCACCCGGCGCAGCACCGTTGGCGGGTTGCCGGTCACCGACGTGCCTCGCACCGTCTTTGACTGTCTTGCGCTGCTCGATGACGCGGCGTGCGCTGCCCTGCTCGACCATGCCACGGCGACGTTGACCTCGGAACGTGCCCTTCGCATGCGGTACCTTGAAGATCTTGGGCTGCGCGGCTCACCTCGCATCGCTGCGCAGCTGGTATCGCTGGTGCCTGGCGCGGCGTCCGCGCCCGAGCGCCTGCTCGCCCAAGGTCTGTACTCGGCCGGGCTTACCAACTTCCTCGTCAACGAGCCGGTTCACGGGTACATCGCGGACTTCCTCGATCCGGCGCTGAGGCTGATCCTTGAAGTGGACGGTTACCGCACCCACGGCACGTGGCTCGCCTTCCAGGACGATCGTGCCCGGCAGAACGTGCTCGTGGCGCACGGGTACACCGTTCTGCGCTACACCGCCCACGATGTCCAAACCCGGCTCGAATCAATCCTCGACGAGGTCACCGATTTGGTCGCCCGGATCAGCCAGCAGAGCTCATGATCGTCGAAACTGAGCCGCGGCTGTGCAGAATTGAACGGTCAGGTCTCAGTAACGGCGATCATGGGCGGCGTAGCCACTCCGCAGCGGCCTGGATGGATGGCGATCAGCGCAGCCAGCCGGCGGCCTGCATTGCCCAATACGTCAGCACCAGATCAGCACCGGCCCGGCGGATGGAAATCAGCGTCTCCAGGACGGTGCGCTGCCGGTCCAGCCAGCCGCGGGCCACCGCCGCCTCGACCATCGAGTACTCACCGGAGACCTGATAGGCGGCGACTGGGACGTCGGAGATCTCGGCAACTGAGTGCAGCACGTCGAGGTAGGACATCGCGGGTTTGACCATCACGATGTCGGCGCCCTCGGCGAGATCCAGCGCGGTCTCGCGCAGCGCCTCCCGCGCGTTGGCAGGGTCTTGCTGATAGGTCAGCCGGTCGCCGCGCAGCTGGGAGTCCACCGCCTCGCGAAACGGCCCGTAGAACGCCGAGGCGTACTTGGCGCTGTAGGCCAGGATCCCGGTGTCCTGGTGACCGGCTGCGTCCAGTGCCGCCCGGATCGCCCCGACCTGACCGTCCATCATGCCGCTCGGCCCGACCAGGTGCGCCCCGGCCTGCGCCTGCGCGACTGCCATCTGCCCGTACACCGTCAGCGTCGCGTCGTTGTCCACCCGACCGGACGCGTCCAGCAGCCCGCAATGCCCGTGATCGGTGAACTCATCCAGACACGTCTCAGCCATGATCACGATGGCGTCACCGACCTCGGCACGGACGTCGCGCAAGGCGGTGTTGAGCACCCCGTCCGGGTCGATCCCGCCGGAGCCGGTGGCGTCCCTGGTGGCGGGCACGCCGAACAGCATGATCCCACCCAGCCCGGCCTCCACCGCCTCAGCCGCGGCCTTGCGCAGCGAGTCCCGGGTGTGTTGCACCACACCAGGCATGGACGGGATCGCCAGCGGCTCGGTGGCCCCCTGCTTGACGAACACCGGCAACACCAACTGCCGCGCGACAACCGTCGTCTCCCGAACCAACCCCCGCATCACCGCCGTGCCCCGCAACCGCCGCGGCCGACTCACCGGGTGCATCACGTCCCCATCCCGTCGCGTTCTGGATGCAGAACGCGGCAATCGCGGCCCGATTTACAGCAGTCTGCATCCAGAAGGCGGAAAACCGAGCGCTAGCGGCGGCGGTTTTTGGCCTTGCGGGGTGGGGGGAGGGCTCCTGCTGCGCGGAGCTGGGCGGCGTGTTCGGCTAGGGCGTCCACCAGGGCGCCGACTTGGGCAACCTCGGGTTGGACGTCCACCCGGAGGCCGAACTCGATCGCTGTCTCGGCGGTGGCTGGGCCGATGCAGGCGACGATCGTGCGAGTATGCGGCTTGCCGGCGATACCGACCAGGTTGCGCACCGTGGACGACGACGTGAAGCACACCGCGTCGAAGCCACCAGTCTTGATCATTTCTCGGGTTTCGGCGGGTGGTGGAGCGGCCCGCACCGTGCGGTAGGCCGTCACGTCGTCGATCTCCCAGCCCCGCTCGCGCAGCCCAGCGGCCAACGTCTCGGTCGCGATGTCCGCGCGCGGCAGCAGCACCCGGTCCACCGGGTCGAGGATGTCGTCGAAGGGCGGGAAGTCGGCCAGCAACCCATCGGAGGACTGGTCACCCGAGGGCAGCAGCTCGGGGACGATCCCCATGGCGCGCACCCGCTCCGCGGTGGCTTCCCCCACGCAGGCGATCTTCACGCCGGCGAAGGCGCGGGCATCCAGCCCGAACTCGGCAAACTTGTCCCAGACCGCCCGGACCGCGTTGGTGGAGGTGAACACCACCCACTGGTAGCGACCGTCGACCAGCCCCTTGACCGCGCGCTCCATCTGAGCCGGGGACCGGGGCGGTTCAACCGAGATCGTCGGGACCTCCACGGGCACCGCGCCATGCACGGCCAGCCGGTCGCTCATCGCGCCGGCCTGCTCCTTGGTCCGCGGCACCAGCACCTTCCAGCCATACAGTGCCCGGGACTCCCACCAGGACAGCTTCGTCCGCTGCCCTACCACCGAGCCGACGGTCACCACCAGCGGCCCGGTGAGCTCTCCGATGTCACCGCTCAACGAGGCCAGCGTGGTCTCCACGGTGTGCTGAGTGGGCAGGGTGCCCGCGGCGGTGATCGCCACTGGGGTGTTCGGGGCCAGCCCGTGTTCGACCAGCGCGGAGGCCGCCTCCGCCAGGTGTGACGCGGTGGCGTGCAACACCAGCGGGCCCGATACCGCGGCCAGTGACGCCCAGTCAACGCCCGCTCGGACGTCGGCCTCCGTGTGCCCGGAGCCCAGCGGTACCCCGGCGAAGGCCGGCACCGCGGTGCCCATCGGCACCCCGGGCACCACCTCGAACGGTGTCGACGTGCGCGCCACGGCCAGCGCCTCGGCGACTACGGCGTCGGCGGTGAGCGGGTCGCCGGATACCAGGCGTACCACGACCCGGCCGACGTTGGCTTCGGCTACCAGATCCTTGGCGACCTCACCGGGCTCTCCCACCGCCGGGCGCACCTCGGCGCTAGGGCCGGCCAGCGCGAGCACGTCGGGCGGCACGTCGGGGTCGGTCACCAGCAACTCGGCACAGCTCAGCAGGTGCTGCGCTCGCACAGTGAGCATCCCGGCGTCACCGGGACCAGCACCGACAAAGGCAATCTGTCCAGCGGTCTTGCAGACACGGCTCATCTACCTACTCGTTTCCCATCAGGCCGCGACCTGGGCCGCGCAGCGCTGGGTCCACACCCAGCGCGCCAGCACCCAGGTCCAGCAACTCGGCCGCGACCTGGCGGCCGAGCTTCTCGGCATCGGTTGGCTCCCCATCGGAATACGGCCCATCGGAATACGGGCCATCGAAATACGGCACAGTGGCCGACGATCGGAGCATTCCATCGTCCACAGTGGCTGCAGCTCCCCGCAGGAACAGCCGCAGCACAACCCGCCCCTGGTCATCGAGATCCTCGACGACATCGGCAAGCGCGCCCACCGGAGCGATGCAGGCGGCCGCCACCGAGGCGAGCAACGCCCGCTCGGCGGTGACCGCGGCGCGCACCCCAGCGTCATCAAGCACCGTGCCCAGCACATGCTCGGTGTCCAAGTCATCGACCCGGCACTCGCAGGCCAGCGCTGCCTGCCCGGGCGCAGGCAACATCTGCAAGGGGTCGAGTAATTCAGTGGCGCGATCGGTCCGGCCGAGACGGGCCAGCCCGGCAGCGGCGATCACCACACCATCGACCTCGCCGTCATCGACGCGACGGATCCGCGAGTCGATGTCGCCGTGGATCGGCACAGTCCGCAGTCCCAGGCCCAACGCCCGCAGCTGCGCACACCGCCGGGGTGATCCGGTGCCGAGCACTGCCCCGGCAGGCAACTCACCCAGCACCATCCCGGCCCGTGCCACCAGCGCATCGCGCGGATCCGCGCGCTCCGGTACCGCGGCGACCACCACGCGAGGATCCGCCGCGGTTGGCAGATCCTTGTAGGAGTGCACCGCGATATCGACCTCGCCCCCGACCAGTGCCGAGCGTAACGCCGAGTAGCCATCGCTGGCGGTATGCACCGGCACGACACGGACCGCAACGTCGGCAGCCCGCAACCGCTGCGCCACCCAGTCGGTCTGGGCGAGTGCCAACGCACCGCTCCCGGCTCCCAGCAACAACGGCGATCGTTGCGCCATGGCCATCACCGAGGCCCGGATGGGTCGTCGGTTGACGATGGGCGGATCGGCGCGGCGATGGCGGCAGCCGCTTGCGGGTCGAGCTCGAACAGCTCGCGCAGCGCGTCGGCGTAGGCCTCGCCCCCACCGGCCTCGGCGAGCTGCTTGACCCGCACGGTGGGGGCGTGCAACAGCTTGTCCACCACCCGACGCACACTGCGGGCCAGCTCGTCGCGCACCGAGGCATCCAGTCCCGGCAGCCGGCCGTCCAGCCGCAGCAGTTCGGCGTCTACCACCTCAGCCGCTCGCTTGCGTAGCGCTGCGACCGTCGGGGTGACCTCCGCGGTGCGCTGGGCGGCCAGATATTGGCGCACTTCCTGGGCGACAAGTCGGTGCGCGGTGCTGACCGCGTCGGACCCCGTACCGCGCTGCTCCAGCCGGCGAGCCACGGCGCTGAGGTCCAGCAGGATCACGCCGGGAACCTCACCCACCCCGGGCTCGACGTTGCGGGGCAGCCCCAGATCGCACACCACGAGCGGGACCCGAGCGTGGCTCATCTGCTCGACGCTGAGCACCGCGCCGGTCGCGCCGGTGCAGCAGATCACCACGTCTACCGCGGCCAACGCGCCGGCCACACAGTCCAGGCTGACGGCCCGGGCGGGGGTTCCCTCGGCCTGGCACAGCGCGGCCAGCCGCTGCGCGCTGACGTGGGTGCGGTTGGCCACCACGATCTCGGCCACCCCGGCCCGGCGTAGCTGCGCCGCGGCCAGCGCGCCCATCGAACCGGCACCGAGCACCAGCGCCCGCCGACCGGCCAAACCCGTCCCGTCTACACCCGCGCCGTCCAGACCCGCGACACCAGCCAGCGCAGCCGCCGTAGCGGCCAGGGCTTCGGAGACCACAGAGGCACCCGCGGCGCCGATACCAGTCTCGGTGCGGACCCTCTTGCCTACCCGAAGCGCCGGCTGCACCACCTCATGCAGGGTGCGTCCAATCGTGCCCGCTTGCTCCGCGCCGGCGTACGCGGTGCGCAGCTGACCGAGAATCTGCGGCTCGCCGACGACCACCGAGTCCAGCCCGGCTGCTACCGAGAACAGGTGCTCCACACCGGCGGCCGCGTAGTGCACGTAGAGGTGTTCGGACAGCTCGTCCAGCACGATCGCGGACTGGCGCGCCAGCACATCGGTGATATCGGCGAGGCCACCGTGGAAGGTCGCGACCACCGCATAAACCTCGACCCGGTTGCAGGTGGACAGCAGCAGCGCCTCCGCAACGTTCTCGCGAGCAAGCAGCTGGCACAGAACCTTGCCGGCGTCCGCGGCCGACACCGCGACTCGCTCCAGCACTCCGACCGGCGCGCTGCGATGAGACAGACCGACGACCAGAAGACTCATCGGCTCACCGCGATCGGATCGATTGGTTCGGCCACCGGTCCGACGCCGTTTCCACCGCACCGGCGGACCTGGTGAAACGACAGGATCTGCAGCTCCACCGCGAGGTCCACTCGACGAACCTCGACATCGTCAGGCACCAGCAGCACGACCGGGGCGAAGTTGAGGATGCACCGGACGCCACCGGCCACAAGCAGGTCACACACCCCTTGCGCGGCGGCGACCGGGGTGCAGATCACGCCGATGGTCACCTCGCGCTCAGCGCACACCGCCGGGATGCTGTCGACGTGGTCCACGGGCAACCCACCGACGGGGACCCCGATCAGGTCCTCATCGAGGTCGAACAGCGCCGTGACCGGGAAGCCGCGGTCAGGGAATCCTGGGTAGTTGGCTAGTGCATGACCGAGGTTGCCGATGCCGACCACGGCGATGCTGTGGTGCCGGGTAAGCCCAAGCAGCCGCTCGATGTGCTCTACCAGCCGCGCGGTGTCATAGCCCACCCCGCGGGTGCCGTAGGAACCTACATAGGACAGGTCCTTGCGCAGCGTCGCGGAGTTCACCCCGGCGGCGCCGGCGAGCACCTCGCTCGACATCGTGGTCACGCCTTGTTCGATCATCGAGGTGAGCACCCGAAGGTAGACGGCGAGGCGGCCGACCGCGGCCTCGGGTACAGAGCGGTACGGCAGATCTTCGAGCCCCGTGCTGTACCTGCCGTGCTCGTGCACCGTCACGCGCGCCTTCCTCTCGACCACTGGCGAACCGGCTCCGGGGCTGGTAGCGGTGCCCTGCCAGGCGTCCACGGTAGCCGCTTGTGAACGCAGGAACAAAGTCGCGATCTTGCTGGCCCAGGACATGGGTCAGGGGCGGCTCGATAGCGGAGCCGCCCCTGACCGGTAGCCGCAGCAGGTAGTAGCTGCATAGCGCCGTTACGAAGCCGGCGGTGACAGCACCTGCCCGATGACGAACACCGTGGCGTTCTTGGTGGGGATGTTGCCGCACAACACCGGCGCACCATTGACAGTCGGTGCCGCCGCCGTGCCGCCAACCGTGACCTTGGCGCCTTCCAGACTGTCCACCGTGCCGGCTTGGACGAGGGTCGCCGCGTCGTAGCGGGTGCCGACCACGTGGTAGGTCAGGATCTTGGCCAGCTTGCCGTTAGGGGCCGCCACGTCTGGGGCGGTGGTCAGCTGGTTGAGAATGCCCGGGCTCTTGGCCTCCAAAGCCTGGAACGCCGAGTCGGATGGGGCGAACACGGTCAGCGCGGGCGCGCTGTTGAGGGTGTCGCCAAGATTGGCTGCGGTCACAGCCTTGGTCAGGGTGGTCAGCAGCGGGTTGTGGCTGGCCGCGGTGGCCACCGGGTCGTTGACCATGCCCTGGGACGAGCCCGGGCCTTCCGTGGGCACCTGGCTGCATGCCGGACCGAAGATATCGCTGATCTTGGTAACGCCACTGCCGGTAGGCGCTGCCGCCTCCGGATTGGGCGCAGCCTGCGCACTCGACGGCGGTGTCTCGTTGGAAGGTTGGCCGCTGGTTGCCGGCCCCTGCGAGTTGCTGCATGCGCCGACCACGGCGGTCAGAGCCGCCATAGCGCCGACCGCGGCCAGTCGCTGGATCTTCCTCACTCGATCTCCTCGTCTGCTGGCTGGCTGGTCTTCAGCCTCGCCTGCATTGCTTTCAGTGATCCCGCCAGGCGGGGTTCATGCGTCATGCCAGACGGATGACGAATTGAGTGTTCCCGATACCTGACAGCCGAAACGATTACGTAGTCGACCTATACGAAATCGTTATGAACCGTAGCGTTCCGACGACAATGGACGTTTGGGACATACGTCAGGGGCGACCCCATCCGGAGCCGCCCCTGACGTTTTAAGTAGCTGCGCGGTTTGCCTAGGACGTCGGCAGGGACAGCACCTGCCCGATAACGAACACCGTGGCGTTCTTGGTGGGGATGTTGCCGCACAGCACCGGCGCGCCGTTGACGGTCGGCGCCGCCGCGGTGCCACCGATCTTGAGCTTGGCGCCTTCCAGACTGTCCAGCGTGCCCGCCTGGACGAGGCCCGCGGCGTCGTAGCGGGTGCCGACCACGTGGTAGGTCAGGATCTTGGCCAGCTGGCTGTTCGGCGAAGCCACGTCCGGGGCGGTGGTCAGCTCCTTGAGGATGCCCGGGTGCTGGGCCTCCAGAGCCTGGAATGCCGGGTCAGCCGGGGCGAACACGGTGATCGCCGGGGCGCTGTTCAGCGTGTCGACCAGGTTGGCTGCGGTCACCGCCTTGGTCAGGGTGGTCAGCAGCGGGTTGTGGCTGGCCGCGGTGGCCACCGGGTCGTTGACCATGCCCTGGGCCGAGCCCGGACCCTCCGTGGGCACCTGACTGCAAGCCGGACCGAAAATGTCACTGATCTTGGTAACGCCACTGCCAGTCTGCGCCCCCGAAGCGGCCCCGGCCTCCCCTGTGGGGGTAGCGGACTCGCTGGCTGGTGCGGAAGCTTGACTTCCGGTGGCCGGCCCCTGCCCGCTGCTACATGCACCGACCACGGCGGTCAGAGCCGCCATAGCGCCGACCGCGACCAGTCGCTGGATCTTCCTCACTCGATTTCAACTCCTCATCGGGCTGCCCGGCTGGTCCGGGCCTCACATGTATTACTTCGGTAACCCGAAGCGGTTGGTTCACGGCTCGCAGATTACGAATAGGACACATTCTCGCTGTTAGCAGTATGTCCTCATTGGACGGATGCTCATTGGACGGTGAACTGTACCGAGTGCCATCCGGTCGCGCCGTCGGGGATGGGTGCGGCACGGTCCGCGGTCTGGGTGTATCCGGTCTTGTCCGTCGCACGCACCTCGGCAATGTGGGCACCGGGTTCCCACCGGCCCCGCAGCCGGAACATCCGCCAGGTGTCCACGTTGACCTCAGTGGACAGCTCGGCGGGGCGCCACGGTCCGTGGTCGAGGCGTACCTCCACCTTTTCGATGCCTCTGGTCTGCGCCCAGGCAACCCCGGTGATCGGTGTGTTGGGGCTGACCCGCTCGAACGACCCAGGGCTGTCGATCCGGGAC
Source organism: Pseudonocardiales bacterium (assembly GCA_003244245.1). Classification (GTDB taxonomy): domain Bacteria; phylum Actinomycetota; class Actinomycetes; order Mycobacteriales; family Pseudonocardiaceae. The sequence goes on from QHBY01000340.1 coordinate 18,069, forward strand.
ATCGTCTTGATCGGCGCCCGTTGCCCCCAGCCGCGCTGCAGCCAGTAGGCCCGCTTCGCGTCGAACGTGGTGACTTCCATATCGGTGATCCACTTGGTTCCGGAGACGAAACCGTACAGCCCAGGGACGAGCATCCGGACCGGGAAGCCATGCTCGATCGGCAACGGCTCGCCGTTCATCCCGATCACCAACATGGCCTGCCTGACCGGGTCGACCAGCGTCGCGGTCGGGGTGCCGCAGGTCCACCCATCAACGCTGGTGGTGTACACCTGATCGGCACCAGGCGCCATGCCGGCCTCTTTGAGGATGTCGGCCAGCAGCACACCGGTGAAATTGGCGGTGGAGAGGTAGGGCCCGCCGACCTCGTTTGACACACACGTCATCGTCACGGCGCGCTCGATCAACGGACGCGACGTCAGCTCAGACCAGTTGAGAGTGACTTCCCGGTCGACCATCCCGTGAATGCGCAGCTTCCAGTCCTCGGTGCGCAGCTGCGGCAGCGTGAGGTTGACGTCTACCCGGTAGAAGTCGGGGTTGCGCGTGATGAAGGTCGGTGACCCGTCGGCCGCGAAGTCCGCCCCCGGTGGGATCGGCGGGGCAGTCACGGTGGGCCCGATCCGTCCGAGCGCCTTGCGGGAGGCCTCGAGGCCACTGCGTCCAACCAGCAGCTGGCCACCGGCCGCAGCGATCCCGGCACCCGCGGCGACCGCCACCGAGCCGGCCAGCAACGTCCGGCGAGGCATCCCCACCACCTCGCCGGCCGTCTGAGGTTGGCTGAGCAGACCCAGGCGGTGCAGGAAGGCGAAGGTGCCCGCGCTGACGATCAGCGCCACCAAGGGGGCGAGCACGTCCAGCGAACCCGCGGTAGGACGCGACAGCACCGCGACACTGGCAATCACCCCGAGCACCACGATCAACACCAGGCCGGGTGTGCGGGAGCGCGGGGAGATCAGCCCGGCGACCACTGCGATCAGTCCGACCACCGCGGCCATACCCGACAACAGGACCACCTTGTCGTAGCTACCGAATGCGCGGACCGCGAAGTCCTTGAGCCACAGCGGGGTCAGGTCTATGGCGCTGGCGCCCACCGCGAGGAACGGCGAGGCGGTCGGCGAGATGAAGCCGCCCACCAGGTGCCCGGTCGCCAACCCCGCGACCATCGACAGCAAGCCGACCAGGGCTGCCACCGGGGCGGACACCCGGGGCGATGAAGCAGGAGCAGCCGCGGTGGGAGACGACCGGGTCCTAGTCATGTCCGCCAGTTCGGCTTGCCGGGGTGAGAAGTTCAATCGGAGATCAGATCGTGATGGTCTTCACTGAGTAAGAGCGTGACGCAGGCGCGGCTCCTCCACTGTCCAGAAGCCGTGCTCCCGGCCGTCGATGAGGATAACCGGCACCCGGTCGCCGTACTCGGCCCGCAGCTGCGGGTCCGCATCCACGTCGCTGGCGTGCCACGCAACGTCCAGTTCGGCGCAGATCCGGGCGATGTCCGCTCGGGCCGTCACACACGCCTGGCACTGGGCACGGACCAGCAACGTCACCTCATGCTTCATCGGCGTCAGCTTGCCACCGCCTCCGGAGCCGCCTCCAGCCGCGGTCTGGGGAAAGACCGGCAGCTAACTGGCCTGGTTTGGTGCGTTCTGTCCGCGGAACACGGTTGGCAAGTACCAGACCTACTGCCCGAAGCCTAGGAGGTGCACCGCGTAGCGTGTCGCCGTCGTATGCTTCCGCACGCCTTAAGGCGACCCGTTTAGGCGACCGTTGACGCGAACGGTCGGCACGAGCGAACTGAGGAGTGGCTCATGCCGCAACCGAGATGGTCCTCGGAACCCCAGGACCGATCCGCAACCGCGCGCGGGCGTGCGGAGGGTCCCCGACCACAGCTGCGCCGGTTACGCCGACGCCTGATCGCGTGAAGTTCGCCCGCCCCAGCACCCAGCCGGTCCCCCATCCGGGAAAGCCCGAGTCGGGCACACCCCATCCGGGCAAGCCCGAGTCGGGCACACCCCATCCGGGCAAGCCCGAGCCGGGCGCCGCGGAGGTGGATCAACCCGCGGAGGGTGCTGGCATCGAGCACGCGGGGCCAGAGGTCGACACCGCCGCATGGGAACTCGTCGCGGCCGCCCAGCAGGGCGATCAGAACGCCTTCGGCCAACTTTACGACCGGTATGTCGACGTGGTCTTCCGGTTCATCTTGTTCCGGGTGAGTGACCGCCCCCTGGCCGAAGACCTCACCAGTGAGACCTTCCTGCGAGCGCTACGTCGGATCTCGTCGGTGAGCTACCAGGGCCGCGATGTCGGAGCCTGGTTTGTCACCATCGCGCGTAACCTGGTTCTCGACCACGTCAAATCCAGCCGGTACCGGCTGGAGATGACCACCGCCGACATTCTGGACTCGAGCGCGGATGACCGCGGCCCTGAGCACGAGGTGGTCGAGGAGGCCACCGCTGCCGAACTCATGCGCTGCGTCGCCCAACTGGGCCGGGATCAGCAGGAGTGCATCATGCTGCGATTCATGCAGGGCCTGTCGGTCTCGGAGACCGCAGCCGTGATGGGCCGCAACGAGGGCGCCGTCAAGGCACTGCAACACCGCGCGGTACGCAGGCTGGCCCAGATCTTGCCGGACGGGCTGCGATGACTAGCACATTCACGGCCGACACTGCGCGCCTGGGCGTAACCACCTGGATAACCGCTCGTTGCACCGAGGGACACGGCCCACGGGTCCGAAGGTGGTGAGTACGACGCGCACATCCGGGGGTCGGAGCAGCGACGGGCAAGAGCAGGACAACTTCGCCCGCGCAGTGGATAGCGGTATCCGCGACGTCTCCGACCGGACCTTGCAGCGTGACCTGACTGTGGTTGCGGCGTTGCGCCAGGCTGGCGCAACGGTCGGCCCGACCACGGCGGAACGTGACCGGATGCGCGAGCGCGTCTTGGCGGAGTTCTCGTCGGTGGTTCACGAAGGCAACAGCCCCGTCCTGCCCTTGCGGGTCGCTCGGCGTCGCCGCTGGCTTCCCGACGAGACCCGGGGACGGGTGGTGGTGGCAGCGGCCGCGGCGCTGTGCCTGACGATGTCACTGTCTGGGATGAGCGTCTTGTTGTCCCGCGATGCCGTGCCCGGTGATGCCCTGTACACCTTTAAGCGCACCGCCGAGTCCGCCGAACTCGGATTGACTTTCGGGGACCAGCCCAAGGCACTGAAACACCTGGAGTTCGCCGGCGATCGGGTGAACGAGATTGAGATCATGGCTAACCAAGCCGACAGTGCCGGCACCTGGTCTGCGGGGCAGGGCAAGTTCGTCCGGGCCCTCGATGACTTCGATTCAGACGCCACCGCGGGTGCGCGGCTGCTCACCGGCCTTGCCCTGCATGGCCAGCCCAGCAGCCTGCTCGCGTTGCGCACCTGGGCTGAGCAGCAGAAGACCCGGTTAGCGGTGGTGCGAGCCGCGTTGCCAACGCCCATCAGCTCCCGGCTTGACAGCACACTCGCGCTGCTTGACCGGGTAGTCGCGCGAGCTTCCGGGCTGAGCAACCGGTCCAACTGCGTCACGATCACCTCCGGCGTCCGTGATGAGCTGGGTCTGTTGCCCGCGAAGGACGCCTGCAAGCCGGCCCCGGTGGACGGCACCTCCGCGGCGGTACCACTGCCGAGCGTCCCAGCTCTGCCGGCGGTAAGCCCACCCAGTGCGGTCGTGCCGCCTAACCTGCTGCTTCGTCCTCCGTCGGTGAACCCGGTTCCCGTTCCCGCTCAGACCGGTTCGAACCGGTCCGGGCTCACGACCCCCCGAAGCCCGGGTAGTGTTCTGCCGAACCCGGCTCAGCCCGGCTCAGAGCCGTTGCGACCGGAGCCATGGCGGCCCTTCCCCGCCCATGATTCGCCGAAGCCCGCCGCTCCGCTGCCGCCGTGGATTCTGCAGCCGCGGTTGCTGCCTCCTGGATAGTCGTCAACTCAGCTCCACCCACCGTATGTCGAGTAGATCCTTACTGTTCGGTTGCTCGGGGCAAGTCATCACGGCACTCTTGTGATCGGCTTGGCGCTTTGAGCAAGAGTGACGAGGAAGGACCCCACTCCGATATCAGGGCAGGATCCAGTGCCACGACGGTGTGATCAGGACGGCCATCGAGACGGCCATCAGGACATCCGTAAGAAGAAAGCGGTCCTGGCCAGTCTCGCTGGCCAAGGCGCCGCCGAGGTGAACCTCGTTGGCTTGGCCGTCGCGGAGGTGGAGGCTGCTCTGGCGGTCCCCCCCGACCTCACTGCGGCCGCCTTCTTCGACGTCGATAACACCATGATGCGGGGCGCGTCGATCTTCTATTTCGCGCAAGGTCTGGCCGCCAGGAAGTTCTTTCCGTCCGGTGCGCTGGCGTCGTTCACGTGGCAACAACTGAAGTTCAGAGTGTTCGGCAAGGAGCTCAGCCTCGCGGAGATCCGTACCAGTCGCGAGCGGGCGCTGTCATTCGTCGCTGGTAGATCTACTCGGCAGTTCATCGAGCTTGGCGAGGACATCTACGACGAGCTGATGGCCCACCGGATCTGGTCGGGGACGCTGGCGCTGGCGAAGATGCACCTCGACGCTGGGCAGCGGGTGTGGCTGGTCACCGCGACCCCGGTGGAGCTGGCCACGATCATCGCTCGCCGCCTCGATCTCACTGGTGCGCTGGGCACCGTCGCGGAGGCCGTCGACGGTGTTTACACCGGCCGGCTGGTTGGCGACATCCTGCACGGCGCGGCAAAGGCGCAGGCGGTGCGCGCGTTAGCCGTGAAGGAAGGGCTCGACCTGCAGCGCTGCACCGCCTACTCCGACTCAGCCAACGACATTCCGATGCTCTCGTTGGTGGGCACCGCGGTCGCGGTGAACCCGGATCCCGACCTTCGGGAGACTGCCCGATCACGGGGCTGGGAGATCCGCGAATTCCGGGCCGGTCGCAAGGCCGCTAGGACCTCGGTGGTGGGCATCGGCATGGCGGTTGGCGCGGTCGCCGCCCGCGTGGCCTACCAACGTCGCGCTCGCTCCTGACCCGCTCAGTCGAGGAACGGGTTACGGCGCTTGATGAGTAACCGGTGCAGCGTCTGCTGGATGGTCTCGCGTATCTGGTCGGTGAGGTTGAACACCAGCATCGGATCCTGCGCCGAACCCCGCTCGTAGGCGTCGGTCCGGATCGGCTCACCGAACTCGATGTACCACTTCGACGGTAGCGGGATCATCCCCAGCGGCCCCAGCAGCGGGAACAACGGTGTCACCGGGAAGTACGGAGTGCCGAGCAGCCGAGCCAGCGGTGTGATATCGCCGATCATCGGGTAGATCTCCTCGGCGCCCACGATGGAGCACGGGATGATGGTTGTCTGGGTGCGCAACGCCGCCGCAACGAATCCCCCACGCCCGAAACGCTGCAGCTTGTACCGGTCCCGGTAGCGCTTGCCGAGACCATTGAACCCCTCTGGCCACACCCCCACCAGCTCACCAGCGGCCAGCAACCGCTCGGCGTCGGGGGCGCAGGCCAGTGTCTGGCCCGACTTGCGAGCCAACGAGCCGAGCAGTGGCGTGCGAAATACCAGGTCGGAGCCGAGCATCCGCAGGTGCCGTCCGGCTGGATGCGCCTCGGCCACAGCGATCGCGGTCATCACCGCATCCAGCGGCAGCGTCCCCGAGTGGTTCGCGACCACCAAGGCGCTGCCCTCAGCGGGCACGTGGTGGCTGCCGATCGTCTCAACCCGGAACCACCTGCGGTACAGCGGTCGCAGCAGCGGGAGCAGCACATGGTCGGTGAGGTCGGGGTCGAAGCCGAACTCGTCGACGGCGTAGTCGCCGGAGCACCGCCTGCGCGCGAATGCCAGCAGGCCAGCCAGCTCGCGATACCACGGCGGCTCGCCCTGCTGCGGATCCCCGACCGCAGCCTCGGCGGCCGCGGGTCCCGCTAGCGGCTCGCTACCGGTCGTCGCGCCTCCCAGCCGGTGCGGTGGAATCACTCGCGCGTCTGGCATGTCGCCAGCACCGGCTACCGGAACCGGCCCGCGAGGCTGAGCAGGCCTCGCTCCGCGGTGGCAATCCACTTCGGATCGACCGTAGGCCGCAACGCTGTGCCACGCACGAAATCGTCGAACGCCTGGGAAGTCGTCCACCGGGGCACGAAGCCGAACTCGGTGCACAACCGGGTGGTGTCGAGCACCCGACCGAAGTTGAGGAATCGAGTTTGCGCTGGTTCGTAATCGACAAGTGCCACGCTGTGCAAAAATCGGCCGACGGCGTCCACGGCCAGCTCCGGTATGGGGACCGGAATCCGGCCCAGCCGCCGGATCGCCTGTGACACCAGCAGCACGCCGTCGCCGGCGACGTTGAAAATCCCCGGTAGCTGCTCCCGGGTGGCCCGCTCGAGTACCGCCAATGCGTCCTGTTCATGCAACAACTGCAACCGGCCGTCGTAGCCCAGCACAGTGGGCACTACGGAAAGCGAGAAGTAGCGGCTGAGCACGGTATCGACGCGTGGCCCGATGATGTTGGCGAAGCGCAGCACCGTGACGTCCACATCCTCGCGCCGCCGCGCGAAACCGCGGATGTAGGCCTCGATCTCAACCGCATCCTTCGCGTAGCCAGAAGCCGGTATCGCATTGGGCTCGTCACGTTCAGTAAAGATCGCCTGATCCAGCGGGCTCGCCCCGTACACAGCGCCGGTGGACTTCACGACCAGCCGGGTCACCGTCGTCGACTTCTGGCAGGCCGCGAGAAGCTGCATGGTGCCGATGACATTCATCTCTTTGATGGCGCTTCGACTGCTGCGGTATCCACCAGAGTCAGGCGGGTTGGCGCTGGTCGAGGCGTGCACCACCGTATCGACCTTGGCCGTAGAGATCACCTTGGCGATCAGCGGATTACGCAGGTCGACGCACACGAACTCGGCGCGGCCCATCCGCCGCAACAATTCTGGGCCCGGCGCCACCGTATCCACAGCGAGAACACGGTCGATGTCGGGATCGGCCGCGAGTCGAACAGCCAGCTGCCCGCCGACGAAGCGACTGGCTCCGGTGACAAGGACCGTGGACGGCATGCTGCTCCTTGCGCCCGCGCGAAGAGATTACTTCTTCAGCTTGCGGCGCTGCACCCTCGTTTTGCGAAGCAACTTGCGGTGCTTCTTCTTGGACATGCGCTTACGGCGTTTCTTGATCACCGAGCCCATGCTCGGCCTCCTCGCTGTCGTAGCTGTGTTGGTCAGGGGATACTAGCTTCGATGGGCCGCGAAGCGCCCAGCAACGGGCGCGAACGGGCGCCCAGGGTACCCCTCATCAGGGTCCTCACAAAGTCAGGCGTAGTCGGCACCCGACCCTGAATCTCATCCCGCATCGAAATAGGCGTTCTCCAGGTAACCGTGCACGGCCGCCTCCGGAACGCGGAAGGAACGACCGACACGTACCGCAGGCAGCTCACCCGCATGTACCAGCCGGTAGACCGTCATCTTGGATACCCGCATCATCGCGGCCACCTCGGCGACCGTGAGGAACTGTACCTTGGCCGCCCCGGCCTGTTCGTTCATCAGCATGGGTCATCGCGTCCTCACCACGTCACGCGCCGTCGGGCTTCCCCTCCCGCGGTCCGTGACGCACCTGTTCTGATGAGAGTAGCGGGACTGGTGGTGGCTGTGCGACTCCGATCAGTTGTACTTCGCATCCGTTGCAGTGAGCATCAGTTCCGATGGGCAGCTCCGAGTTCGATCGATCGGTCCCGAGCCGCCTCGATGGCAGCCAATAACGCCGCCCGCACGCCGTGGCGCTCCAACTCCCGAATCGCCATGATCGTCGTACCGCCGGGAGAGGTCACCGCCTCTCGCAGCAGCACCGGGTGCTCACCGGTTTCGCGCAACATCCGGGCTGCCCCCACCGCAGATTGGGTGATCAGCTCGGTCACCATCGGCCGGGGTAACCCGAGCATGATCCCCGCGTCGATCATCGCCTCGACCAGGTAGAAAAAATAGGCCGGGCCGGACCCGGACAGAGCGGTGACGGCATCCTGCTGGCTTTCCGGCACCCGGACCACCTTGCCCACGCTGCCCAGTAACTCCTCGGTCAGCTGCAGGTGCGCGTCGGCGGCGAAGCGGCCGGCGGATATCGCGCTCATCGCCTCGCCGACCAGCATCGGGGTATTGGGCATCACCCGCACAACTGGCACACCGTCGGGCAGCCTGCGCTCGTAGAGCGCGGTAGGCAACCCGGCGCACAAGCTCACCACCAGAGTGCTCGGTCGGATCAGTCCGGCAAGCTCGGCCAACAGCGGGTCGATATCCTGCGGCTTCACCGCGACGATCAAGACGTCGGCCTTACCCGCCGCAGTAGCGGTATCGACCGCACGCACCCGGTAGGTCTGCTCGAGTTCGGCGGCCCGGTCGGGATAGCGCTCCGTGAACATCAGGTCATCCGGGCTGCGGCCGGCATCGAGCAGCCCGGAAAGCAGGGCCTCGCCGATCTTGCCGGTGCCCAGGACGGCGATCGTGGTCATGGCGCCACGGTGCCACAGTCACCCGACAGCCCACCGGCGGCCGACAAACTCAGTCGACGGACACTCACTCGACGGACACTCACTCGACGGACACTCACTCGACGGACACTCACTCGACGGACACTCACTCGACGGACACTCAGTCGACGGACACTCAGTCGACGGACACTCAGCCGCCGGACACGGCGGCGCGAAGGAAGAAGGCGACGTTGCCAGGTCGCTCGGCAAGCCGTCGGGTGAGGTAGGAGTACCAGTCCGATCCGTAGGGCAGGTACACCCGCACGGTGTTGCCCCCCGCGGCCAATCGTCGCTGCTCGGCCGGGCGCACCCCGTAGAGCATCTGGTACTCGAAGCTGCTCGGCGGGCGCCCGTACCAGCGGGTCCGTTCGCCCACGATGTCGATCAGCCGCGGATCGTGGGTGGCGAACATCGGGTAGCCCGGTCCGGCAAGCAGAATATTGGCGCAACGCGCAAAGCTACGCGCGACCTCCTCCGAGGTCCGAAATGCCAGCTCAGGCGGTTCGGCGTACGCGCCCTTGCACAGCCGCACCCGGGCGCCCTCGACCGCCAACGCCCGGCAGTCGTCCACCGTGCGATGCAGATAAGCCTGCAGCACCGCCCCGGTCCTGGGCCAGCTACGGCGCAGTTCGGCGTGCACCCGCAGGGTGGAGTCGGTGACGGTGTGGTCCTCGGCGTCCAGGCAGACGGTGGTCCCGGCCTGCTCGGCGGCGGCGCAGATCCGAGCGGCGTTGCGCAACGCCAGGGCCTCGTCCAGGCGCTGACCCACCGCTGACAGCTTCACGCTGACCTCCGCCCGGTTGGTCAGACCCTCGGCTGTCAAGCAAGCCAGCAGCTCGAGATATGCCTGCACGGCCGATTCCGCGCCCGCCTCGTCTGCGACGCTCTCGCCGAGATGATCCAGCGTCACCGCCAAGCCGTCGGCCACCAGGGCGGCAGTGGCGGTCACCGCCTGCTCGGTGTTCACCCCGGCCACGAAGCGGCGGACCACGTGACGGCTGACCGGCGCAGTAGCGACAATCCGCCGGACAGTCGCATTATCAGCAACCGCCAGCATCAGCGAACGCAGCACGGAATGCACGCTAGCGCGCGGCCTGTGCTGCGAAGCCGGGTAGTGCCAGCGTCGTGAACTCGCCACCACCGACCTTGCCAGCGACGGGGACGTCGGTGTGGTCGAGTTCACGACGCATCCGTGGCCGACGCTCAGAGGTTCAAGCGTGCGAAGAGCAGCGCCTCGGTCAGCAACGCGCGGCGCTCCTGGCGAGTACGGGCCCGGCGGGTGCTCACCTCGAGCACCACGGCGCCGGTGAACCCACGGTCCACCAACCCCGTGCAGACTTCGGCGCAAGGCTGGCTACCCCGCCCTGGGACCAGGTGCTCGTCCCGCGACGCACCGCTGCCGTCCGCCAGATGCACGTGGGTCAGCTCGTCGCCCATCCGCCGTACCATCCCCAGCGCGTCGACGCCGGCCGCGGCCGTATGCGACAGATCCAGCGTGTAATGCGGGTACCCGACGTCGGTGGGGTCAGGTGACGGAACATAGCTGGATACTTCAAGCCGGCCACGGCGCACCGGGAACATGTTCTCCACTGCGATGGCGAGCCCCGAGCAGTCCTCCAGCGCAGCGACCTGCTGGCCGAATCCCGTGGCGTAATCTCTTTGCCAGCGAAACGGGGGGTGCACCACCACGATGCCGGCACCGAGTTCGGTGGCCGCTTGCACGGAGCGTTGCAGCCGTACCGCCGGGTCTGCCGCCCACACCCGTTGGGAGATCAGCAAGCAGGGGGCGTGCACGGCCAGCACGGGCATCCGATAGCGATCGGCCAACGCCGCGACGGCGACGACGTCCTGGCTGACCGGGTCGCCCCAGACCATCACCTCGACGCCGTCATAACCGAGCTCGGCTGCCAGCTGGAAGGCCACGGAGATCGGTTCGGGCCAGGTCGAGGCGGTGGACAGGGCCACCCGGATCGAGTCGGCCGGCGACACCGGCTATCGGCCGACGAGCAGCAGTGCTGCCGGGGACACTGTGACAAACAGGCCCACGAGCACCGCGACGACCGTCGTCTGCAGGTCCTCGGCACGACGCACCCGGCGAACTACCCAGACCAGTCCGGTGATCACGGCAAGGGCAACGACCAGCGCCACCACTGGGATCCGCTGCCAGAGCCACTCGCAGATCAGCCACAGCGCGGCGCCCCCGACGACGCCGATCCCGACCTGGCTCACCATCACCGCCCACTCCCACAGCGGCGAGCCGGCCTGGTGCACCTGGCCCTCATCCGTGGCGATAGCGTCCTCGGTCGGCTCCGCGCTGGAACGGCTGGCGGCGCGCAGCCCAGCAGGCGGTTGGCTGATACCTGGATCGGCGCGAGGACCTGAATCGGCGCTAGCCGGACCGCGGTTCGACCAGGTTGTGGGGTTCACCGGCGCCCGGTCAAGCCGCGGCAGCTGCTCGGTCACCGGGCCGTCAGACGGCGTCGTGGTGCTGGGAAGCGGGGCTCGTCGGGGCAGCGCCGGAGGGGTCATCGGCACTCGTGCCGCGGCCACCGACGGTGGTCCCACCGCTGGGGCCCACCGCTGACGGGCGGGACCGTTGAGGTGTGGCGCGTTGAGGTGTGGCGCGTTGAGGTGTGGCTGGGTCGAGTCTGGGCTGCCGGCCCAGTTGCGCTCCACGACCGGCTGCGCAGCGCCGCGCGCGGCCGAGGGGTCCGCGGCGGTGTCCGCGACACCGTCGCTGTCGTCGGCGGCCCGGCGATGTCGCCGCTCGGCGGCCGGGGCCGAATCACCATATCGGGCCAACAGCTCAGCCACGGTGAACTGGGCCCGCTCCTGCGGTTCGCTACTGCGCCTCATGATCGCTCACCGTGCACCTCGGGCCACTCTGCGTCTAGTACGTCGAGGTGGGCGGCGCCCCGGCTGCGCCGTCCGGTCGATTCCGTCCAACCAGTCCAACCAATCCAATCTCCGCAAGATCACACCCTCACGCAACGCCCAAGGGCAAAGAATCATCTCATCGACGTCCAGAGCACGCATCGTGGCTTGCACGACCAGCGCTCCGGCAACGAGCTGGTGGGACCTGCTGGCGCTGACGCCCTCCAGCTCGGCCAGGTCCTCAGCGCTCATCCGGGAGATGAAAGCGATCACTTGGCGCAATCCGGCATCGGTGAGCGTACGCCGGACCCGAGGGCCCGCAGAGGACGGCGCGGCACCACTGAGCCGCGCCAATGACCGGATTGTCTTCGACGTGCCCACTACCCGGTCCGGGGTGCCGGCATCGCGCAGCTTTCGCGCCGGTTCCGCAAGCTGCTCGACGATGTGCTCGCGTAGGGTTTCCAGCTCGCGACGGCGGGGCGGGTCGTGCGTCAGCCAGGATCGGGTGAGCCGCCCGGCGCCCAACGGTAGGGACACCGCCACCTCTGGTTCCTCGTCCATCCCGCTGGCGATCTCCAGTGATCCCCCACCGATGTCCACCATGAGTAGCCGGCCGGCAGACCAGCCACACCACCGGCGGACCGCGAGAAACGTCAGGATCGCCTCCTCCTCGCCGGACAGGACCTCGAGCTCGACCCCGGTCTCAGCCTGCACGCGGTTGAGTACAGCGACGGAGTTGGAGGCATCGCGCACCGCCGAGGTCGCGAAAGCCATCAGATCCTCACAACCCATCGCGGATGCCGCCTCAACGGCCTCGTGCACGGTGCGGATCAGATGATCGGCGCCCACCCTGGTGATCTTCCCGCGGGCGTCCATCTGCTCGGCCAACCGCAGCACCGACTTCTCCGACGTCTGCGGCAACGGGTGGGCGCCGTGGTGCGCATCCACGACCAGCAGGTGGACGGTGTTAGAGCCCACGTCGAGCACACCCAGGCGCACGAGAGGCCAGGCTACGCCGCGTGGGCGTTCACGTGTCGTACTTGTAGCCAAGGCCGCGGACGGTGAGCAGGTGCCGGGGCGCGGAGGGATCCTGCTCGATCTTGGAGCGCAACCGCTTGACATGCACATCCAGCGTCTTGGTGTCGCCGACGTAGTCCGCTCCCCACACTCGATCGATGAGCTGGCCTCGGGTGAGTACCCGGCCCACGTTGCGCAACAGGTATTCCAGTAGGTCGAATTCCTTCAGCGGCAGGCCCACCTCGTGCCCGGCGACGGTCACGATGTGCCGCTCGACGTCCATCCGTACCGACCCTGCCTCCAACACTGCCGGCCCCAGGGTGGCGGTCGTCGCAGGGCCATCGGGGCCTTCCGCCCCTCGGCGCAACACCGCGCGGATCCGTGCGATGAGCTCGCGGGCCGAGTAGGGCTTGGTGACATAGTCGTCGGCGCCGAGCTCCAGCCCCACGACCTTGTCGATCTCGCTGTCTCGGGCCGTTACCATGATCACCGGGACCGCGGAACGCACCCGTAGTTGCTTGCAGACGTCGGTACCGCTCATCCCCGGCAGCATCAGGTCGAGCAGCACGATGTCGGCACCGTTGCGGTCGAACTCCTCCAACGCCTCGGATCCGGTGGTGGCCACCGCGGCGGAGAAACCCTCCTTGCGCAGCAAGAAGGCCAGCGGATCAGCGAAGTCCTCCTCGTCCTCGACGATCAGTACTCTGATCATGGCGATCCTCCCACGTACTCGGGGGTAGACAGGGTGCGCACCGCGTCTTGCGAAGCGTCGGACTGTGGAGCCTTCGGATGGGCGGGTATCCGCAGGGTGAAAGTGGAGCCGGTGCCGGGCTTGCTCCACAGCGCGACGGCCCCGCCGTGGTTGGCGGCGACGTGTTTGACGATCGCCAGCCCCAGCCCGGTGCCGCCGGTGGACCGGCTGCGCGCCTGATCGATCCGGAAGAACCGCTCGAAGACGCGTTCCTGGTGTTCGGGGGCGATGCCCAGGCCGCGGTCGGTGACCGCGATCTCCACGAAACCGTCCACCAGCCGCCGGGAGACCGACACCGTGCTGCTGCCGGGTTGGGAGTAGGAGACCGCATTGTCGAGCAGGTTGGACAACGCGGTCACCAGCAGCGTCGCGTCACCGTCGAGCAACAGCCCGCTGGGCGGGTCGACGGTGATCCGGATGTTGGCCGACTCGGCGGCCAGCCGGCAACGATCCAGCGCCCGGTGCACGACCTTGTCGACCTCGACGACGGCCAGCTCGGGAAGCCGCTCGGCGCCCTGCAGCCGCGACAGCGCGATCAGCTCGGTGACCAGCGTGCCCAGCCGGTTGGCCTCGCTGAGGATCTTGGTGCCGAACCGGTGCACCTCGTGCGGGTCGTCTGCGGCATCCAGCACCGCCTCGGCCAGCAGCGCCATCGCGCCGACCGGGGTCTTGAGCTCGTGGCTGACGTTGGCCACGAAGTCTCGCCGGGTCGCTTCCAACCGGACCGCATCCGACTCGTCGGAGGCGTCGATCACGGTGTACCCGTCGCCCAGCGGCCGGACCTCGCCGAGCACGGCAGTGGGTCCGCGACCCGATCGGACACCGTGGTCCCGTGGCGAGAGGTCGACCTGAACCACCTCACCGGTCTCGCGCACCTGCTCGGCGGCGCTGGCCGCGCGCTCATCCGGGCGCGGCCCTTGGACGAGACCCAATTCGACGGCAGGCGGGTTGGCCAGCACCACGTCGCCCGTCCGGTCGAGCAGCACTATCCCGTTGTGTGAGGAGAGCACGACCCGCTGGACCAAGTCAGCGACCGTCGCGCCGTCGGGGGGCGGCGGCGTTGCCGGTGTCCCGCGACGCCGGCCGACCAGGAATCCCCCCGCGAGCCCGACCATCAGCGTGCCGATCACGATGAACACGACGGCTGCGAGTGTCACGTGGCAATCGTAATCACCGGACCGGGTGAAACCCCTAGCGCCGGCGCACCCCAAGTGACGACATCCACCCACAATAGGGCAAACTTTCGCCCGTCGTTCACCGTGAGTTCATCCCCGCGGCCGCGCTGGCGTCTGTACCGCAAACTACTGACCTTGTTGGGCGACCACGGCGATCGCATCGGCCGCCGAGTCTGGATCAAGATAGCTTCCGCCAGCAGTGATCGGCCGCAACTGATCATCGAGATCGTACCGCAGCGGGATGCCCGTCGGAATGTTGACGCCGGCGATGATCTGCTCGTCGATTCCGTCGAGGTACTTGACCAACGCGCGCAGCGAGTTGCCGTGCGCGGCAACCAGCACGGTGCGCCCGGCGCGCAGATCCGGCACGATCGACGATTCCCAATACGGCAGCATTCGAGCCACCACGTCGGCCAGGCACTCGGCCCTCGGGATGTCGACGCCGGAGTATCGCGGGTCGCCGTCCTGGCTGAACTCGCTGCTCGGCTCGATGGGCGGTGGCTGGGTGCCATAGGAGCGGCGCCACAACGCGAACTGCTCATCGCCGTACTCGTCGCGGATCTGTGCCTTGTCCATGCCTTGCAGCGCGCCGTAGTGCCGCTCATTGAGCCGCCAATCCCGGCGCACCGGAATCCAGTACCGGTCGGCGACCTCGAGTGCGAGGTAGGCGGTGCTGATCGCTCGGCGCAGCAGCGATGTGTGCACCACGTCGGGGAGCAGCCCGGCCTCGCGCATTAGCGCACCGGACCGCGCCGCCTCGCCCTCGCCGCGATCGGTCAACGGCACATCCACCCAACCCGTGAACAGGTTCTTGGCATTCCACTCGCTCTCGCCGTGGCGAAGCAGGATCAGGGCGCCCACGCTCATACCGGCAGCCTTGCAGGTGCAGCGAACCACGATCCCGGCGAGGGTCTGCCCGCCAATGCGCCGTGCTCCGCGGAGCACGGCGGCTGGATCCACGAATAGCGATCAGTCCGCGGCCAGCCGAATGGCCCGAACGGGCGCTGGCCGTGACCGGCGGGTTACCCGTACATTAACGTGCGACGACGGTGTACTGGCACCCCCTGCTGACACCCCACCGTCGTTGCAGGGAACCGCTGATCGCCCGCTTCCCCCGCCCCCCGGGAAAGGCTGGTTGCACAGCGGTTCCCTGCGCAAAGCAGTTTTCCTTGGGCGAAACGCTCAGGAGCGACAACTGTGGCGTCTATCACTTCATGCCGTAGCGGATCGCTGTCGCACGGTGACGGCCCCGAGGGTGACGAGCGATTCCGGCTAGCGGCGCCAATGGTCAACCGTTGCGTGCGGCGTGACGACCGGCGAAGGTTCCCGGGAGTCCGCCCTCGTAGAGATACTTGGCTTCTTCGGCGACCTCTCGGGTCAGGCACGGCCAGGAGGCCGCGACGCCGCTTTCGTCGCGACAAGCCCAGCAGTTGCCCCGCGGGTCGGGTACATGCGCGGTCAACGCGCTACGCCACATGTCCGGCAACTCGGCCAGGATCGCTGCCATGCTCATGTCCATCTACCTCCCTGAGATCGGTGCACCCTACAACCCCTACAAGCACGCAGCCAGATCGCACTTCATACCAGTGGTATTTCGGCCTGGAGAAGCAGCCGATTGGGCGACAACTTCGCTGTGCAACCATCAGCATACGCTCCGTGACGATCAGTTGGACAATTTCTTCGTCAACACGCGAACAGGACTTATCGCCCCTGACGCTCGCCGAGAAGCCGCTTCAGAGCCGCCAAGGTGCTTGTACTGAGCGTGTCGGTGCTTGCACTCACTGTGATGTCGCGGTAGGCGTCCGAAGCGTTACTCATCAACCACGTCGGGCGGCCAACGGCTTGGCCGGTAGGCCGATCGGGTCACACCGCAATCATCTGCCGGAAAGGGCTTGAGATCTGTTCGCTTGGCTGAGAGTGTGACACCGCTCTCCTCGCCGCTCCCATCGGACTTCCGGGCAGGTGAGCGCAAGCCCGCGGTTCGTCCTCCCCCCGTCGGACCGCGGCCCGCCAGGATCCCTGGGTGCCCCTCACCCAGGGGGCTCCGTTTACGCGGGACAACAGTGGCG
>QHBY01000340.1:34479-40213 GCA_003244245.1 Pseudonocardiales bacterium
CCCCCCCCGCCACTACCGCTGGCTAACTCCAGGCAGCCTCATCAGCCCAGCGCGAGTCAACGCACCAGATGTTCGAAGGCGGCGAGGTTGTTCAAGGACTCGCCGCGGGCCAGCCTCCAGGCCCATTCGCGCCGGATCGAGGAGGCGAACCCGATCTCCAGCAAGGTGTTGAAGTCACCGTCAGCGGCCTCGATTACCTGGCCCAGGACCCGGTCCAGCTCCTCGGCAGTCAGCGCATGATGAGCCAGCCGACCGATGAGGTAGATGTCGCCAGCCTTGTCCAGCGCGTAATGCACGCCGTAGAGCCTCGTGTTGCGGTGCAGCAGCCAGCGGTAGACGTCCTCGTGTGACTCATCGGGACGCCGGCACACGAAAGCCTCCACCAACACCCCATGCCGCCCGACCACCACCCAGCACGTGGTTCGCAACCTCCTGTCACCCGGCAGGGTGACGGTGAAGCTGCCCGGTCCGCGGTGTTCGTGCTCGAGGCCGGCCTCATCGAGTACGCCGGCGATGACCTGATCCAGCTCAGCCGGACCGCTCACACCGCGACCTCCTCATACCGCGACCTCCCTCATACCGCGACTTCACAGGGCAGTGCGTCCACCCGGTAGGCGGTCGCTGCGTCAGCGTAGACCCGCAGCAGCGCCTCGGTGGTGCACTCCCAGGAGAACCGTCGGGCATGCCGGGCGGCACCGGCCGCAAGCTCCTCGCGCCGTTGCGGGTGCAGCGAGATCGCCGAGAGCGCATCGGCCCAGTCGACTGGCTGGTGGCTACTTACCAACCGACCCGAAACTCCATCGGCCACCGCCACAGGCAGGCCGCCCACTTCCGCGGCGACCACCGGCGTCCCGCATGCCTGCGCCTCCAATGCCACCAGACCGAACGACTCGCTGTAGCTCGGTACTGCCACCACATCGGCGGCCCGGTAGACCCCGACCAGCGCAAAACCTGCCTGCGGCGCAGCGAACACTACTTGCTCGGAGATCCCGAGCCGGGCTGCCAGCTGGTGCAATACGGTGGGTTCGGCCAGCCCGTTCCCCGACGGTCCGCCCACTACCAGCACCCGTAGCCGATCACCCAGCGCCGGATCCCGACGCATCATCTCGGCCGCGGCGCGCAACAGCACGTCTGGCCCCTTCAGCGGCTGGATGCGACCGACGAAGGCGAGCACCACGGCGTCGGCTGGCAGGCCCAAAGCGATCCGTGCGGCTTGCCGCGATCCCGGCGTGAAGAGCTCCAGGTCGACTCCCGGGGCGATGGTGGCGGTGCGGGCCGGGTCGGCACCGTAGAGCTCGACGAGCTGAGCGGTCTCGGCCGGGGTGTTCGCGACCAGCCGGTCAGCCTCGGCCACTACCTGCTGCTCGCCGATCACCCGGGTGTGCGGCTCCGGAAGGTCTCCCCGGGCAAGCGCGGCGTTCTTCACCTTGGCCAGGGTGTGCGCGGTATGCACCAGCGGCACCCCCCAACGGTCCCGGGCTAGCCAACCGACCTGGCCCGACAGCCAGTAGTGCGAATGCACCACGTCGTAGTAGCCCGGCTCGCGGCGCGCCTCGGCCCGCAGCACCCCGGCGGTGAACGCACACAGCTGCGCCGGTAGGTCGTTCTTGGCCAGACCTTCGTAGGGGCCGGCCGTGATGTGCCGCACGGTGACACCCGGAGCGAGTTCCACCACCGGGGACAGCCCCGAGGAGGTGGCTCGGGTGAAGATCTCCACCTCGACGCCACGGCGGGCCAGCCGGGTGGCGGTCTGCACGATGTAGACGTTCATCCCACCGGCATCGCCGGTGCCCGGCGCGTCCAGCGGCGACGTGTGCACAGAAAGCACCGCGACCCGTCGGATCCTCCCCATCACGAACCCATCTTGCCCGTCATCCCCGCTCACCCGCACTCAGCGGGCTCAGCGGGGTCGTGGGCGCGCCCTGTTACCCCGCTGAGCCCGCTGAGCCCGCTGAGTGCGGGGTGGGGCGGTTTAGGGTTGCGGATGTGGATGAGCAACGGCCTACCGCGGTGGTCACTGGGGCTAGCAGCGGGATTGGGGCGGCCACGGCGCGGGAATTGGCCGCGCAGGGATTCCACGTGGTACTCGGGGCGCGCCGGGTGCAGCGGTGCCAGGAGATCGCCGATGAGATCGACGGCACCGCCATGGCGCTCGACGTGAGCGACCCGGACTCGGTGGCTGCCTTCGCCGCGGCGATACCCGCCGCGCGGGTGCTGGTGAACAACGCCGGCGGCGCGAAGGGCTTTGAACCGGCGGTGGCGGCCGACGAAGACCAGTGGCGCTGGATGTGGGAGACCAACGTGCTCGGCACGCTTCGGTTGACCAGGGCATTGCTGCCGACATTGATCGCCTCCGGGAACGGTGTGCTGGTCACGGTGACCTCGATCGCCGCGCTGGAGACCTACGACAACGGCTCCGGCTACACCTCCGCCAAGCACGCGCAAGCGGCTGTGCACCGCACGCTGCGTGGCGAACACCTCGGCCAACCGGTGCGGTTCGTTGAGGTTGCGCCCGGCATGGTGGAGACCGAGTTCTCCCTGGTGCGCTTCAGCGGCGACGCCGAGCAGGCGGACAGCGTCTACGCCGGTCTCACCCCGTTGGCCGCGCAGGACGTCGCCGAGGTGATCGCCTTCGCGGTGACCAGGCCCCCTCACGTCAACCTGGACCTGATCGTAGTCAAGCCGCGCGACCAGCATTCTGCGATGCGCTCCTTCCGGCACGCCTAGCTACCGCTGTCAGCGGCGGTTCAGAGGCTGCAGTTGATCAACACAGGTTCGGGTGCCAGGGTCACGCCGAAGCAGCTGGCCACGCCGTCCCGGATCTCTCGCGCGAGGACGAGCAGATCCTCGGTGTCTGCGTCGCCGCGATTGGTCAGCGCCAGCGTGTGCTTGCCCGACAGCGCAACCCGGCCGCCCGGTCCCGGGTGTCCCCGGGCGAATCCGGCCCGTTCGATCAGCCATGCGGCGGACAGCTTGGTCCGCCCAGCGCCGCCCGGGTACTGCGGCACCGCTACCTTCGGGCCCACCCGGGCTCGGACGCGCTCCAGTACGGCGGCAGCCTGCACGGCGTCGAACAACGGGTTGGTGAAGAAGGATCCCGCCGACCAGGTGTCGTGGTCGGCCGCATCGAGCACCATCCCCTTAACCCTACGTAAGTTCAGCACGGCAGCCCTGACCAGCGCCGCAGGCACCCGGGCGCCGAGATCGACATTGAGCGCGCGAGCCAGTTCAGGAAAGCGGATCGGGCCGGACAGCCCATCACGGCGCAGCTCGAGCCGAATCGAGAGCACGACGGCGGCATCGGTGCCCTTCAGCGCGCTGGTCCGATAGCCCAGCTCCAACTCCGATGCAGGCACGGTGCGCACCGCACCGAGGCGGCGATCGTAGAGATCCACGTCGCGCAGCAGATCGGACAGCTCCACGCCGTAGGCGCCGACGTTCTGCACCGGGGTGGCACCGACCGACCCCGGGATGCCAGACAGGCACTCCAGCCCTCCATAGCCGGCTGCCACCGTGCGCGCCACCACCGCATCCCAGTCCTGCCCGGCGGCGGCATGCAACACGCCGCCGTCATCGATCTCGAAGCCCGTGCTGTTCATCAGCACCGCGGTGCCGTCGAAGCCGCCGTCACCGATGACCAGGTTGGATCCGCCGGCCAGCAGTAGCAGCGGCTCACCAACGGCATCGACGGCGCGGATCGCATCGACGCAGGACTGCCCCGTTGCCGCCACGACGAAATGGCGGGCCGGCCCACCCAGCCGCAAGGTGGTGAACGCGGAAAGGTCGACGGCATCGCGCGCGGCGCTCGTCGACGCGGGGCTCTTCACGGACGCCCACGGTAGCCTCCGAGTCATGGCCAGCCAATTGGCGCTGCGGCACCGGTACCCGGAACCGCCAGAGCGCATGCGGGAGGTTCTCACCGACCAGCAGTACCTGCGCGACAAACTCCGCACGGTGGGCGGCCCACGCGCCGAACTGGTGTCGTGGGAGCGCGATGAGCGCGGCGTCACCGTGGTGGTTCACCAGGCGGTTCCTCAGGACGCGATGCCGTCGTTCCTGCGGTCTGTGCTGCCCAGCGGCCTGACGATCCGCCGTACGGAGACCTGGAACAGCTCAGGTGGCAACGTGCACGCGGTGGTCGACGGGGCGCCGGGGACGATCAGCGGGACGATGCGTTTCCAGCCTGACCCCGCCGGATGCGTGCTCGGCGCCCAGCTCACCGCCGACGTCGGACTGCCGTTGATCGGCGCCAAGGTGGAGAAGGTCATCACCGACAGCATCGCCACGTTGATGGAGTCCGAGTACCAGTTCACGCTGGAGTGGCTGCGCAACGCACCTACTCACGCATGATCTAGGACTCAGGCATCGACTTCAAGGCGAAGTCCGGGGCCTTCGATGACCTCGGCGCCGGGCAGTGCAGCGAGCACCGTACCAGGTAGAAGAAGCTTGCTGCGCCGCAGGCCGGACCCGACCACCACCAGTTCAGCAGCGGCCACCGCGAGGTCGAGCAGCACCGGCCAGCCAGCGGGCAGCCCCGGCGGGGTGATGCCGCCGTACTCCATCAAGGTGCGGGCGACCGCCTCCTCCTGCGAGGCGAAGGACGCCTTGCGCACGTCCAGCCACCGCCGCACCACGCCGTTGACGTCGGCCCGGGTGGTGGCGAGCACGACGCAGCCGGCCCAGCGCTGCACGCCGGATCGCTTGCCGGTGACCACCACGCAGTTGGCGCACGCGTCCAATGGCACCTGGTAGTGCTCACATAGTGCGGCGGTGTCGGCGAGCGCGGGATCGATCTCGGCGACAGAGCATCGGGCCGCGTGCTCGGGGTCCAGCGCAGTCAGCGCCGCCAGAACCGGCTCGGCAAGGAGTTCGGGAGCGTCCAGAGCCGGTTGGACGTCCAGCCGTCCGGTCAGCGGGTGCCCCGCAGCGTCACCAGCGCTGTCCGCGCTGCACCTCGGTCACGGCGGGTTTGACGTCGACGATGTAGACCAGCACCGCCACCAGGGCGATCAGCCAGAGCATCAGCAAGCTACCCCAGGGCCCGAACAAGAATAGGGCGGCAGTGGCGGCACCGGTGATGCCCAGCCAGGCCGGCTTGGTCAGCTTGTCGGTTGCGGTATAGGCGTCGGCTCGTTGAAGCGCAGCGTGAATGAAAGCGAACAGCCCCACCGGGATGGCGAGCCAGTACAGGATCTGAAAGACCCAGAGATCCAACGACTGCAGCAGCACCCGCCCAGGATACGCAGACAGCCGCCGACGTGGCGGGCGTGGCAGGTTACAGGAGGAATTGGGCGACCGTGTGGATCGCCAGGCCAGCCAGCGCGCCGACCACGGTGCCGTTGATCCGGATGAACTGGAGGTCGCGGCCCACCTGCAGCTCGACCTTGCGGGAGGTCTCTTCGGCATCCCAGCGCTGCACCGTGTCGGTGATCAGCGTGGTGATCTCCCCGCGATAGTTGGCTACCACGTAACTGGCTACCCCCTCGAGCCAGGTATCCACCTTCGACCGCAGTTCCGCGTCACCGGTCAGCCGCCCACCCAGCGCGAGCAGCCCGTCGCGCACCCTGCGTCGCAGCTCCGAGGTCGAGTCCTCGGCGGCGTCGAGGAGCATCTTCTTCGCGGTGCTCCAGGCAGAACCGACCAGGATCTGAACCTCCGGATGGGCCAGCACCTGGAGCTTGATCGCCTCGGCGCGCTCGATCGTCGCCGGATCCGTGCGCAGGTCGTGGGCGAA
>QHBY01000341.1 GCA_003244245.1 Pseudonocardiales bacterium
ACCGCCAGGTCCCAGTCGGCTCCGGCGGGGGCTGTGACGCCACGCATCGGGCCGTCAGGAGTCTGGACGACCGGGACCAGCGAGTCGTGGTAGCCCACGTCGGCGCCGTGCCGCGCGAGGCCGTCGATGATCAGCAGCGCCGGCGATTCCCGGACGTCGCTGACTCCGGCTTTGTAGCTGACGCCGACCACGATCACCTTGGCGCCGGCGAGTGGCCGGCCGTCGGCGGCGAGAACCTCAGCCGCCCGCTCGACGACGCGGGCTGGGCGCGCGTGGATGGACTGCATGGCCTGCTCGATCAGCGGTGTCGGCCGGTTGCGCCCGCTGAGCTGCCACAGCAGGTAGTGCGGATCGCACGGGATGCAGTGCCCTCCCACCCCGGGTCCGGGGAACGCGGCGAGGAAGCCGTAGGGCTTGGTCCCCGCCGCCAGAGTGACCTCGATCGGATCCAGCCCGAGCGTGCCGCACACATCGCCGAATTCGTTGGCCAACGCCAGGGTGACCGCGCGGAAGATGTTCTCGTACAGCTTGGTCAGCTCGGCTGCTTCCGGGGAGCTCACCAGATAGACCGAGTCGGTCAACTGGCCGATCACTCGGGCTGCTTGCAGGGCGCACTGGGTGGTGGCGCCGCCGACCACCCGCGGCGTCTCGCGCTGGAGATGGTCGTCATTGCCGGGGTCGATGCGCTCCGGGCTGAAGGCGACGTAGACATCCGTGCCGGCGATCAGACCGCGGGCTTGTAGGGGGTCGGCGAGCAGTTGCCGAGTGGTGCCGACGAAGCTGGTCGAGGTCAGGATGATCGTCTGCCCGGGGTGGGCGTGCGCCACGACGGTCTCGCAGGCGCTGCGCAACGCGGACAGGTCCGGAATGTGGTGCTCATCCACTGGGGTGGGCACGCAGACGATCACCGCGTCGGCCTCGGCCAGCGTGGCGCTGTCGCTGGTGAGCCGGAAGGCGTCGTCGGTGCGGGCATTTGCCAGCCGGGCCCGGTCGATGTCGCTGAGGTCCACGTCGCCGGCTTCGATGGCCCGCAGCCGGTCCACGCTGACGTCGAAGCCGGTGATCTGCGATGCGCCGCCGCGCAGCGCCAAAGCCGTCGGCAGCCCGACGTATCCCAGGCCCACAATCGCGACCGGCCCCAACCGGGCGGCCCCGTTACCGTTGGGCAGCCCATGCGGCGACAGTTCGTTCGGCTCGTTCGGCGTCGAGAACGGCACGAGCCGCTTCTCCAGAAGTCGCTCACGCCCGTTGATCGCGAGCGAAAGCCGGTGCTCGGCCACAATTCCCCCCCGACTGTGGTTATGTGCTGTGCCGACCGTGGCATCAGCAGGGCGCCGGGTCCTCCCTCATCGGCAGTAGGCCGCCTACGCCGTTCGGTGGGCAGCGATCCGGCATCGGAGGGGGGTCGGCTCAAGCAGCCCGGCCTAGTCGCCGCCGTCGTGCATCGGTGATCAAGCTCACGCGGCCCGGATCACGGTCAGCGCCCGCCCGTCTCGGGCCCTCCAGGTGCGCCTGAGTTCCCGAACTCAACAGCAGAGCTGTCACACAGGCGCCGGTCAACCCTGCTGTTGAGCTCGGGACCCTGAGAGCAGCCAGGCCCGGAGCAGACAAGATCGAAGTCGAAAACGGTCGGTCGAGGATCCCGCTTCATTTATGGGATCTTGAAACGAATCGTAGTGGAGTGGGCGGTCGCCGAGGCCCGCGGTTGGGGTAGTCAGCTAGCCCAACTGACGGTTGCGCTAGCTGGACTGTGACGGCGGCGAGCTGCTCGTAGGTGCGGCGAGCGTCGAAGGCTCTTGCGGCCAGTGCGGCAGCGTGTCCCTCTGCTGCGCGCAGGTCGGCGTCAGTGAGCCGACGTGCGAGCGCCTGGGCCACCGCGCGGGAGTCGCCGACTGGCACCCGGGCACCCACGCCGGTGCTGACCGCGTCCGCGAGCCCCGGGATGTCGGAGACCACCACGGAGCAACCGCTGGCCAGCGCCTCGAGCAGGGTCAGCGACAGGCCCTCCCAGCGCGATGGCAGCACCACCACATCGGCCGCCGCGTACCACGGTCGGGGATCGGTGACCGGTGGCACGAACCGCACGCCACGCTGGGTGTCGACACGCAACGCCGGCCGCAGGTCGCCGTCGCCGACGATGCACAGCTGCGCTGCCGGGCAGTGTTCGCGCACTTGGGGCCATGCCGTGACCAGCACGTCCTGCCCCTTCTGCCGGGTGATCCGACCGAGACAGACCGCCAGCGGCACGTCGCGCCCGATTCCCAACCGATCCCGGGCGGCGGCGCGAGCCTGCTCGCCGGCCGGCGCGAAGTTCGCGAGATCGACGCCATTGCGGACCACGCTGTGGCGGGTGCCGACTCGCCGGTGCCGGGCGTGGGCGGCCTCACCCTCGCACACGCACACGCACACGTCGGTCCAGCGCGCCGCGAAGCGTTCCCAGGCCAGCGCCCCGCGGGCGGTCGCGCCCCGAGCTGCCAGCCAGGACCAGCCGTGCGGCTGGAACAGCGTGGGTCGCTCCCCACGTACCGCGAGCCGCCCGGCCAACCCCGCCTTCGCCGAGTGCAGGTGCACCACGTCGGGGTCGACCTGGTTGATCAACCGGCGCAACCGCCGCGTCTCACCCATGGTGGCCACGCCGGGGGACCGCGTCGCGGGCCAGTGCAGCCGCGGCACCCCGTGCACGGCCAACTCGGCGGCGAGCCGACCGTTGGACGGGCAGGCGACCACCACCCGCCAGCCCCGGGCGAGCTGGTCAACGGTCGCCGCGGCGACATATCTGGCCACCCCGGCGTCGGTGGGCTGCGCCACATGCACCACGGTCAGGGGCCTCACCTGCGTCGCTGCCCCAGAGCGGGGGGTCGGTACCGCAGGTGGTGCCGGTACAACTTGGCGAGCAGCCGCAGTGACCCGTCGCGGTCCCCGATGTAACTACGCGGCAGTGCGTGCACAGCGGTCAGCGGCGATCGCCAGATCGCGCATCCGTAGTGGTAGCCGGCAGTGCGCACGGCGTTGACAGCCAGCGCATCAAGGTGCCCGTAGGGGTAGCAGAACCCCGAGACGTCCTGCCCGGACACCTCCTGCAGAATCGCCCGGCTCCCCGAGACTTCAGCGGTGAGCTCGGCGGTGGTGATCGAGGTCAGCGACACATGCCGCCGACTGTGCGAGCCGATCTCCATGCCGCCGGCGGCGATGTGGCGGATCTCCCCGGCCGTCATGAGGGTCTTTCGGGGACCCGGCTGGTCCCAGGAGTTGGCGCCGCCGAGCAGGTCGGCGATGACGAAGACGGTGGCGGTGAAGCCGAATCGCGCCAGCACGGGCTGTGCGTGCTCGCGGAAGTCGGAGTAGCCGTCGTCGAAGGTGAGCCCGACCAGCCCCCGGTCGGCGCCGTTGCGCCGGGCCGCGAGCAGCTCGCGCATCGAGGTGGCCCGCAGCCGCCGCCGGTGCAACCAGCGCATTTGCTGTTCGAACCGTTGCGGCCGCACGGTGACGAGATACGGGTCGTGGTCGTACGGCGCCACCGAGTGGTACATCAAGACCGGGGGCAGGGGGTCATATCCGGGGTAATGCCCGAGGTGATCCGGGCGGTCGTCCGGGCCGTTGTTCGGGCGGATCGCGTCGATCGCTTCGCTCATGGTGTGAACCGACGCTACGGCTGCGCGGTCGCGGCGGGCTCCTGCGCGGAGAGGGCAACCGCTACGCCCGTTGCGGGAGACCGGTCGCGGCCAAGCGCCCCGCGCGCCACCGCAACGGCCTCCAGCCGGCTGTGTACGCCCAGCTTCGTGAATATCTTGTTGCTGTGGGTACGGACGGTGTTCGCCGCCATCCCCAGATCGTCAGCGATCTCCGCGGGGCAGCGGCCCCGTGCCAGGCA
>QHBY01000342.1 GCA_003244245.1 Pseudonocardiales bacterium
GGGACCGGGCGACCCGCTGCCAGTCGAGTCGGCGGGAAAGATGCCCATCACGCCGTTGGTCGGGCCGGTCCAAGAGAATCGCACGTCCTCCCCAGGGGAGAACCCCGAGGCGGTGGCTGAATACGTCTGATCAATCTGAACCTGGGAGTTTGACAGCGCCAACCGAGCGCCGGTGGGCGCATCGAAGGCAGGGCTTGTGCTTCCAGGAGTGGCGCTCGGCTCCCCTCCGGACGGTCGATTGAAAGCTTGTGCGACTACGCCAATCACCAGGAGAAAGCCAACTAATGCGGCTAGGGCGATCCCGAATATTCTGCCAGGGTTATTCGGCGCCAATGCTCCTGGTACGGGGGGCAAGGCGATGGGCGCATCCCTCGTGGGCGAAGTGGTAGGCGCATCCGTCGGCGGCCCGACGCCGTCGCCGTTGCGTCCGATCCGTTCCCAGGGCAGGGCGGTCGTCGCGCGGGTCGTCGCGGCGTCCAGCGTCGCGAGCCAGTTCGCTGGCGTCGGCCGGACCGACGGATCCGTGGACATTCCCCGTTGTGCCAGCTGACCGAGCGGTGAGTACACCGCCGACAACGACGTGACGTCCTTGGAGTCTTGGTCACCTGCGAATAGCCTGGCGGCGAGTAGGGCGAGTTTGTACGCGTCGCTGGCGGTGGTGGCCAGTACTTCGCCGCTCGGGACCTCCCACCCGGGTGTCTCGACCTGCTCTAGGGCAGAGCGGTCAGTCATCCGCATGGTGTCACAGTCCAAAAAGAAGCAGCAGGGCCGAGTTGTGAAGGAGGCTAGGAGGTTCTTCGGTGACAGGTCACCGACGATGATTCCACTCCGGTGCAGCTGAGCCAGCGTGTCGGCCGTGTCCCGGAGGAACTGCAGCCGCCACCGGTCGTGCACGGGCAATTGTCGATCAACGAGATACTGTTCGTCGTTGAGCAGAAGTTGCGCCTCCGCCAGCGTCGGCTTCTCCCCGCTGGGTAATTGCAGCCGGATTACGAACTGCTGTGGCGCGCGTCGCATGAGGAAGCCGGAGAGGGCGCCCTCCCTCTCGACCGTTGCAAGGGGCCAGGCGAGCCGATCCCCAAGACCCTCTGGGCCGGACATCAGCTGGGCGGCGTATTGGGCCATATTATCCAACATGTCCGGGTCGAGTGTCGCTCTCTCCGACCGATTGTATTCTTTATAGACGAGCTCCGTGTACGGCAACGCCCGCAGTATGGGCGCCCCTCCGGACACTTTATAGATTGTCGCCTGGCCGCCCGAGGCGAGTTTGGAAATGGCGCCAAGCGAGTCGGCGGGCACGCGTATCTTGGCTGATCGTGAGGTCACCTCCTCCCCCTTCCTCAAACGACATCGACTTCCTTGAACGGCTTCGATCGGACGGATGTCAAGACAGCGGCCACACCCCCAGGAGCGTGCGGTCGTCGTCGAACGTCTCGCGGGAGAAGTCGAGGGCATGTGCCAGGCCGAGAGGCGGCGGGGGACTGGCGAGCACCTCCCGGAAAAGGTCTCCGACTGGTCCGCTGCCGTCGCCCAGCGGATCACCAAAGCCGTCAGTGCCGACGAGCAGTACCTTTCCGGGGATCAGCGGCACAGTGACCGGCTCAATCTGCACTGGAAGCTGAGGCAGCGCCGAGACGGTCGAGGGCACGACCAAGGCGTCATGGTCCGACTTCTGCCGCAGCACTCCGTGGTAGCGTCCTCGGTCCAGCAGCCACGCCCCTGAGTCGCCGATTTGGACGAGGGTCGCCATCGACCCTGTCGCCGTCGGCTCCACAAGGCCGGCGACAAGGGTCGTGGCGAAGAGCTCCTCGGCGCGCGCGGGATCACCGTCTGGTGGGCCGTGGCGGGGTTGGGCCAACTCCACCAACCGCCGGGCGATGGACTCCACCAGGTGGGTCCAGTCAAGCTCTCGCGGGTCCGCATTCAGCGCGGCCAGCATGCCATCCACCGCGGTCCGGCAAGCGAGGCGGGCGCCGACCTCTGCCCGTTCGGCCGCCGAAACCCCGTCGGCGACGGCGAAGAGCAGGATGCCGGTGGGATCGTGGACCGCGACGACGGCGTCGTCTTGTCGGGGCGTGCCGTAGTACCGATGCCCGTAACCTCGGATGGAGGCGAGCCGTACGGTGAAGTGGCTGGTTGACCATGCGTCGACGATTGTGTCCGGCAAGTATGGGGAGCGGTTGGCAGGGCGGGGTTCGAAGGAGGTGACCGGTCGGTCGACCACCACCGGCGCCCACCGTTCCCGCATTAACGTGCCCGTTGGGGTAGCGGTCGCCAAGTTGGTTGGACGCTCGATCCGCGCCGGCACGGCGAGGTCGGCAGCCGGGGCTGGCGCGGGCGGAGACGGTGGGGTCGAATGGGGCTCTGCAGCAAGTGGCTCCACCGGCGCGCCGAATCCCAGCTCGTGGGCGGACTCGGCGCGTTGGTCCCCGTTTGGGCGCCTGAACCGTCGGAATAACATGTCAAATCACGTCGATCGCCATGCGGAAGCCCTCTGGTCTGTCCACCACCAGCTCCGGGTTCCCCGTTGTCAATGACCGTCCGGACGCCACGATGCTTTTCGTCAGCGCGGTACAGAATTTCGCGATCGCCGGCCCGACTTGCGCACCCTCGATCGCCACGAAAGCGAAATCCTGGTGGGTGGCGACAGCGAGGATAGTCCCCGGCTCCGCGTCGCCGATGCCGCAGGCGATGATGTTCGGCGCAGCTCGGGTGGTGCCCCTGTCGGTGAGCCGTCTGTGCGGTTCTTGCCAGCTCCCGTCGTCGCTGGGTTGCCCGTCGCTCAGGAAGAACACCGCCGGACGGTGGACTTGAAACTGGTCCCGCTTCAAGCTCGCCACGTCCTGCGGGATGTGGTGCAGCAGTGCGGCAAACGCAGCAGAATAGCTGGTCGCCCCGCGGCTGAACAGCTCCGGCAGTTGGTTCTCGCGGCGCAGGTCGGCCAGGTGCAGCCGGACGATGACGTCGTCCGAGAAGCCAAGCACCGAGAACCGGACTTTCGCCGCCGCCATCGGCTCAGCCATCAACGCCTCGTGCAGCGACGCCAGACCTGTGTTCAGCTCCCCGATGCAGTCGTTCATCGACATCGACTCGTCAGCCATCACGTAGACCGGCAACAGCTGGCCTCGGACTTCCGGCATGGCAGTCCCCTTCTTGCGATGCGGCTGCTCAGACCAGGTCCCTGGCTGGCCGAAAGCCATCCGGTGCAGTGACCAGCGGCCCGGGTCTGCCGTCCAGCACCGACCGGCCGTAACTGATGACCTGGCGGACGACGAAGGCGAAGTACCGTTCGACCGACCTCGCCAGGTGTCCGTCGTCGGCCACGAATGCCAGCTCCCGTCTCGTTGCGATCCGCGCGATCGTCTCTGCGTTTGCTGCGCCGACGCCACATGCGACGATGTCGGGGGCGTACCTGTGCTGGCCGCGATCGACGAGCCGCTGGTAGATGGGGCTCCAGCGGGTGTCGTCGGCGGGCTGGGCGCCGCTGAGGAAGAGCACCTGTGGCCGGCGGACGTTCGGCTGCTGGGTCTTGAGTTGCTCGATGTCGCGCGGGATGCAGTCGAGCAACCGCTCGAAAGCCGCGGCGTAGTGGGACTGCCCATGCGCGGACAGGTGCACTCGCTCAGTCCCGTCTCGCACGGTGGCGAGGGCGAGCTGGACAACGACATTGTCTGCGTAGCCAAAGAGCGAGAGCCGGATGACGCTGGCAACCACCGGCTCGGCGATCAATGCGTCATAAAGCGAGTTCACGCCGGCATTCAGCTCGACGACGCACCCCTCCACGGCGATGGACTGGTCGATCACGACGTAGACCGGGACGACGTCGGGTAATCGGTGGGGCTCGACCACCGGCGGCTGCGGCATCGTCGGACCGTCCACAACCGACGGCATTGGGACGGATCGGGCGTTTGCACTTCCCAGCGCAGGCAGTGGATCGTCCCATCCGCTAGCCCCGGGCAGCGGAGGGAGGCTCTGCCCGCTGGCTGGGGGCAGCACCGGCGACGGGTTCTGCAGCTGGGTCATCACCTGGTCCCGGAATCGGCCGAGGTCCACGGCGTGGATCAAATTGCGACTAGCGAGAAACTCGAACATCTCCCGCGATTTCTGGTCCTGCATGTCCTGGCGGTCCCACCGGGCGCGCTCCAGGTCGCTGAGCAGCTGCAATGCCGTCTGGGTGTCCTTCGGGTACCGCTCAAGGTGGATCGCGATCAGCTCCCGGACGTCCAGCGGCCGGTTCCCCATGGCATCGCGCTCCCGGGCCTGCGCCTCCAGCGCGCCGGATTGCTTGATAAGGTCGATCTGGTTGCGGCGTTTCGCGTCCTCGGTGTCTACCTTATGGCGTTCGAACTTCACAATGTTGTCCCGCTTGGCTTCTTCCTGAGACTGCAGGTAAGTGCAAGCGTTGGTGTCGGCGGACAGCCGCGCCCTGCAGCGGTAGAGATAGATCCCCTCTTCCAGGGTTTCACCGTGCCGGAAACGGGCGTTGATGGCGTCCTCGGCGCCGGCAGCGTCCTCAATGTCGAACTCCCGGGTGATCGGTCTACAGAGGTCAATCAGGTGGTTGTAGACGACTACCAGCCCGTCATCCACGTCGCGACTTACGATTGCTCCCGGGTCGACTACTCGAAAACCGACGTCGATGAACGTGGTGAAGTGATAGATGCCGCCGCGGGCCGGGAGCGGCGAGCTACGCAACTCGACCGTGTGGCGGTGGTCGCCGAGGTCGACCTCGTACCGCAGCCGGTAGTGGGAGAACACCCGGTTAGTCCAGCGATCGCGCTTTCCGGGGTCGAAGACGGCAACCTCGCCTGCGGGTGTCGCGTAGACGACCGCGACGTCTGGTGTCCGGGCATTGACCGGCCCCACAGCACCACGCGGGACCGGAGCCTTGTTCAGGATCAGGAGCACTTGCTTCGTCATCACAAACCCTTCATCACGCGAGCACGGCCTCGATGGTGTGCGAGACCTTGACGAGTGGGGAGAGGTTGTCGTCGCTGCGCCACCTCGCCGCGCAGCGCCGCAGGATCGCCCGCGCGCGGGGGTCGGCAGCCCCCACCGCCCGGACCATTCGGGTGAAGGCCTCGAGCAGCGCCTGGTTGCCTTCGGCGCGGCTCGCCCAGCCATCGACCACACCCTCAGCGAGGTCGAGGTACGACCCCTCATTCAGCACCCGGCACCAGGCTCGGACCAGCAGGTCACGGAGCGCGGGTGAGTCGTGAGCGAAGCCCAGCAGGCTCGGCCAAGTCACCAATGCGGCGTCGGACTCGCTGCTGGCCCGGTCCATCACCAGGTCATTGGCAACAATAAGAAAGATCAGGCGAGCTGTGTCGGCCCGCTTGGAGCTGTCGAACCATCGAAGCAGCGCGCAAAGAACCACCGGTGCGAACCGCGGAGCGTCCGAGAGGAGCAGGTCGATGAAACTGGCCCCGATGGCGTACTTGACCCGGTAGTTGGCGTCGCGCGCGAGCCGGTCGAACGCGGTGAGTGATGCTTCCGAGTCGAAGTTCGCCAGGCCGACCCCGTGCACACGGGCGGCGGTGGCCTGCAACGCCGGGTGGTCCTCGGAGCCGAACCAGACTTTGACTAGGTGGATCACGCTGCCGCGCAGCCGCTCATCAGCCGCTGGCACGCGCAGCGCAAAGGCGACCGCATCCCGCTTGTTCCAATCCTCGCTGAGCGCCCACTTCGACAGGACCGCGGTCAGAAGATGATGGAAGGAGAAGGTCGACAGCACGCCGAGCGTTGTCGCGACCTGCACGACGACCGGTTCGGACGGCTCCTCGACAAGTTCGGTCAACCAGTCGAGCAGGAGATCGTGAATCCGGTACCCATGCCACGCCTGGGAAAGGACAGCCCGCGGATAGGACCGGTCCTTGTACGCCACCGCTTGGGAAGGCACCCACCCGTAGTCACGGCGGACCTCGGTTTCCACCACCGTCGCCCGCAGCAGCTCCAGTGTCCGCCGCCGCGGCATCCGAAAGCGGTCCCGACTGACCGGCTGACCGG
This sequence comes from Pseudonocardiales bacterium, assembly GCA_003244245.1. Taxonomy (GTDB): domain Bacteria; phylum Actinomycetota; class Actinomycetes; order Mycobacteriales; family Pseudonocardiaceae. The sequence goes on from QHBY01000342.1 coordinate 6,007, forward strand.
AGTCCCGCTGCACAATCAGCGTCTGTGCCTGCGGGTCCAGCCGTCGGCGCAGCTTTTCGGCGGCCCGCGCCACGTCTTCGTACGGGAGGCCGTCAAGCGCAGCGAGGGCGATGGCGAAGCTGCGCAGGTCGACATCATGGAGATCCTCGAACCAGGTGTCAAACGCGTCGAGGCTACGGCGTGCCATCCGCTCCCGAACCCGGGCGAGACTGATCGTGTCACCGGCCTCCTCGCTGACGACGAACGCTAGTAGGGCGGCCTCCTCACACGAGGTCACCTCGATTAAAAGGTCGTCGAGGACCGCCCGCACGTCATTCCGGGCGAGCAGTTCCTGCCCCGCACGCTCCCCACCGAGTCGCCACTCGAGGTGCCGCTCGACAATCCGCAGGTAGCTCGGCGCCGCTGGGAGCCGGACCAGGTACTCGATCAGCTCCTCGTTGGCCAGCGGCATGTCTGGCCCGACCGTCAGCACGAGCCGCGCATTGGCCTCGGTCAAGGCGTCATCGAGGTCCCGCAGCGCCCGGCCGTGAAGAGCCGCCACGTGGTCGGGCTGGCAAAGCAGGAAGCCGGCGCCGCGCGCCATCGTCCCGCCGCCCTGCTGATCCTGTTCGATCTGCTCCGCCAGTCGGTTCAAGTCAATCCGAGGGTCCAGGTCGTACATCACCTCGGTGCTGCTGGACATAAGCAACCGCACCGCCATCGCTGTCCGACCCTGCCCGGGTGTTCCTTGGAGGATGACCGTCCGTCGCTTGCCGAACTGCTCGCGCAGCTCGTCCCAGCCCTCCGGATCGACGAAGGCGTGCTGCACCCGCTCGTAGAGCAGCGGCGAGAGCCGGTGGACAGCGGCTCTCTTTTCACCGCCGACGAGGAAGACGAACTTGTCCCTGCCGACGACATCACCGTCGATGAAATGCTGTGCCTGACGCAGGGCCTCGTGCCGGGCTGCGCCCTCGCCGGGCTGGTTGAGCCTAATCTTCGGCGTGCTCTCCTGATCGCCGCCGGACTTCGGGTCGCCGGACTTCGGGTCGCCGGACTGGACTGTCTTCGAGCCGGCCTCAGCCGGATCCGGCGCGGGAGTGCCAGAATTTGTGCCCGGCGATGCGGAGCCCGGGGGTGCTGACTGGTCCGGCCCTGACGATGCAGTCGCCTGCGGTGTAGTCATCTCCGCCTACGCTGCTGGTAGACGTGCTTGTCGCGAGCGACCGCATCACCCTTAACATTCCCGTTGATCACGATTCCGCTGGTGCCAGGCAGCTCGGGCTCGTCGGGTGGACGTGTAGGGGTCGTGGTCCGGGCACGCGCCCCGGTCCGCAGCGTGGGCGGCGCGGGGTAACCGGGTACGTGGATCCAGGCGGTGATGCCTATCAGATTCTTGATCGTCAGCGCGATCGAGACGAATGTCGACGGGTCGATTGAGCGGTGACCGGGTCGGATGACCGACTGATAGAAGCTGTCCGACACGATCAGTGCGACATGAGCGCGCCGCGCCTCCGCCAGCGTGTCTCGTAATGGCTGGGCGTCGACCAACCGGCAGGCGGTGTTGATGGCGTCCCCCGACCACCCGTCGTCGTCGGGGCTCACCAGACCCTCATGCAGCGCAACGCGGAAACGCATCTCGTGGTCCGCGTTGTACATGGCCTCTTTCTCGGCCAGACCCGACTCGAGGGCGCGCACTAGCTCGCCCGCGAGCGTCACCGGCGAAACCTTGCCCCCAACGATCATGATCACGCCGTCGCCTCGGTCTTGCGGTTGAAAGTCCGCCCACGCCAGATGCACGTCGTTCACGGCCGTCTTCAGTACCTCGTACATAGCCCGGCGGAGCGACCACTGCACCGGGTCAGACCGCTGGCTAAAACCTTCAATATCGACGACCACAATGAGGTGGGTCATCGGCGCACCCATGGCGGTCCTTCCTGCGGGCGATCCGGGGTCCGTTAACAATAACCGAAAAGCTCGTTGCCCGCTCTTGAATAAATCGTTGCGCCCCTGGCGTTCGTTACGTTTGGCGTTCGTCCGGTCGCTCGTCGATGCAGCCATAGCAACGAGGCCCGGCCCTGGCGGTCCATCGGGCTCGATGCGGCGCGCAGAGCCCGGTCGACGCCGACCGATCCGGACAGCTGGCTAGCCGTCACCGGACCCGAACTCCGCAGCGTAGTCTGGACTGGTCGAGTTCACAGCCAGTTCATGGTCCGGGAGCTGGTGAGCTGGCCTCAGGTGTTCCTGTTCGGCTGACGGACTGGCCGACGCGCCCCGCGCGGGATCGAGGCGCCGCGCCGCCACGTCCGGTTCTCGGTCATCGCCAGGGATCAGAGCCAGGCAGCAGCTTGACCGCAATTCACCCATTCGCCACGACGTACCCGACTGACTGTGTTCTGGGCAGAAATTGAAGCAATCCAGTTTTCTTTTCTTGTAATCCGTCCCCAGAGCCCAGGAAGGGGTGCGGCATTCGTTGCCTGCGCGTCCTCAGACCCGATTCCGCGAGTTTGCGGGTGAGTGGATCTTTACTTGGATTTGTTGATCTTTTTGGGGTGGTTTTCGTGGTGGAGACGGGCTGGGTGCCCGAGTGTCGCCTCGGGTGAGCGGGTTCCGGGGTTGTCGGGGCCGTGTGGCCTGGTCAGGACGTTGTCGGGAGGGTGCGGAGGCGGGCGAGGATCTCGTCGAGTAGGTGATATCCCGGTGGTAGTCGCAGGTCGAGCGCGCCGGCGTGGCGAATTAGCCGGGCGGGTACCTGGATCAGGCGGTGGCGCAGGGTGGCGATCATGGCTTGGCCGTCGCGGACGCCGTGACCAGCGAGCGTGCCGTCGGGTCCGGGGATGGCGGTGAGCTGGTGTAGCCAACCCGCGATGCTGATCGCGAGCAGCGCACCCCACATCCACGCCGTGTTGACCTGCGGGTATCCGGAAGGGAGATGCCGAAGAGCGGCACCGTGCTTGGCGTCGCGGAACACGTTTTCGATCGCGGTGCGGTGTCGGTACCAGTGCTCGGCCGCGGCGGCTTGCTCCGGTGTGGACACATTGAGGTTGGTCACGATGAACGAGTAGCCGTACACGGTGTCAGCCTCGGCGAGCTCGGCGATGGGCAGGACGCGCTGGTCGGGGTGCAGGGTGCGGCGTCGCCGTGAGCGCGGGTCGGCGCTGACCTGCGCCGGCGCCAGCGCGACCCGGCGGATCAGCAACCGGGTGGCCGAAGGCCACCAGTCCGGGCAGTAGTCGGCCACCGCGATCTGCGCGCCGTCCATGTCGATCGCGGTGGTGAAGTCGCCCTCGGCGACGCCGGCCAGGATCCGCCACAGCGGGGCGATGCGCTTGGCCCCGATCGCGAACTCGACACCGGCTATCAATGCGGCACGGGCCAGCGCCCCGGCGAAGTACCCGGCGTCGGCGCGCAGCAGGACCCGCCCGGCCCGCGCTGAGGCGGGCAGCGCCGCCAGTGCGCGACCCAAGAGGTCCGCGGCGTGACCGCGGGGGTCCTCGTCGCCGGCCATCAGGTCCGCGGCCAGCGCGGTCGCCGTCTCGGCCCAAATCGCCACGTGCGGGCGCCCGCACCGTTCCCCCTGGTAGTTGTAGGCCACACCCCGTTTCTTGCGCCCGTATACCTCCACATCGGTGGTGTCCAGATCGATCGTGACCGTCTCGCACAGCGCCGCGACCCGCTGGGGTGACAGCGCGGCGAGCATCGCGGTGTGGACGTCGCCGATCCCGGTCTCCACCGCGCGCCACTGCCCGTCGGTGAACCTCCGGGCCAACCCCGCCGCGGTGGTCGAGCTCAGCCCCGGCACCGGTGCGAGCACCTGACCAACGACATCACCTCGCTGGCGGTCCAGCCCCACAAGGAAGTCCTCCCCGGCCAATTGCGCGGCCGCCAGCCCCACCAGCAGCTGCCCACCCGAGTGCCCACGATCGCGGGCCTTGATCGGCCCGATCGCCGCGTCCAGCAGCTTGATCATGTCCAGGCAGTCGACCAGCTCGGTCACCGCCACCAACCCCGACACCGCCGTCAGCGACGGGTCCGGCGCGCCGATACCCACCAGCCGCCGTAACCGGCGCATACCGCGTAACCTGTCCACCCGATAGGTGTCCTCTCAACCCAGATGATCGTGGCGTGGTAACCGCCATCATCCCAAGTCAGAGGACACCTATCGTCATCCACGCAACCGTGTCGCGCCCCTAACTCGCGAGGTAGGCCCACGGG
>QHBY01000343.1 GCA_003244245.1 Pseudonocardiales bacterium
ATTCCCCCCGGCTACTCGGCGGCAGCGCATGTATCTGGAAGACGTCTCGGTGCCCCGCGACCGTTCCCGGCGGACAGGTCAGGGACGCCAACGACAGCGTCACCGGGTGAGCGGGTGCAGTGCCGCTGCCCGCTCGATGTTCAGCTGTGCCACGCCGTGGACGACGTCGCCGACGCAGACGACACCGGCGCACTGGCCGTCGGAGTCCCCCAAAAGGTCGCCCTGCGCGATACCGACTCCGTACTGGCGCAAGGTGGTCAGCTGCTCCGCACATTTCACGCCTTCAGCTACTATCTGTGTCCCGATTCGGGCAGCCAGGTGTTGGAGCGCTTCCAGTACGGCCACGCAGCTGGTTTCGCACGGCAGCCCCGCGACGATCTCGCGGTCCATCTTGATCAGATCTGGTCGGGCCTCGACGATCACCGTGAGCGGATAGTTCCCGGCGCCTACGCCGTCCAACGCGATGCGGTACCCGAGGCGGCGCAGCCGGTGCAGCCCGGCGAGGAGTAGCTCGGGCTGGAGCGCGGCAGCCGACGGGTTGATCTCCAGCACCGTCTGGCTCGGTTGCCGCCCGGTGCCGCTCAGCGCGTGGTGCAAAGGAGCAAGTATCTCGCCTTCGGCGACTACGCTGTCGGCCATCAGGTTGAGGTGCAACGGCAGCAACGTCTCGTGTTGTTCTGAAGAGCAACGCGCGGCTGCAACAGCCAACGTCACGTCGAGCTTCTCCAGCTTTCCTGCATGAGCGGCGCAGCGCAGCAGCGACCGCACATCACGGGTGCACGGGTCGGGCCAGCATCTCCATCGCCACGACGCCGCCGGTATACAGATTGATCAGAGGCTGAAATGCGAACCGGATGTCGTCCGGTGTTTCGAGCACCAGCTGAAAGTACCTTGTGTCATAAGCGTCGGACAAACCGCTTTGCGTGTATTCACTCGGTGTTTATTTCGTTGTAGCTCGCTGCCGGTAGCACATATTTGTACCATCGAAACTGGCGCCGGTAGTTAAGGAAATGACTTAGGATGCACTTGTCGCGACGACAGTCGTAACCAGGGAGATAGAATCTGTCTATCTCCCTGAAAGCGTCCGGACGGATGCCAGCAGCGAGATGGCGTCCGTAGCGGTGGATCGTGTCAAGCGCCCAGGGTGTCCAGGACTTCCTGCCCGTACTTTGCCAGCTTGGCCTCGCCGACACCGCTTACCGTGCCGAGCTCGGCGAGGGTCGACGGTGCCTGGGTGGCGATCTGGCGCAACGTTGCGTCGTGGAAGATCACGTAGGCGGGTACGCCTTGATCCTTCGCCGCGGCGGCGCGCCAGGCGCGGAGCTGCTCGAACACCGGTACTGCTGCATCGGGTAGGTCAACGGGTGCGGCGCGGCGCGGCTTGGTGGCCTTCGCGATTGGGGCCGCTCGTTCGGGTTCGCGGCGCAGCAGGACCTGGAGCTGCCGGCTCAGCACCTGGCCGCTGGACTCGGTGAGCACCAACGTGCCGTAGTCGCCCTCAACGGCGAGCAGGCTCTGGGCCAGCAGCTGGCGCACCACTCCGCGCCACTCGCTGTCGCGCAGCTCCGTGCCGATGCCGAACACGGTCAGCGAGTCGTGGCCGAACTGGGTGACCTTGGGCGTCGTCTTGCCCAGCAGGATGTCGATCACCTGGCCCGCGCCGAAGCGTTGGTGACGTTCCCGGTCGAGGCGCAACACCGTGGAGAGCAGCTTCTGTGCGGCGATCGTGCCGTCCCACGTTTCCGGGGGGGACAGGCAGGTGTCGCAGTTGCCACACGCGGTGGCGTGCTGACCGAAGTAGGCGAGCAGTTGACCGCGGCGGCACTGGACCGTCTCGCACAGGGCCAGCATGGCGTCGAGGTGGGCGGTGAGGCGGCGGCGGTGCGGGCCGTCCCCCTCAGAACCGTCGATCAACTTGCGCTGTTGCACGACGTCGGCCAAGCCGTAGGCCAGCCACGCGGTGGACGCCAAGCCGTCCCGTCCGGCCCGGCCGGTTTCCTGGTAGTAGCCCTCAATGGATTTGGGCAGGTCAAGGTGGGCCACGAAGCGCACATCAGGCTTGTCGATGCCCATCCCGAACGCGATCGTGGCGACCATGACCAAGCCGTCCTCGCGCAGGAACCGCGCTTGGTTGCCGGCTCTGGTATGCGCGTCGAGCCCCGCGTGGTACGGCAGTGCCTCGATTCCGTTCTGCACCAGAAACTCCGCGGTCTTCTCGACCGAAGCCCGCGACAGGCAGTAGACGATGCCGGCGTCCCCGGCGTGCTCACTGCGCAGCAGCTCCAGGAGCTGCCGCTTGGGCTCGTTCTTGCCCACGATGCGGTACTGGATGTTCGGGCGGTCGAAGCTCGCCACGAAGTGACGGGCGTCGGCCAAGTTCAGGCGCGACGCGATCTCGGCGTGGGTCGCCTTGGTGGCCGTGGCGGTCAGCGCGATCCGGGGAACGGTGGGCCACCGCTGGTGCAGCGCGGACAGCGCGAGGTAGTCGGGCCGGAAGTCGTGTCCCCACTGGGCCACGCAGTGCGCCTCATCGATGGCGAACAGCGAGATCATGCCGCGGTCGAGGAGGTCGCCCGTCGACTCGACACGCAGCCGTTCCGGCGCCAGATAGAGCAGGTCGAGCTCACCTGCGAGGAAGGCGGACTCGACCCGGCGGCGCTCGGCGGCCTGCTGGGTGGAGTTGAGGAACCCGGCCCGGACGCCGAGGGCGGTCAGGGCGTCGACCTGGTCCTGCATCAGCGCGATGAGCGGCGAGATGACGACGCCGACGCCTTGGCGCACGAGCGCCGGGATCTGGTAGCACAGCGACTTGCCACCGCCGGTCGGCATCAGCACGAGCGCGTCACCACCGGCACTGACGTGGTCGATGACCTCTTGCTGCGCGCCCCGGAAGGAGTCGTAGCCGAAGACGCGGCGCAGCACCCGCAGGGCGTCGCTCACGTCGAGATCTGTACCGGCGACGACCATCCGGCGATCCTAGGACCCGAAACGTCATCGCCGGCGGCGGTGTTCGGGTTTGGGTCCACCGATCGCCGGGAAGACGTTGCGCACACACCGCTGTTGTCTCGAGGAGGGCGCCATGGACGCGCCGATCCGAGGCGTTGTGGTGTTCGAAGCGTGGATTGGTGTCGCGATGGGCGCTGGGGTGTTACGCCGTCGCGCCGGTCGGCGACGGTAACCGACTTATGGGAGCCGCGCAGGTGGAACCATCCCGTCGCCCGGAAGCAGCCGAACGTGGCTCCGGCGGCGGGGAGAGCAGCCTGACCGTGTTCGTCGCGCTTGCGGTCAACCTGTCGATCGCGGCGATGAAGCTGGTTGCCGGGCTGCTGACCGGATCGGCCGCGATGCTAGCCGAGGCGGCGCACTCGGTCGCCGACTCGTCCACGGAGGCGCTGCTGCTGGCCGCACTGCGGCACTCGGAGCGACCCGCCGACCGGCGGCACCCGTTCGGCTACGGCAAGGTTCGATTCTTCTGGTCGCTCATCGCCGCGGTGTCGATATTCGTCACAGGTGCGCTGTTCTCGGTGTACGAAGGTGTGCGCACGATCGTCGATGGGGGCGGCGAGCAGACCCTCGCGTGGGTGGCCTTCCTCGTGCTGGGGCTGTCGTTCGTGATGGAGGGCGTCTCCTGGATCCGGGCGGTGCGCCAGATCCGTCGTGAGCAACAGGCAGCTGGCCAGACGCTGATAGTGCACCTGCGCACCACCGACGACCCCACCGTCAAGACCGTGTTCTACGAAGACACCGCGGCGCTGATCGGACTGGTATTGGCCTTCGCCGGGGTCGGGCTACACCTGCTCACCGGCTCGGCACTGTGGGACGGGCTGGCCTCGCTGTTGATCGGGATCCTCCTCGCGACGGTGGCCTATCTGCTAGGCCGTACGAACATGGGGCTGCTCATCGGGCAGCAGGCCGACAGACGGCTGGTCCGCGCGATTCTCACGCAGCTGACAGCGCAACCAGAGATCGAGCAGGTGGTCGATCTGCTCACCATGCTGACCGGCACCGACAAGGTATTGCTCTGCGCGCGGGTGGACTTCGCGAGCTCGCTGTCCGCCGACGAGTTGGAACGCGCCTGCGTGCGCATCGACGATGAGCTGCGGCGTGAGTTCACCGACCTAGACGAGATCTTCCTCGAGCCGGTGCCCCGGAACGATCCCTCGCTGCGTGCGCGAGTGGTTAATCGATACGGCTCGGTGCTGGACGACCCTCGCCAATGACAGGGCCGCCCGGCTTGTCCGCGGAAGGTGGCGACATGACCGCACCCCGTCGGTCCGACATGACCTACCACCGAAGGTACGGCGGCCAGCGGGCGAGAACCCGGCGCGAGGACGCCCGCTCCGCTGTTCCCCACAGCCTGGCAGTCGGTGCGGCCTGGTCGTGGCGGCTGCTGTTGGTGGGGATCGCGGTCTACGCCGCCGTGCGCGTGCTCGTGCTGCTGTCGCTGGTAGTGATCCCGTTGGTCGCCGCGCTGCTGCTGGCGGCATTGCTGCGGCCGGTGGCGCAGCTGCTGCAGCGACGCGTGTCCGGACCGGTTTCCGCCCTGCTGACGCTGCTGCTGGCCACCGTGGTGCTGGGCGGCCTTGGATACCTGATCGGTTTGCGCTTCGCCCGGGAGCTGCCGTCGCTGATCGGGCAGTTGGTCGGTACCGTCCGCCGGCTCCGCGCTGTTCTGGGCGCTGGCGGCCCGGGTCAATTCCAGCTCGACCAGATCGAAGGATCGCTGATCAACTGGTTGCAGCGCAACCGGAGTCAGGCTGTGGACTACCTCACCACCGGAGCCGGCTACCTCGTCGAGTTCGCCACCCTGACGGTGCTCACCCTGTTCATCACCTTCTTCCTGCTCTACGACGGCGAGCGAATATGGCGTTGGCTGCTTACACCGCTACCGGCGCGCGAGTCCCAGCGAGTGGACCTGGCCGGGCGGGCCGCTTGGGGCACCATCAACGGTTACGTGCGCGGTACCGCGGTCATCGCCACTATCCACGGCATCGTGATCGGGTTTGTCGTGTACATGCTGGGCGTGCCGTTGGCGCTACCGTTGGGAGTGCTGGTGTTCATCGGCAGCTTCATCCCGTTCATCGGTGCGCTCGTCGCCGGCGGCCTGGCAGTCCTGGTCACGTTCGGCACCCACGGATGGCCGGCCGCGCTGATCCTGCTCGGAGTCCTCATCGTCGAGAGCCAGCTCGAAGTCCATTTGCTCCAACCGCTGATCGTCGGCCGCTACGTGCGGCTCCATCCGCTCGCGATCGGTCTCTCCTTCGCTGTCGGCACCGTGCTTGCCGGAATCGTCGGAGCGATCGTCGCGGTGCCCACCGCCGCCGTCATTCACCAGGCATTGCCGGCGCTGCGCGACCAGGGCCGAGATCACGCGTCAGGGAAAAGGGATTAGTGGCCACGACCGCGCAACGGCTTGCTTCAACTGCGTCGGCGGCGGGTAGTCCAAGGGGCCGATCGAGTAAGGAGGCCACGATGCGGTTGTCTCAGAGGCCGAGCCCGGGCCCCGCGAACACCGTCCCACCCGACCCAGAACCCACGCCGAACCCCGGCCCCGGACCGGTGCCCACACCCCCGACGCCGCCGGACCCCGTCCCCACGCCACCACCGACACCCGACCCCCCACCGCCCCCGCAACGGCAAACGGTGCTGGGCCAAGAGGGCGTCGGCGTGGTCGAGGCCGTAGGTCGGGACGTGCGCGGATTTCGACCCGGCGACCGGGTGGTGATCCCGTCGACCATCTGCTGCGGAACCTGTGCCTATTGCCGCGCCGGCTATAACTCGCATTGCGATAGTGCCAATCCCACGGTCCCGCAGCGGGCACGTCGTTCTTTGGTGGGCCTAAGTCCACCGGTCCGCTCAACGGGCCGCAGGCCAGCTTCGCGCGAGTTCCCTTTGCCGCGGCGAATCTCATCCGGTGCGAGCCGGGTGATCGCGGTCGACAACGTGGCCTCCGGCTGGAGATGGCCCGATCGCAAGACGCCGAACCGGTCGACTTCGGCACCGCGGACCCGGTCGCAGTGATCGTCGAGCTCACCGGCGGTATCGGTGCCGACCGGGTGATCGACGCTGTGGGTGTCGACGCCTACTCCGCCACCGGCGAACAACGCGAAAGCGAGATCCGCGAAGTTACCGGCGGAGGTGCCACTGCGTGGGAACACGCGCACTGCCCCGCAGCTAGTTGACTTGGTGGCCAGCGGCGTCTCCGACCCTGCCCGGCTGATCACCCAGATCGAACCGGTCGACGACGTGCTCAAAGCCTACCGGACTTTCGACGCGCACGAGCCCAGCCGGGTGAAGGTGGCCCTCAGGGTGTGAGCAGCAACCGGAGGGGTGCCTCGGGTGGCGGCACCGCTTGGCCACGACCCATTCAAGCCGGTGTGAGAGCTGATGGCTGAGACGCTCAGTCGTGCACCGATCGCACGGTCATCCGACCCAGCGCAAAAGCTGCCAGCGCGGTGACCACCGCTCCGAGCCCGAAGAAGTAGCCGAGCTGCTCAAGCAGCTGCAGCACGTTGCCGCCAAGCGGCGCACCGATCGGCGCCGCCAGCCCGCCTACTCGCCACAACTGGCTGATCACCGGCCCGACCGTGAACCAGATCCCGCCGATCAGGGCGAGCCACGCCCCCATCCCGGCACTGGCCCGGTTTGCGCTCGGTCCGAGGATCAGTCCACCGAGGAACACGGCGATTCCTGGCAGGATGTCCAGCCACAGCCGGTCGTAGGTGAAAAACCAGGGAACCACGACGCCGAACGTGTAGCCGAAGTACGGCCCAACGAAGGGGATTATCGCGTCCCAGATGCCGAGCAGCACTAGTAAGATGGCGCTCCCCGCACCACGGCTGCGCTGCATCGCGAAACCCGATTTCCGACATCGGACCGGGCGGCGCCGAGCGAAGACTGTGTCGTCGACATGGCAATTCTCCTCATGAGGATGCTTTGGTGCATCAATCGGCTACCCGACGCTGCTCACCAGCAAACTCGCCAGCACCGTTGCTGAGGATTATCCATCGGTAAGGACGACGGCCGCGTCGGGTTCGGTGACGCGGAAGCTGAAGCTTTCTTCCAAGTAGAGTGTCACCACCTCGGCGTCGTGCCGGGTATAGCCGATCGAGAAGTCCTGGCCGACGTCGAGGACGAAGTCGCCGCCTCGCTTGCTCACCACCAGGGCGCCATCCAGGCCGGGAGCCCACACGACATCTCCGCCGAGAATCTTGGTCAGATGCTCTCGCAAGGGATAACCGTGTTCGGTCGTCTGCGAGATTCGGGTGTATCCCTCCGGGCCGATGGCCAGCGCGTATGGGCCCTCGATGCCGGCCTGATGGAGCAGGTTGGTCGCCTCGGCGATGGCACGTGGGTAGCCATTGGCGTCTTGCCCCACGGTCAACGAGGGATGCGCGCTGCTCTCCACGATTCCGCTGATCCCCGCTTCCGGCCAGCCGTGGAACACGGCGCGGTTCTCGATCAGCGCCGCATCGTGGGTGGCGCGGTCGAGATCTCCATAGTCCACGTCCATGGCGCCGCGTTCGGCATCCTGCAAAGCGGAGCACTCCACGGTGAAGCTCACTCGGACCTCGCTCAGCGCGAGGACCCGCCGTTGCCGGGCGAGCACCGTCTCGGACTTCGTGCCCGGCGGAGCGCTTCCCAACGGTGCGGTTCGGCCGAGGTTGGTGGCCGAATGCGCCCAGCCATGTGGCCCCGACCAGTCGACCAGCCGGCGCGCGGCCAGCCTTGTGGTCAGCCGGTTCTTGGCTTCGTCATCGATCTGCTGCCACCCCGTGGCCGGGATCGGTGCGTGCTTTCGTAACAGATGGTCGGACATCATCAACGTCCCTTCAGGCTACCGATACCCAGCGAGCCACTTCCGCCGGCAGAGATCTGCTCCTCGACCGCACTGACGTACCCTTGCGGGTCTTTGTCGCTAGTATCCAGGTCCCGGGCATCGGAATGATCGGTCTTGAACTTCAGGAATTCGTGGCCCAGGTCCACGCGAATGCGCAGCGGGGTGTTGCGCCGGAAATCGGCGAGAGCGCCGTCCTCCTCCTCGGCCATGTGTTCACTGTTGGCCATGCGGGTTCTCCGGACGGCTTCCCACCATCGTGGGCTGCCGATCGGGTGCGGGGCTGCCTCGAGTACCCCGTCGCGGATGTCATTGTGGTCACCGATTGCATCGACGGTCTCGTCTTCGGCATCGCTGCCACGGAGCAGCAGTTGCGGGTAGAAGATGGCTTCCTCAGCGGCTGCGTGTACGTCGAGCAGCGCCGCGAGGGGCTCCCAGATCTCACGTAGCTGCTCGGGCTCGTCAGCGTCGTCCAGGGCAGCGAACTCCCGGCGAAATGTCTCGTGATCGTCCAGGATCAGTTGTGTGATATCCGACATCGCTCATCCCTCCCGGGCGTACGGTGTCTCGTCGTCGGCGGGCACTCCATGAGCCAGGATGCCCGCTTCCCTGGTCGGCTACACATGGCGTCAGGGTCACGACTTCCGCCACGATGAGGCACACATCGACGGTGGGTGGTCACGGACGTATGGTTGATCATGTGGTGGTTGGTGGCGGCCACAACGGCTTGGTCACCGCCTGTTACCTCGCTCGTGCGGGCCTGAGTGTGCTGGTCTTGGAACGGTCGGCCAAGCTGGGTGGCGGTTCCCGCACCGACGAGCTGATATCGGGCTACCGGTTCAACACCCACTCGGCCGCGCACAACATCATCAACGCCACCGGCATCGTCGAGGAGCTTGGGCTGCGAGCGGCCGGGTTGGAGTACCGGGAGATGGACCCATTCTCCGTCGCGGTGCACCGCGACGGCGGGATCGTGCGATTTCACCGCAGCGTGGAGCGGACCGTCGAATCGATCCGCGAGGTCGCCCCGGCCGACGCTGACCGGTACCGAGCCTGGATCGCAGACACCATGCCGATCATCACCTTGATGAGCGCTGGCCTGGAGGCTGGCGCGGGGACCGCCCGCCAGTGGCGCCGGTTGCCCGCCAGGACGTGGGCAGCCGGGCAGGCGCTGGCCCGCAACGGCGGCCCGTCCAGGCTGGCTCAGCTGCTGCTGTCACCCTATGGACGGGTACTGGAAGAGCGGCTGACCAGCGACCGGGTCCGCGCCCCCGTTTCGGCGTTCGCTGCGCATGCCTCAGCCTCTCCGACCGTGCCGGGCAGCGCGATCTACGGGTTGTGGCAGGCGTTCTACCACCAGGTCGGGCAGTGGCACGCCCTTGGTGGTGCGCAGGGACTCATCGACGCACTGGCTCGCCGGCTGGAGTCCTACGGCGGTCAGTGGCGTACCGATGCGGCGGTGACCCGAGTGATCCACGACGGTCAGAGGGTGACCGGAGTAGAGCTGGAAGGTGGCCCGAGCGCCGGCTCAGCCGGCCGCAGTGAGCGCATCTCAAGTTCCTGCGTCATCACCGCGGTCGATCCGCAGACCGCACTGCTGAAGTTGCTAGACCCGCCGCTGGCCGGGGTCGGCGCGGCGCAGCTGCGGGCTACCCACCGCAGCAACGCCGTGCAGATGCTGGTGCTGTTGGCGACGACGACGCTACCCGCCTACGCCCAGGGCCGACCCGGGGACTGGAATGGGTTGCAGTCCTACGTGGACGCCGTCGACTCGCTGGCGGACGGTTTCGCGCAAGCCGAGGCGCAACGACTGCCTGATGACCCGATACCGACTTATGCCTTCACTCCCAGTGCGCTTGACGGCTCGCTCGCGCCGCCCGGCCACCACACCGTCTACCTCGCGTGCCCGACGGCGCCGTTTCGGGTGCGGGGTGGTTGGCACGAGATGAAGGAGGAGTTCGCCGAGCGGATGATCGATACGGTGCAGGCGCGGGCGCCAGGCTTTCGCTCCACCATTGTGGGACGAACTGTCCGCACGCCGCAGGACATGGCGCAGGAGCTGCACTGGCCAGGAGCGCACCCGATGTCACTGGATGTCAGCCTGGACCAACTGGGCTGGCTGCGCCCGACCCGCGCGTTGTCGGGACATGACACGCCGATTGCTGGGTTGTTCATCACCGGGGCTGGCACCGCTCCCGTTGGCGGTGTCGCCGGGGCCCCTGGCCGCGCTGCTGCCAATGCGGTCATGAGGTGGCGCCGCCGTAGCGGCCGCTGACGTGCTCGCCGAGATCATCCCGATCCTGCTGCTGTTCGTCGTGTTCGGTTTCGCCGTGCTACGCCCCCGTGGACTACCCGAAGCAGTAGCCGCCATCCCGGCGGCGGTCATCGTGGTGGCCACCGGCGCGGTCAGCTGGGACCACGCGCTCAGCGAAATTCACCGGCTGGCACCGGTCGTCGCCTTCCTCGCCGCCATTCTCGTCCTGGCGCAGCTCTGCGACGACGAGGGACTGTTCACCGCGGTGGGCGCGTTCACGGCGCGAGCCGCCCGGGGCAGTCCGACCCGGTTGTTGACCATGGTCTTCGTCGTGGCGGCGGTGATTACCGCCATCCTGAGCCTGGACGCCACAGTGGTTCTGCTGACCCCGGTGGTGTTCGCAACCGCGGCCTCGTTGGGGTTACGGGCCAAACCGCACGTGTACGCCTGCACGCACCTGGCGAACTCCGGCTCGCTGCTGTTGCCGGTGTCCAACCTGACCAACCTGCTCGCCTTCGCTGCCAGCGGGCTGTCCTTCGGCGCGTTCTCGCTGCTGATGGCCCTGCCCTGGGTCGTCGCGGTCGGTGTGGAGTACCTGATCTTCCGTTTCTTCTTCGACCGCGATCTCGGGCTCGGTGCCACAGTCAGCGAGCAGCCGGACAAGCCAGCGCTGCCGGTGGTCGCGGTGGTGGTCGTTGCATTGACCCTGGCGGGTTTCGGCCTGACCTCGGTCGTGGGCGTCAATCCGGCGTGGGCGGCGGCTGCTGGTGCAGCGGTGCTCGCAGTGCGGGCGCTGTCCCGACGCACCGTCACGGTCAAAGGCCTGGTCACCGCGGGCAGCGTGCCATTTCTGGCCTTCGTGCTGGCGCTGGGCGTGGTGGTGCGGGCGGTGGAGGACAACGGCCTGGGCAGCGCGGTCGGTCGGCTGGTACCAACGGGTTCCTCGCTACCGGCCTTGCTCGCCGTGGCCGCGCTGGCCGCGGTGTTGGCCAATGTGGTCAACAATCTGCCCGCCGTGCTCGTGCTGCTGCCGGCCGCCGCGGCGGCCGGTCCAGGGGTGGTGCTTGCCGTGCTGGTCGGGGTCAACGTCGGGCCCAACCTCACCTACGTCGGCTCGCTGGCCACCCTGCTGTGGCGCCGGATCCTGGCTCGCAATCACGCCGAGCCGCAGCTCGGTGAATTCCTCCGGCTCGGGGCGCTCACCGTACCGCCGGTGTTGGTGTGCAGTGTCGTCGCGCTGTGGCTGTCACTGCGCTTGTTCGGTGGCTAACGTGTGCGCTGAAAAGAGGTAGCGGTGGCTGAGATCTCCTCGGGTGCGCGCAGCGCAGACGATTCCCGGACGGTGCTGATCTGGGTCGTGGAGGGCAGCTGGTCGGCGGGCGTGGATGTGGCCCGGCGCCTGGGCTGGGCTGATGATCTGGTGACGTTGCTCTACGTCGTGGAGGAGCAGGTGACCGCTGCCGCGGCCGGTGCCTATGCCGGGCTGTTCGGCAGTGGCCGGCCCGAGCGCGACCCCAGCTGGCGGCTGGCCGAGGCGTCCAGCGTCGCCGCGGAGAAGCTGCTCTGTGCTGCCGAGACCAGACTCGGCCGCCCGGCACAGCGGATCGTCCGGACCGGCCGGATCGAACGCGAGGTGGTCGCCGCGGCCGCCGGGGTGGATCTGCTGATCGTGGCCCGTGATGGTGACCTGTCCCGGTTAGGCCCGCGCAGCCTGGGCCGGCACACCCGTTTCGTCGTTGACCATGCCCCGTGCCCAGTGCTGCTGGTCTGGCCGGATACCACTCCGTCGGTCGAGTCGATCCCGCCCCCACCTGAACACCCGCCGAGGTAGCAAACCCGCAAACCGGAGGGTTAGCCGTCCACCGATCCTTTGGACGCGGAGGCACGTTCCGCCGGAACCTCGGCGTCCTCGACACAAAGCTGGATAGTTCGCCGTCCCCACCGGGAAGCCAGTTGCGCCGAAGCTAGGCTGAGCTTGACCCACTCCAACACCACGGACCCCATAACTCAGGCCTCGTGGACCTGACCGGTTACGGTCCGAGCGAGCGGCTTTCCTCGTCCTCGCCGGCATCGCGTTCCTGGCCCTGTTGATCTTCTTCTTCGCGATGCCGGAAACCAGTACGGTCGACGGGTCCCGCCGGGGGCCGCCAACATGGCGTCGCGCTAGCCCGAGTTTCCGACGATCT
>QHBY01000344.1 GCA_003244245.1 Pseudonocardiales bacterium
CCTTCTCCACGGGTCCCTGGCCTGTGGCATGACGTCGCCCGAATCGGGAGATGTTGGTGGTGGTGTGGCGGTTCTCCGTGGGTGTGGTGCTTGTGGCTGGTAGTCGTTCACGACTATCGATCATGAGAGCGAGTGGAGTCGAGTGCGGGCATTCCCGGTGAGGTTGCCGTCCGGTCAGCGGTACTGGACGGTTTTGGATGACGAGCTTGAGGTGGTTCCTGTCGCCGACGGTTTCCTGCGGCATCAGCGGTTCGGCCGCGACGGCGCGGAGTCCACCACGAAGGCGTATGCGCATGCGATCGCGTTGTTCTTGCGGTGGTGCGCTCGGACGGGTCGTTGCTGGCAGGACGGTGTCGAACACCTCGCCCTGTTCATGACGTGGCTGGCTCACGCCGGGCCGGAGGCCTCGGGCGCCGAGGCGCCCGGCAGCGGTGGGGCGGTGGTGTTGGCGGGGCCGGGTGTGGCGCCGGCGCGGTCGCGGTCGCGGATCAACGCTGTGTTGACCGCGGTGCGGGGCATGGTGGTGCACGCGGTCGCTGCTGGTCAGGCGCCACCTGGTTTGGTGTCGGTGCTGTATGAGGTCGCCGACGATCGGGATCTGCCCGAGCGGGCGCGCGGCGACGAGGGCGCTCGTATGGCGTTGCGGCTGCGGGCTCGGCATCGGCTGCGTGAGCCGGAAACGGTCGTGGATCGGGCCGATGACGGCGAGATCGTCGGCGTGTTGCGGGCGTGTCGCTCGGCGCGGGACCGGCTGATCGTGCTGCTGGGGGCCCGGGTCGGGTTGCGCCGTGGGGAGCTGTGCGGGTTGCGTCGCGGCGATGTGCATCTGCTCGCCGACTCGCGCGGGCTGGGGTGCGAGGTGGCGCGGGCGCATCTGCATGTGGTGCGCCGGCAGGACAACCCGAACGGGGCGTGGGCCAAGTCCCGGCGCCAGCGGACAGTGCCGCTGGACTTCCTGGTTGTGCGGGCGTTTGACACCTATGAGTTCGAACGGATGCGGGTGGCGCGGGCGGCGGACAGCGATTTTGTGCTGGTCAACCTGTTCCGTGAGCCGCTCGGTGCGCCGATGCGCCCGGACGCGGTCGGGGAGTTGATGGCGGCGGCCTCCCGCCGCGCCGGGCTCGACGCGCCGATCCGCGCGCATCAGCTGCGGCACGCCTTCGGCAGCAACCTCGTCGATGCCGGCGCCGGTATCGATGTGGTCGCTGAGCTGCTCGGACACGCCGGGGTGTCATCGTCTCAGGTGTATCTGCATCCCGACCCGGCGCGGCTGCGGGCCGCGGTGGACGCGGTGCCCAGCCCCCGCGAGCAGGCCGGGGTGAGCAGGTGAGC
Organism: Pseudonocardiales bacterium; assembly: GCA_003244245.1. Classification (GTDB taxonomy): domain Bacteria; phylum Actinomycetota; class Actinomycetes; order Mycobacteriales; family Pseudonocardiaceae. The sequence continues at coordinate 1,333 of QHBY01000344.1, forward strand.
GCCGCGATGATGACACAGCCGTCCTCGATCACCGGGTCCCCGATCATCGGGGGCGCGGTGGAGATCGCGCATGTGCTGGACGGGGTTGTGCTGGATGACGCGGCGGTGCGCCTGGCAACAATGTTGGACCGCGGGTTCTTGAACGAGGCGGGCTGGGACCCGAGGACGCGGGTGCTGTCGCTGCCCGCGCGGCATCGGCTGCTGGGCCGGCGGGTGTGCCGGGCTGAGGGCTGTGAGCGCACCGTCCACGGTGGTCTTCCCGCGGTGTGTCTTCGCTGTTTCACCCGGCTGACCCGGCTGGGGATGAGCACAGCGGAGATCACCACGGCTGCGGCGTTGCCAGGCGCGCCCTCGGGCGCGGATCACTGCGCGGTGCCGGGATGTGGGTGCGTCCCGACGGTGCGCCAAGCGGTGTTGTGCCAGCCGCATGCCAAGAAGTTTCGCCTCCGGCGCCCCCCGATGTCGATGGAGCGGTTCCTCACCGATCCGCGGGTGCGCCCGCTGCCGCCGATGCCGGCATGCCGGGTGGCGGCGTGCACCCGAACGGCCGACGGCGCGGGGGGCTGCTGCAACACCCACTACCAGCGCTGGCGAACCGCGCAGCACGCCAACCCCGACCTGGACCTCCGTTGGTGGCAGGTCAGGGAATCGGGGGTGGCCGAGCCTGGACAGGTGAATCTGCGGGCGCTGCCGACGCTGGTGGTCCTTGAGGTGCTCTTCGGCATCCAGCAACGCGTCCGTGGCGGGGCGAAGATCACCGATGTGGACCTGCGTGTGCTGTGTGACGCGCTGCGCCGCCACCAGGCCACCTCGATCGAACCAGCCGAGGTCGAGCTCGTCCTCACCAAACCGGTCCGCTCATTGAGCAACGCGGTGGCGCGCCATGTTCGTCGGGCGCTGGCCGACCCCGCCGCCGAGCAGGCCAAGGACATCTGGGACCTGGCGATCTTCGGCCATCGCGGCAATCTGGCGTTCACCGGGATCACTCAGCCGTGGTTGGCCCAGGCCGCCAAGCGGTGGGCGGGCGAGCAACTGCCCCGCCACCGCGGCCGCGGCGCCGCCCGGGTCCGAGGCAAGATCAACGGGTTGGGCATGTTGTCGGAGTACCTGGGTTGCCGGCCTGATCGCGGACTCGTTCCGGCGGTGCTGGGCCGCCGCGACGTCGAGGGCTTCCTCAACCGGCTGGCCTACTTGGAGTCCACCGGCGCGATCAGCCGTTACCGCCGCAACTGCATCTGCCGTGACGTGCGGGAAACCCTGGCCGGGATCCGCGCCCTGGGCCTGACTCGACCCGGCGGGCCCGCGGCGGGGCTGGCAGGGGACGTCACCATCGAGCGCGGCGATATCCCCGCCGATCCCCAACGGGGCGAACCCGGCCGTGACCTGCCGCCGGAGATCATGGCCATGCTGTGCGCCAACCTCGACACCCTCGGGCCCGCCGAGGTCAACACCGCCACCCAGATCAGTATCGACACCGGCCGGCGGCCCGAAGACATCCTCGGCCTGCCAGTGGACTGCCTGGCCCGCGACAAAGACGGCGGCGCCGTGCTGGTTTATGACAACATCAAGGCCGATCGGCTCCGGCGGCGCCTACCGATCAGCGAGGCCACCGCCGCGGTGATCACCGGCCAGCAAGACCGAGTCCGAGCACGCTTCCCCCAGACCCCGACCGCGCAGCTGTCGCTGCTTCCCACCTCACGGCGCAACCCCGACGGTCGCACACCGATCAGCATCGACATGCTCGACGATCGGCACCGCGAGTGGGTTGAGGCGCTGCCGACGCTGCGCACCCGCGATGGCGCGGAGTTCGACAAGACCAGGATCATTCCGTATGCCTGGCGGCACTGTTACGCCCAGCGCCATGCCGATGCCGGTGTCCCGGTCGATGTCCTGGCCGAACTACTTGATCATCGGAATCTCAATGTCACGCGCCGGTACTACCGGGTGGGTGAAGACCGACGTCGCGCCGCGGTCGACGCGGTGACCGCACTGAGTTTCGACCGGCACGGCAACCGGATCTGGCGTGACGCGAACGCGCTGTTGGGCTCCGAGCACGCCCGCTACGCGATCGGGGAGGTCGCCGTCCCCTACGGTCGCTGCGCCGAACCGTCCAACGTGCAAGCCGGTGGGGGTGCCTGCCCGGTGCGGTTCCGCTGCGCCGGCTGCGATCACTTCCGCACCGACGTCTCGTTCCTGCCCGACCTCACCGGTTACCTCGATGACCTGCTGCGCACCCGGGAACGCCTCGCCGCCACCATCGACGGCATCGACGAATGGGCCCGCGCCGATGCCACCCCCACCGAGGAAGAGATCACCCGGATCCGGCGCCTGATCAACCAGATCAAGGGCGACATCACCGAGCTCGACGCCGACGAACGCGCCCAGGTCGACGACGCGGTCACGGTGATCCGGCGGCACCGGGCGGTGTCGCTGGGCATGCCGGGCACCCGCACCCCTCTGCCCACCTCCGGTGGGCCTACCCCCTCCCGAGAGGCACTGGCATGACCGCTCAACCCACGGCGCCGAGCGGACCAAGCGCGGCGATGCGCCACGGCCGGCACGCCGACTCCACCCGCCGCCGCCACCGCGTCACCGCCGCCCTGGACCACGCCCTCGCTCACGGCGGCGAGATCAGCGTGTCTGGGATCGCCCGCGCCGCCGGGGTCGACCGTAGTTTCCTCTACCGACACCGCGACCTGCTCGAAAGACTCCACACCCTCGCATCCGCCCCACCCGCGACGGGCCCAGCAGGCGGCGGTCCGGTCGTCACCCGGGCCTCGCTGCAGGCCGATCTACTCGCCGCCCACGAACGCGCCGCCCGGCTCCACACCCGGGTCCAGCACCTGGAGAAACGCCTATCCGAAACACTCGGCGAACAGGCCTGGCGCGAGTCCGGGCTGGGCACACCCACCGACATCGACACCCTTCACCAGCAGATCACCCACCTCGAACAGCAGGCCATCGACCTGCGCCTCCAGCTCGAGGAACGCCACGATGACCTCGCCGCCGCACGCGCCACCAACCGCGAACTCATGGCCCGCATCAACCTCTCCCACCACAACAGGTGAACCACCACCGATCGACTTGCGCCACACCCGTTGCACTCGATACCGTTCCTCCATCAGCCTCTGAGCTGCGCAAACGCGAGGAACGAACCTCTACCGCAGGGCCGAACCCCGGAGAACAGTCCGCTGACTGCGAGCAGGCTGATCAACGCCTGGTAGGTGGCGGCTTGCAACGGCGCCGCGAGCAGCCCTGCCGCGTGTACCAACGCCTCGATCTCGGCCGGGGAGTACAGGTGCGGCGTGCGCTGTCGATAGCCGCCCGGCAGCAAGTCGGTAGGTGGGACCTGGCAGGCCGGATCGAGGGTCTTGAGGTGCCGGGCGAAGCAGCGCACCACCGACAGCCGCCGCTGCCACCAGATCGGGTTCGCGCCGGCTGGTCGTGTCGCCCACGCCAGCGCCGCCTCGGTGGTGATGGTGTCGACGCCGATGTCGTCCAGATAGGCGATGAACTCCAGCAGCAGCCCGCCCTGTCGGTCGAGCTTGTAGCCCAGCGACCGGCGCATCGCCAAGTACTCTTCGGCGCACCGGACAAGCGTGTTCGCGCTCACCGCGCACCTGCTATCGGGCAGGGCCGGGCCAACGCCATCAGCGTGTCCTGATCGACCTTGGCGTAGACGGCTGTGGTGCGCTCGTCGCTGTGCCGCAGCACCTGACCGACCTCGGCCAGCGACGCGCCTTGACGCAGCAGCTCACAGGCCAGGGCGTGGCGCAGCCGATGCGGCCCGAACGGGGCAACACCGGCCCGGCGGCAGGCCCGCGCGACCACCGCGAACACCGAACCGTTGGCCAAGCCGGTGAACGGAGCGCGCACGCTGAGGAACAACCGGCGGGTCGGACAGCGTCGCGGCCGGCCGTAGCGGAGGTAGTCAACCAGGGCTTCCCCGACCTCGACCGGCAACGGCAGTACCTCACGCCGCCCGCCCTTCCCGCGAACGGTGAGCTCACCTACCTGCCAGTCGAGATCGTCCAGCTCGATCGCGCCGACTTCACCAGCACGCAACCCCAACCGGGCCAGCAGCAGCACGATCGCGTAGTCCCGGCGTCCCTGCGCGGCGGCCCGGTCACAACCGGCCAACACCGCGGCCACCTGCTCGGGAGCCACCGCCCTCGGCAGCGTAGTCACCTTCCAGCCCGGCACCGAGGGCACCGCCCACACCAGCGGATGCGCGATGTGCCCGGCGGTGTGCAGAAACCGCAGCAGCGACCGCAGCNNCGGACTGCCGCACCAGGAAGGCAGTGACCTGCCCGGCCGGCAACTCAGCCACCGCCGCATCCAACGGAGCCCCCAACTCGGTCAAGAACAGCTCGCCGTAGCGCAAGTAGGCACGCACCGACGCGGCCGCCAAACCCCGCTCCTCGACCAGGTAGCGGCGGAACTGCTCCAGCAGCGCCTCCACCGCCGTCTCGGGAACCCGCCGTCCCGGCTGCGCCACCACGCCCAGACCACGCAGGTAACCCAGCAGCGGGGCCACCGCCCGACTCGTGACCCCGCTCCGATGCCCCGCGGCACGGCGCACCCGCAGGAAGTCCGCCGCGACTTCGGCGCTCAGACCGCCGACCGGCAATTGCCGCCCGGCAAGCCACGCGCTCAGGTGCGCCACCAGACACATCTGCCCGCCGATCGAGCGCGCCGCGTAACCGCGGCCACCGAGGTCATCACGAAAGCCGTCGGCATACGGCGCCAACGGCCCGATCACCACCGTCCGCGAGGGGTGACCAGCTCGGATCCCAGCATTCATGATCGTCTCCTGTCCGTCGGGTGAGCCCTTCACCCGACGGAGCAAGCCGATCACGGCGGCGCGGCCAGCAGCACTTATGCCGACCGACGCCGGTCAACCAGCGGCCACCACCAGCAACGAACCACGCCCGCGCGGCATAAC
>QHBY01000345.1:0-15255 GCA_003244245.1 Pseudonocardiales bacterium
ATCAAGCTCTTCGCCGCCGGCGGACACAAACTTCCCGACGCGGTGGAGGACGAGATCACCGCCCGGGTGAACAGTGGCGAGTGTGAGCGTCCCACCGGAGCCCGGATCGGCCGGGTGCGTGATGTTCCGGAGGGCGCCGGGCGCTATGTGGATCACCTGCTGCTGGCCACCCCGCACTCGCTGGACGGGGTCCGCGTGGTGGTCGACTGTGCGCACGGCGCAGCTTCTTCGGTCGCTCCGCAAGCCTACCGCAGGGCCGGCGCTGACGTCGTGGCGCTGCATGCGGAGCCAGACGGCCTCAATATCAACGACGGCGGCGGGTCCGCCCATCTGGAGGCCCTGCGCGCGGCGGTGCTGGCCCAGCGTGCCGCGATCGGCATCGCGCACGATGGCGACGCCGATCGCTGCCTGGCGGTGGATGCCACCGGCGAGGTGATCGACGGTGACCAGATCATGGCCATCCTCGCGCTGGCGATGCGGGAGAGCGCTGAACTGGTCGAGAACACCTTGGTGGCCACCGTGATGAGCAATCTGGGGTTGCACCTGGCGATGCGCGAGCACGGTGTGGTCGTCCAGACCACCGCGGTGGGGGACCGCTACGTGCTCGAGGCGCTAACGGCAGGTGGATTCTCGCTGGGCGGTGAACAGTCCGGGCACGTGGTGCTCCCCGAGTACGCCACCACAGGCGACGGGTTGCTCACGGCGTTGCGACTGATGGCCAGGATGGTCACGTCCGAGCGAAGTATGGCTGACCTGGCCGGCGTGCTGACCCGGCTGCCGCAGGTACTGATCAACATCGCCGTCAGGGACAAGGCGGTGGTCGCGAAGGCACCCGCGGTAGCCGACGCCCTCGCCGATGCGGAGGCCGAACTGGGTGAGACCGGCCGCATCCTGCTACGCCCATCAGGAACCGAGCAGCTGGTGCGGGTGATGGTCGAGGCCCCCACCGAGCCTGCCGCGACGACCATCGCGCAACGCGTAGCCAAGGTTGTCGCTGCAGTCAGCTCGATTTGACCATGAACGCGATCGCCCCGAGTACGAATACGGCGATCACACTACCGGGGGTTCCGCCAGCAGAACGTCGTAGTCGGTGGCCCCGGCGAGGTGGCGCAGCAGGAACGCGGTGACCAGCGCCCGGCTCATGCGCCGGGTTGCGGTTTCTGAGCCGCTGCCGATGAGCACGTCCGTCCAATGGGATCCCGCGGTGAAACCGAGATGGCCGGCCTTGGGCAGCGTCCGCAGCTGCACCGGACCCGCCCACGCTCTGGCTACCGGTTCGGCATGCCCGACGGCCGGTGCCACCTGGTCGTTTTCGCCGGCCACGTGCAGGCCCGGCATGGTGCAGCCGGGTGCGGCCGCTACCGCCGAGGGCAGGGTCTCGGCCAACGCCAGCGTGACCACCGCACGGCAACGTCGGTCTTCGGCCGCCGCGAGCACCGCGCAACCGCCGCCCATCCCGTGCCCCACCAGGCCCAGCATGTCGGGATCGACGCTGATCGCCCCATCACCCAGTCGCACGCCCGTACACACGTCCAGCGCGGTGCGTAGGTCGGTGGCGAACTGACGGTGCGACGCCAGTGCACCGCGTTGGGTGCCCGGCGCCGCCGCGACCACACCCCAGGTGGCCAGGTGGCGCAGTAACTCCTCGTAGCGTGCCGTCGGCTGCAGCCAGCCGTGCCCGAACGCGACCGCGGGCAGTCCGAGTCCGGAGCGCGGAGTGAACACCACCCCGGGCAAACCGGCCACCGCGAGGTCACCGCGCGCGACCGCATACGGACCTGGCCGGGACAGCTCCTCAACCGTGCGGCGGACCGCGGGATCCGTGCGTGCCATGAGCCGGGACGGTATCGGATCGCCGACATCACGTTGGGCTAGCGTGGCGCGCATGTGCGGAATCGTGGGCTACGTGGGGCATCGAGACGCCCTGGACGTCGTCCTGCAGGGTCTGGCCCGGCTGGAGTACCGCGGGTACGACTCTGCTGGTGTCGCGGTACTCACCGGCGCCGGCACGCTGGCGGTGGCGCGCAAGGCCGGGGCGCTGGCCAACCTGATCGGTGAGCTCGACGCCACTGGGCGGGCGGCGTTACGCGGAACCGCCGGGATGGGCCACACTCGCTGGGCGACGCATGGCGCGCCGACCGATCGCAACGCCCACCCACACCGCGACACCGCAGGCCGGCTCGCCGTGGTGCACAACGGGATCATCGAGAACCACGCCCAGCTCCGCGCCGAGCTGGAGCACGGCGGGGTAGAACTGACCAGCGACACCGACACCGAGACCGCCGCGCATTTCCTCGCCGCGGCCTACACGAGCTGCGGGGACCTGCCGCTGGCCGTGCGCCAAGTGTGCCGCCGGCTCCACGGCGCGTTCACCCTCGTCGTCACCCACGCCGACGAACCCGACCTGATCGTTGCAGCGCGCCGCTCTTCGCCGCTGGTCGTGGGGGTGGGCAATGGCGAGCACTTCGTCGCCTCCGACGTCGCGGCGTTCATCGAACACACCCGCGACGCCGTCGAGCTCGGCCAGGACCAGGTGGTGACGATCACCCGCGAGGGCTACCAGATCACCGATTTCCACGGCGCTCCCGCGCACGGGAACCCCTTTCACGTCGACTGGGACCTGTCCGCGGCGGAGAAGGGCGGCCACGACTACTTCATGCTCAAGGAGATCCAGGAACAACCCACCGCCATCGCCAACACCCTGCGCGGGCACTTCATCGACGGCCGGATCGTGCTCGACGAGCAGCGGATGGACACCCAGGAGCTGCGCGACGTCGACAAGGTCTTCGTGGTCGCCTGCGGGACCGCCTACCACTCCGGAATGGTCGCCAAGTACGCCATCGAGCACTGGTGCCGGCTGCCGGTGGAAGTCGAGCTCGCCAGTGAATTTCGGTATCGCGACCCGGTGCTGGATCGCTCCACCCTGGTCGTGGCGATCTCGCAGTCCGGGGAGACGATGGACACCCTCGAGGCGGTGCGCCACGCCAGGGACCAGAAGGCCCGGGTATTGGCGATCTGCAACACCAACGGGGCGCAGATCCCCCGGGAGTCCGACGCGGTGCTCTACACCCACGCCGGACCGGAGATCGGCGTTGCCGCTACGAAGACGTTCCTGGCGCAGATCGTGGCTAACTTCCTCGTCGGCCTCGCGCTAGCGCAGGCCCGCGGCACCAAGTACTCCGATGAGGTCGCCCGCGAGTTCGCTGAGCTGGAGGCGATGCCCGCGGCGGTGGCCCAGGTGCTGGGCACTCTCGACCAGGTGCGCGCACTGGGCCGGGAGATCTCCGACGCCAAGGTGGTGCTCTTTCTCGGCCGCCACGTAGGCTTCCCGGTGGCGTTGGAAGGCGCGCTGAAGCTCAAGGAGCTCGCTTACATGCACGCCGAGGGATTCGCCGCGGGCGAGCTCAAGCACGGCCCGATCGCGCTGCTCGAGCCGGGGTTGCCAGTGGTCGTGGTGATGCCGTCGCCCAAAGGGCGGGCCGTGCTGCACGCCAAGCTGCTGTCGAACATCCAGGAGATCCGGGCCCGCGGCGCGCGGACCATCGTCATCGCCGAGGAGGGCGACGAGACGGTGCGCCCCTACGCCTCAAATCTGCTGGAGGTGCCTGCGGTGCCCACCCTCTTGCAGCCGCTGGTGTCTACCGTGCCGCTGCAGGTCCTGGCCGCTGAGATCGCCCGGCAACGCGGCTACGACGTGGACCGGCCGCGCAACCTCGCCAAATCCGTCACGGTCGAATAGCTCGTGAGTGGCGTTGAGTGCCATAACACTGTTTCGCACTCGCAAGGTGCGTGGGCGGTGGCGCGGGTGCGCGCCGCCGAACGCGCCCTGCTCGCGCTCGTGCCGGAGGACGTTCTGATGCGGCGAGCCGCGTTCGGGTTGGCCAACCGGACGGCGGCGGCGCTGGCCGAGCGGACCGGTGGCGTGTCCGGCCGGAACGTTACGTTGATGGTCGGGGCGGGCAATAACGGCGGCGACGCGTTGTTGGCCGGGGCGTACCTGCGACGCCGTGGAGTCGTGGTGACAGCCGTGCTGCTGTCCCCGGACCGGGTGCACCCGCAAGGCCTGGCGGCGCTGCGCGGAGCCGGCGGGCGGATCTGCGACCAGCTGCCAGATCGTGTCCACCTCGTGCTCGACGGGATCGTGGGACTGTCCGGCAGCGGTGGGCTACGCCCGGCGGCGGCCCGGCTGGTGGCGGCCGTCCGGGTGCCGATCATCGCGGTGGACTCGCCGTCCGGGGTGAACCCGGACACCGGCACTGCTGACGGGCCCGCGGTCACCGCCACCGAAACTGTCACCTTTGGCGCCCGCAAGCCGGTGCACCTGCTGGCGCCGTGGCGATGTGGCCCGGTGCACCTGGTGGACATCGGCTTGTTCGCCGAGCTGGCCGAGCCCGATCTGCGGGTGCTGACCGCAGCCGAGGTCGGGGCGCTGTGGCCGGTACCAAGCCCGACCAGTGACAAGTACAGCCAGGGCGTGGTGGGGATCGCCGCGGGCTCGGCGGACTATCCCGGGGCTGCGGTGCTCTGTGCAGGCGCTGCGGTGCTCGCGACCTCGGGCATGGTGCGCTTCGCCGGCACCGCTGCCGACGCGGTCCGCGGGCGCTGGCCGGAGGTGGTGGCCACCGGGTCGGTGTCCGACGCCGGTCAGGTGCAGGCCTGGGCCGTCGGGCCGGGATTGGGCACCGGTGCCGCTAGCCGTCAGGTGCTGGCACATGTGCTGGCCGCGGGTGTGCCGGTGGTGGCCGACGCCGATGCGATCACCCTGCTGGCCCGGCACCCTGAGCTGGCGGACAGCCGGGACCCGGGCACCCCGCTGGTGCTCACTCCGCACGATCGGGAGTTCCAGCGGCTCACCGGCAAGCCGCCCGGCATCGACCGGGTAGGGTCTGCGCGCGAAGCCGCCCGCCGGTTCGATGCGGTGCTGTTGCTGAAGGGAAACACCACCATCGTGGCCGCCCCGGACGGTCGAGTGCTGGTGAACCCGGCCCGGTCGTCCTGGCCCGCCACTGCGGGCTCCGGCGATGTCCTCACCGGCGTGCTCGGCGCGCTGTTGGCGACCGGGCTGGAGCCGGCCACGGCAGCGGCTGCCGCGGTGCACGCCCAGGAGTTCGCCGCCGCCATCGCCGCTCGGGGCGGCCCCGGCAGCATCGCCGCTCGGGGCGGCCCCGCCGGCATCGCGGCCCGAGGTGGCGCCGGCGGCGCGCCCGCGCCCGCCTCGGCTATCCAGGCCGCCCTGACCGATGCGATCCGCAACCTCCGTTCGACATCCGGGGGTTGACAAATGGGTATCGTTACTGTCCGTGTCGCCCGGGGAATGAGTGCCGTAGCGCGCAGAGGTGCCAAGAGCGGCAACTTTCCTCGAAAGTTGCCATCTGTGGCACGTCTGCAGAATATCCACCTATCTTCTCCCTGGGGCGGATGTGACTCCTGTGGCGAAAAGCCCCAGTGTGGTCAATCCGGGGCGACCGCGAGGGTGCCACGATGACGACGATGCCAGCACCATTGCCGCGTCCCCGCGCCGAAGTGGTGATCGATCTTGACGCGATCCGGCACAATGTCGCGATCCTCGCCGGGTGCGCCGCCGCGTCTGGAGCCGCCACCATGGCGGTGGTCAAGGCCGACGGGTACGGCCACGGCGCGATCGACGTCGCGGCGGCCGCGTTGCAGGCGGGAGCCAGTGCGCTGGGTGTGTGCAGCGTCGAGGAGGCGCTCGCGCTGCGCCACGGCGGAATCAACGCACCCGTGCTGGCCTGGCTGCACGCTCCGGGGGAGGACCTCGCCGCTGGGCTAGCCGCGGGCGTCGAGCTTGGCGTCTACTCCACCGGCCAACTCGACACCGTCGCGGCAGCCACAGCGGCGACCGGCGCCACCGCCCGGGTGCATCTCAAGGTCGACACCGGGCTGACCCGCGGCGGTGCCAGCTCCAACCAGTGGCCCGGCCTGGTCCGCGCCGCGGTGGCTACCCGGGGCATCGAGGTCGTCGCGATCTGGTCGCACCTCGCGCATGCCGACGATCCCGATCACCCGATCATCGAGCAGCAGGTGAGACGTTTCGATGAGGCCTATCAGGTGGCCCGAGAGGCCGGATTGCGACCGCTGCGGCACCTGGCGAACTCCGCGGCCACGCTGACCCGGCCTGACCTGCACTATGACCTGGTCCGCCCAGGCATCGCTGTTTACGGGCTCTCACCGGTGCCTGGCGTGGGCTACCATCTACTACCAGCGATGACGCTGCGTTCACAGGTCGCGATGGTCAAGCGCGTACCGGCTGGCGAGGGCGTGTCATACGGGCACGTCTGGCATACCACACGGGAGACCACCCTGGCTTTGGTCCCCGCTGGGTACGCCGACGGCGTGCCTCGGGTGCTCACCGGCCGGCTCGACGTGTGGCTGGCCGGGCGGCGGCGCCCAGTGGTGGGAAGGGTGTGCATGGACCAGGTGATGGTCGACTGCGGAGACGACCTGGTCGCGCAGGGCGCCGAGGTGATCTTCTTCGGCACCGGCGACAGCGGCGCTCCCACCGCAGCCGAGTGGGCGGACAAGCTGGGCACCATCCACTATGAGGTCGTCGCGGGGATGGTGCGGCCCCGGTTGACCAGGACGGTGTGCGGTCGCCGTCCGATTGCTGTGGATCTTAACGGGACGAGGGTCGTCCGATGAGAGTGCGGTGGGTAGTCGGCGGCGTGCTGGGCACGGCAGCCGCCACCGCGTTAGTCGTCGCCCGCGCACATCACAACCGCATCAGCGAGCTGCGCAGGAACATTGCGGAACTCCCTGACGACTTGCCTACCGTGTTGCCGCCGAGCCGGGAGCACACGGTCACGGCCGACGACGGGATAATGGTGTCGGTGGAGGAGCTCGACCCGGCCGACGGGGGAGTGCCTGAGTTCACCGTCATCCTGATCCACGGTTACACGCTGGACCGGCGAAGCTGGCTGTACCAGCGGGACGCGCTGGCGCATTCCACCGCACCCCGGGTCCGCGTGGTGCTCTACGACCACCGCAGTCATGGTCGCTCGGGTCGTTCGCCCCGGAAGGCGTGCACCGTCAAGCAGCTCGGCCGCGATCTGGATGCGGTGATCCGGGTGGCCGCGCCCGAGGGGCGGATCGTGCTCATCGGGCATTCTCTCGGTGGTATGACGATCATGGCGTTGGCCGAGGACAACCCTGAGCTGTTCGCCGAGCGGATCAGCGGGGTGGCCTTTATCAACACCAGCGCCGGGGACATCGGCCGGACCGGCCTGCCCAAGCCGTTCCTGTCCCGGCGAAACCCGGTGATGCCGGTGGCCAGGCAGCTGTCGCGCTGGGAGCCCAGCGCGCGCGCCGTCGATCGCGGGCGCGAAATCTCCAGGAATCTGACCTGGAGCCTGACCCGCAAACTCGCCTTCGGTGACGAGGCAGTCGATCCTGCACTCGTAGAGCTCATGTACATGATGATCCGGGCCACCTCTTTCGAAGTCATGACAGACTTCCTGGAAGAATTCGGCGCGCACAACCGGTATGCCGCCCTTGCGGGTCTGCAGTTCGCCAAGGCGCTGGTGCTCGGTTCCGACGGTGACCAACTGATTCAGTTCCAACACTCCGAGGCCATCGCCGCGCTGCTGCCCGACGCGGAGCTGGTGCAGGTGCAGGGGTCCGGCCACGTGACCATGCTGGAACAACCGAAGCGGGTCAACGAACACCTGCTGGACCTGCTGGCCCAATGCGCAGGGGCGCTGCCACGTAGGTGATGACAAGTCTGGCACGCAGGTGAATGCGAGCATGGAGCTGGCGACCCCGGCAGATACCGAGCGTCTGGGCCGGGCCGTAGGCGAGCGGCTACGCCCGGGTGACGTGGTGGTGCTGTCCGGGCTGCTGGGCGCGGGCAAGACGGTGTTGGCCCGGGGTATCGGCGCCGGGCTGGGGGTCCGCGGGCCGGTGACCTCCCCGACCTTCGTCATCGCCCGCGAGCACCCGCCACTGCCTGGGGGTCGAGGGGTGCCGCTGGTGCACGTCGATGCCTACCGGCTCGGTGCAACGGTTGAGCTGGACGACCTCGATCTGGACACTGACCTGCTGGCGGCCGCAGTCGTGGTGGAGTGGGGTGAGGGCATGGCCGAGCGGCTGGCCGACGAGCATCTGCTGATCCGGCTTCAGCGGCCCAGCGGTGGCGCTGACGACACGCGCATCGCGCAGCTGCGCGGCCCGGACCGGTTGATACCCAACTGGCCCGGCCTTGCCGCGCGCGCCGAAACACGTGATCCGTAAGCTCGTCATCCGTGCTGGTGTTGGCTCTGGACACGGCGACCTCCGCGGTGACGGCCGGACTGCTACGGCTGCCCGCGGTGGGCTCCCCGGAGGTCCTCGCCGAGCGGGTCACGGTGAACGCCCGGGCGCACGGCGAGCTGCTGATGCCGTCGGTGTGCTCGGTGCTGGCGACCGCCGGGGTATCGATGCGCGATCTCGACGCGGTGGTCTGCGGGGTGGGTCCGGGCCCGTTCACCGGGCTACGGGTCGGGATGGTCACCGCTGCGGCGCTGGGCGATGCCCTGGGCCTCCCGGTTTTCCCGGTGTGCAGCCTGGACGCGATCGCCTACCGGGCGGGTACCGGTAGCCCGCTACTGGTGATCACCGACGCTCGACGCCGGGAGATTTACTGGGCGCGTTACGACGAGTGCGGTGCCCGGCTCGATGGTCCCCACGTCGACCGGCCGCTGGACTTGGCGCTGGACGGCGTGTCGCGGGCGGCCGGCGCCGCCGATGTACTGGGGCTACCGGGGGAGCTACCCCTGGTGCCGCCGCGGTACCCGGACCCAGCCGGGCTGGTCGCGGTGGTAGCAGCCGCGGTGCGGGCACGCGCCACGCCAGGACCGTTGCGCCCGTTGTACCTGCGGCGTCCCGACGCCTGGGCACCGGGACCGCGCAAACGGGTGACGCCGGTATGAGTGTCCTGATCGGACCGATGATGGCCGCCGATGCGCAGCGCTGCGCGGAACTGGAGCACGCGCTGTTCAACTGCGATGACCCGTGGAGCCCGGAGGCGTTCCTGGAGGCGCTGGCCGCGGGTCATCATTACCTTTCCGCACGTGAGAGCGACTCGCTGATCGGTTACGTGGGTCTGGCCCGCGTCGGCAGCGAGGCGGAGGTGCACACCCTGGCGGTGGACCCGGCGCATCAGCGCCGGGGAATCGGCCGGGCGTTGTTGCGGGCGATCCTCGACCACGCCGAAGGGGCCACGGTGTTCCTCGAGGTGCGCACGGACAACGATTCGGCGATCCGGTTGTACCGCAGCGAAGGGTTCGACGTGATCGGTATCCGCCGCGGTTACTACCGTCCCAGCGGAGCCGACGCCTTCACCATGCGACGGCAGGCCCACCAGTGACGACCACGGGGATCGTGCTGGGCATCGAGAGCTCCTGCGACGAGACCGGAGTGGGCGTCGTGCAGGTGGCGTGCGACGGGACCGTCACCCTGCTCGCCGACGAGATCGCGTCCAGCGTGGACGAACACGCCCGGTTCGGCGGCGTGGTGCCCGAGGTCGCCTCCCGGGCCCACCTGCAGGCGATGGTGCCGACGGTGCGCCGCGCGCTGCGGATTGCTGGCGTCGCACCGTCGGATGTGGATGCGGTGGCGGTGACCGCAGGCCCGGGCCTGGCTGGCGCGCTGCTAGTCGGGGTGGCTGCGGCCAAGGCCTACGCGGCGGCCTGGGACGTGCCGCTGTACGGGGTCAACCACCTCACTGCGCATGTCGCGGTGGACACATTGGAACACGGTCCGCTGCCGCCCGCGCTGGCACTGCTGGTCTCCGGCGGGCACTCCAGCCTGCTGGAGGTCTCCTCGCTGGTGGCGCCGTTGCACCCGCTGGGGGCCACCGTCGACGACGCCGCCGGGGAAGCCTTCGACAAGGTGGCGCGGCTGCTCGGGTTGGGATTCCCCGGGGGGCCGTTCATCGACCGGGCCGCTGCGGGTGGAGATCCGAGCAGCGTCCGATTTCCGCGAGGCCTGACCGGGCCCGGCGACGCGCGTTACGACTTCTCGTTCTCCGGGCTCAAGACCGCGGTCGCCAGGCATATCGAGGCGCTGCAGGCCCAGGGAACCTCGGTGCCGGTAGCCGACGTGGCGGCAGCCTTCCAGGAAGCCGTGGTCGACGTGCTCACCGCCAAGGCGATCCGGGCTGCCGCTGACCGGGGTATCGACACCCTGCTCATCGGGGGCGGGGTCGCCGCGAACTCCCGGCTGCGTGCGCTGGCCCAGCACCGCTGCACGGCGGCCAACCTGGGGCTACGGGTGCCCAGACCGCGGCTGTGCACCGACAACGGAGCCATGGTGGCCGCCCTCGGCGCCCACCTGCTCGCCGCCGGAGCTCCTCCCTCGCCACTCGACATCCCCGCCGACCCAGCCCTCCCGATCACCACCTCGCTGGTAGGCAGCTCTTCAAGTACCGCCAACCAGGGTTGACGGTGCTGTTAAGCCCTACCAACCCAGTCGCGGGGTCGGCTGGGTTGGTAGCGGTTCGAGGCTCACCCGAGGCAGGTTGGCCGCTCTTGAAGAGCGGCCAACGAGGTTAGGGCACCCCAGTTGAGTGTTAGCAGTCGGCACAGTAGTCTGCTAATTGGCACTCTGGTCTCCAGAGTGCCAGCAATGGCCCGGGCCGCCTCGACCCCCGCGACGGCGAGGTGGCAGGAGCCAGCATCAGACAACCTGCCAGCTCTTCGAAGACCCCAAAAAGTGGAGGTCATACCGTGGCGAGCGTGAACATCAAGCCGCTCGAGGACAAGATCGTCGTTCAGGCCAGTGAGGCTGAAACGACGACCGCGTCCGGCATCGTCATTCCGGACACCGCCAAGGAAAAGCCCCAGGAGGGCAAGGTCCTGGCTGTGGGCCCGGGTCGCATCAATGACACCGGCACCCGCATCCCGATGGATGTGAGCGTCGGCGACGTCGTGATCTACACCAAGTACGGCGGCACTGAAATCAAGTACAACGGCGAGGAGTACCTGATCCTCTCCGCGCGCGACGTGCTCGCTGTCGTCAACTGACGGTTCGGTCGTCGTAAACCGCCCCGCGGACCCCTCCGGGGGTCAGCGGGGCGGTCGTTTTTCGGGTCCCGGCTGATCCGTGAGGGGCCGGAGACCCCCCAGAGTCCGCCTGTGAGGAAGGCAGCCAATGCCCAAGCAGATCACGTTCGACGAGACCGCACGGCGTGCGCTGGAGCGCGGAGTCGACCAGCTGGCCGACGCGGTCAAGATCACTCTCGGTCCACGCGGCCGGCACGTTGTGCTGGAGAAGAAGTATGGCGGCCCGTCGATCACCAACGACGGGGTGACGATCGCCCGCGAGATCGAGCTTTCCGACCCCTATGAGAACCTCGGCGCCCAGCTCGCCAAGAGCGTGGCGACGAAGACCAATGACGTCGCTGGTGACGGCACCACGACTGCCACCGTGCTGGCTCAGGCGATGGTCCGTGAGGGCCTGCGCAACGTGGCCGCCGGGGCCAACCCCATCTCGCTCGGTCGCGGTATCGCCGCGGCCGCGGACGCGGTTGCCGCCGCGTTGGTGGCCCGGGCGACACCGGTCGCCGGCGAGCAGGCGATCGCCCAGGTCGCCACGGTGTCCTCGCGTGACCCGGAGATCGGCGCCCTGATCGGCCAGGCGATGACCAAGGTCGGCGGCGACGGCGTCATCACCGTGGAGGAATCGTCCACGATGGCCACCGAGGTGGAGTTCACCGAGGGCGTCGCGTTCGACAAGGGTTACATCTCGCCCTATTTCGTCACCGATCCTGAGCGGATGGAGACGGTGCTGACCGACGCCTACCTCCTGCTGCACCGCGACAAGATCTCCTCGCTCATGGACCTGCTGCCGGTGCTTGAGCTGGTCGGCAACGCGGGCAAGCCGCTACTGATCGTGGCTGAGGACGTCGAGGGCGAAGCGCTGTCCACGTTGGTGGTCAACGCGCTGCGCAAGACTCTCTCAGTGGTGGCTGTCAAGGCGCCGTTCTTCGGTGATCGCCGTAAAGCGTTCATGGATGACCTCGCCGCCGTCACCGGTGCACAGGTGATCAACCCCGAGGTCGGTCTGACGCTGTCCGAGGCCGAGCTTGAGATGCTCGGCAGGGCCCGGCGCATCGTGGTAACCAAGGACGAGACCACCATCGTCGAGGGTGGCGGCGATCAGGCCGACGTTGACGCCCGTACCGCGCAGCTTCGTCGCGAGATCGAGGAATCCGACTCGGACTGGGATCGCGAGAAGTTGCAGGAGCGGCTCGCCAAGCTTGCCGGCGGGGTAGCGGTGATCAAAGTCGGAGCGGCCACCGAGACCGCGCTCAAGGAGCGCAAGGGCCGCATCGAGGACGCCGTGGCGGCCTCCAGGGCGGCTGCCGAGGAGGGCATCGTGCCCGGTGGCGGCGTGGCGCTGATGCACGCCGCCGAATCGGTCGGCGACCTCGGCCTGCTCGGTGACGAGGCTCTTGGCGTCGCCATCGTGCGGGTCGCTAGCGCCGCTCCGGTTCGCTGGATCGCCAACAACGCGGGCGTCGAGGGATCCGTGGTGGTCGCAAAGGTGCGCGACATGCAGTGGGGCCACGGCTTCGACGCCGAAGAGCAGACCTACGGCGATCTCGTTGCCGCGGGCATCGTGGACCCGGTGAAGGTGACTCGATCGGCGATCGTCAACGCAGCCTCC
Organism: Pseudonocardiales bacterium; assembly: GCA_003244245.1. Classification (GTDB taxonomy): domain Bacteria; phylum Actinomycetota; class Actinomycetes; order Mycobacteriales; family Pseudonocardiaceae. The sequence goes on from QHBY01000345.1 coordinate 12,664, forward strand.
ATCGCCCGAATGGTGATCAGCACCGAAAGTGCGGTGGTCGACAAGCCGGAGCAGGCACCGTCGGCCGGCCAAGGTCATGGGCACGGTCACGGTCCGGGTATGTAGTAGCGCCCCGCTCACAGCGGCCCAGTAATGACGTCATGACGGTCCCCGAACCCCCCAAAAGGGTTCGGGAACCGTCATGACGTCCATCGAGATAGCCGCTATGCCCGAATCATCCGTGTTCACGGTACTGCCAGGATCCGCTTACACTCGGTAGAGTGAGGGTTGCTCCACCCCAGTGATAGGCCGCTGGGAGCGTGCAGCTCCGGACCTTGATGGAAATCCATCAGATCGTGTCAAGTTCTGGGTCTGCATGACCGATAGGGAGGTGGGCACATCAGTTGGCTGCAGGAGAGGAGTTCATCCGTGACCGCAGTTCTCATCTGCGACGACCGGCGACAGGTCCGCGAGGGTCTCACTCGTGTGATGTCCGCGGTCCCCGGCGTCGCCCGGATTGACTGCGTGGCACACGGTGACGAGCTGTTAGCTCGCTATTCTCGGCAGCCGGTGGATGTGGTGCTGGTCGGAACGCAGCGTGCCGTCCCGGCCGGAGTCGAGGCTACCCGCCGACTGGTGTCGGCGCACCCGCAGGCGAACGTCATCGTCTTCGGGGCGCCGGATGACGCGGGCAGCATCGCTGCGGCGATTGCCGGCGGCGCCCGAGGTTACCTCCGCTGGGATGCGTCGCGACCAGAACTTGTCGCGGCGCTGGCGCACACGCTGGCCAGCACCTCGGTTCCGGCCCCTCGCCCCCCGTCCGACCCCGGTGTCCAGCTCACCGAGCGGGAGCTCCAGGTCCTGCGCGGGATGAGCCAGGGTAAGAGCAACGGGCAGATCGGGCGGGAGCTGTATCTATCCGAGGATACTGTGAAGACTCATGCCCGCAGGCTGTTCCGCAAGCTCGGCGTGCGAGACCGCGCTCAGGCTGTCGCACATGGTTTCCGGCGCGGCCTGGTGGCGTGACGGCGGTTGGTGGCCTGAAGCAGGCACCAGAGGATGTGTGCAGCTACGGCCGATGGCATCGCCATCGGCCGTAGCTGCTGTTCTGCCGGTGCCATCGCCCAGCAATACCGCATTGCAGGAGCTGACCCGCCTACCACTACGGTTTGCCTTGAGGTGCCCGCGTCTCGGCGGATGGTGATGGATGGTCGAGGCGTGGAGTGGCCACCGCCGGCCGGCGTGCAGCCCGGCTGGTCCCTCGGCGTAACGGCAAGGCTGCATCCAGCGATGACCGCAGTAGGGGACGACCTCGACGTCCTAATCGGTGATGCCGTCAACGGGAAGCCAGAAGCCGTTGAGGGTGTGCTCCGCCGGATCCGTCCCCTGGTGGTGCGGTACTGCCGTGCCCGCGTCGGTGGCCAGGAAAAGACGTTCGCTTCGGCGGATGATGTAGCCCAGGAGGTGTGTCTCGCGGTGCTCACGGCCCTGCCCAGTTACCGCGACCAAGGCCGGCCATTCCTGGCCTTCGTCTACGGCATCGCCTCGCACAAGGTGGCCGACGCCCACCGGTCCTCGGCGCGCAATCGCTCCGAGCCGGTCCCGGAGGTCCCCGACACCCCGGACCAGGCCGACGGTCCGGAGGCACAGGCGATGCTGGGCGAGTTCGCCGGGCGAATGACCAAGCTGATGGAGACCCTGCCGGACAAACAGCGCGAGATCGTCCGCCTGCGGGTCATGGTGGGGCTGTCCGCGGAGGAGACCGCCGAGGCCGTTGGCTCAACTCCTGGCGCGGTTCGGGTGGCGCAGCACCGAGCCCTCGGTCGGCTGCGCGGCGTGCTGGCTGCTGAGGGGGTGGTCTGAGTGCCTGGTCGAGACGACTTCCCCCGTGGCGGTTATTCCAACGGGGATCCTCATGAGATGCCCGCTGATCTGGCTGCGGTGCAGGCCGACGACGCGCTGCTGGACATGATCGGCGGAGCTGGCTACAGCCCGGGTGACGACCACGACGAGTTGACTCGCGTCCTGGCGGGATGGCGCCAGGAGATGGATGCCGAGCCGTTCAGTGACCTGGTCGACATCGACACCGCGTTGGCGGCGATCCGCGCCGGCCGCCGGCCGGTCCGCCGCCGTAATCCGGTGTTCGGCTCGATCGCCGCAGCTGCCGCCGTGGTGGTGATTGCCTTCTCGGCAGTGGGCTTGGTCGCCAAGTCCGCGCAACCCGGTGACCGCTTGTGGGGCGTGACTCAGACGCTCTATGGCGACTACGCCCGCTCGGTGGAGACGGCGGCCGCGGTCCGGACCGAGCTCAACGAGGCCAGGACGGCCCTGAAGCAGGGCGATCCCGAGCGAGCCAGAGCATCGCTGCAACGCGTCCAGAAGCAGCTCCCGGCGATCGGAGACACCGAGGGGCGCACCGATCTCGCCGCCCGCAGCCAGGAGCTCGAACAGCAAGTGGTGCAGTCCTCAGGGCAGCCTATGGAAGGTTCACCGACCCAAGTCCCATCGAAGATCGACGGCCGGACACCATCGAAGCCGGGCCAACCACCCATTCTCACGCCGGGTTCGTGGCCGAGTTCGTGGCCTGGCCAGCCGGGTTCGGCGCCTGGCCAG
>QHBY01000345.1:15321-23522 GCA_003244245.1 Pseudonocardiales bacterium
GGGTTCGGCGCCTGGCCAGTCGGGTTCGGGGTCTGATCAGCCGGGTTCGGTGCCTGTCCAGCCGAGGCCAACGCATGGCCGGCCGGGGTCGCACGGTCAACTGGGGCCACCGCATGACTGGCAGCGGCCGCCTGCTCGGCCGGGCTTACCGCATGAACAACCGGGACCACCGCATGGGCAACCAGGGTTTCCTGGTCCACCGGGTAGCTGAGGCGGCTCAGTCGCCGTTCTCGGCGAGCACCGCATCGGTGTATCCACGGCAGTATTCCCAGGTCACGTAGCCGTTTGGATCCGGGTCGTAGGCGGGCTCGTGCGGGCGCATCCGGCCGACGTCGAGCAGCTGCTGCAAACTGGCCCGCAGCAAATGCCAGTCGTGGTAGTGCAGCTCGGCACAGTCAGGGCAGTCCACCGCGATACCGCGTAACCCGCGCGGCGCTAGCAGGGCCTGATAGACCGCCAGATCACCAAGGTCAGCGAGCAGCCCGGCCCGCTCCTCGTCGTCCAGCGGCTCGTCGTCGGCATCCTCGGAGTGATCCAAGGCCTCTAAGGCCAGCGCCGGGTCCTCCGGGTCACCAGCGAACGGGTCGGGGGGAAGTGAGTCATGCGCCACGGCTGGCACGGTACCCGCCCGGTGGATAGTCGCGGGCGGATGGTCTGGAGTAGACGACTCCGGTAGGCCCCCGATGGACGACCCCGGGACGGATACCATCGTCGCATGACCAGCGAGCACGCCGCGCCCAGCTTCCCCTCGAAGTTCGCGCTGCTCGGTCTGACCTTCGACGATGTCCTGCTGCTCCCCGCCGAGTCCGACGTCGTGCCGTCTGAGGTCGATACGTCGACCAGGCTCTCGCGCAACATCACGTTGCGGGTGCCGCTGGTCTCCTCGGCGATGGACACGGTGACCGAGGCGCGGATGGCCATCGCGATGGCCCGTCACGGTGGGATGGGAGTGCTGCACCGCAACTTGCCGGCGGCTGAGCAGGCCGCGCAGGTCGAGGTGGTCAAGCGGTCCGAGGCGGGCATGGTGACCGACCCGGTGACCTGCTCGCCGGACGACACCCTGGCCGACGTCGACGCGTTGTGCGCTCGCTACCGGATCTCCGGGGTGCCCGTCACCGACCCCGACGGCGTGCTGGTCGGCATCATCACCAACCGGGACATTCGCTTCGAGGTCGACTTCGATAAACGGGTCGCCGAAGTGATGACCAAGCAGCCGTTGATCACCGCCCAAGTGGGTGTCACCGCGGAGGCGGCGCTGGGCCTGCTGCGTCGGCACAAGATAGAGAAGCTGCCGATCGTCGACGGCCACGGCACGCTGCGCGGCTTGATCACCGTCAAGGACTTCGTCAAGACCGAGCAGTACCCGCTGGCGACCAAGGACCCGGATGGGCGGTTGCTGGTCGGCGCTGCGATCGGGGTCGGCGAGGACGCCAAGCAGCGAGCCGCATTGCTGGTCGAGGCCGGCGTCGACGTGCTGGTCGTGGACACCGCGCACGGACATTCTCGCGGGGTCCTGGAGATGATCAGCCTGCTCAAGGCCGAACTGGGCACAGGCGTCGACGTCATCGGCGGCAACGTGGCCACCCGGGCCGGCGCCCAGGCACTGGTCGACGCCGGCGCGGACGCCGTGAAGGTCGGTGTGGGGCCCGGCTCGATCTGCACCACCCGGGTGGTGGCCGGAGTGGGCGTGCCGCAGATCAGCGCCATCTTCGAGGCAGACCGGGCGTGCCGCCCCGCGGGTGTCCCGGTGATCGGAGACGGCGGGATCCAGTTCTCCGGAGACATCGCCAAGGCCATCGTCGCGGGGGCAAGTGCGGTGATGCTGGGCAGCTTGCTCGGGGGCACTGCGGAGTCGCCGGGTGACCTGATCCTGGTCGATGGCAAGCAGTACAAGACCTATCGCGGGATGGGCTCGGTGGGAGCCATGGCCTCGCGCGGCGGTGGTCGGTCCTATTCCAGGGACCGCTACTTCGCCGACGACCTGCTGTCTGACGACAAGCTGGTGCCCGAGGGCATCGAAGGGCGGGTTCCCTTCCGGGGACCGTTGTCGCTGGTAGCTCACCAGCTGGTCGGGGGCCTGCGGGCGGCGATGGGCTATGCCGGCGCTGCGACGATCCCGGCGTTGCAGGGTGCGCAGCTGGTGCGGATCACCGCGGCGGGCCTGAAGGAGGGCCACCCGCATGGCATCACCATGACGGTGGAGGCCCCCAACTACCTGGTGCGCTGAGATGCGCGACCTGGTGGAGATCGGCATGGGCCGCACCGCGCGGCGCGGCTACGACTTCGATGATGTCCAGATCGTGCCGTCGCGGCGCACCCGTTCGTCACGCGACGTGTCCACCACCTGGCAGATCGACGCCTACCGGTTCGACATTCCCCTGGTGACCCATCCCACCGACGCGATCGTCTCACCGGCGATGGCCGTGCGGATCGGTGAGTTGGGCGGCCTTGGCGTGCTCAACGCCGAGGGACTCTGGGCCCGCCACGGAGGCGTCGACAAGCTGCTGTTGCAGCTGCGCTCCGCGATGGAAGAGCCCGACGACGCCGCGGCGGTACGGCTGCTGCAGCAGTGGCACGCGGCCCCGATCAAGGTTGAGCTGCTCACCGAGGCGATCGGCAAGGTGGCTGAGTCCGGCGTGACGGTAGCCGCCCGGGTCAGCCCGCAGCACGCCCGGGATCTCGCCCCGGATCTGCTCGCCGCCGGCGTCGAGATCCTCGTCGTGCAGGGCACCATCGTCTCGGCCGAGCACGTCTCTCGGGCCGCCGAGCCGCTCAACCTGGTGGAGTTCATCGCGTCGATGGATGTCCCGGTCATCGCGGGGGGAGTCGGCGATTACCGCACCGCGATGCACCTAATGCGTACCGGGGCGGCCGGGGTGATCGTCGGCCACGGCGCGGGTGCGAGCACGTCGACCGCCGATGTGCTCGGCATCAGGGTGCCGATGGCCACCGCGGTCGCCGACGCCGCCGCCGCCCGGCGGGACTACCTCGATGAGACTGGCGGGCGATATGTGCACGTGATCGCCGACGGCGGCATGTCTACCAGCGGTGACGTGGCCAAAGCGATCGCCTGCGGGGCGGACGCGGTGATGCTCGGTGAACCGCTGGCTGCCGCCGACAACGCGCCGGGCAACGGGCTGTACTGGACTGCCGCCGCCGCGCATCCGTCGCTACCGCGCAGCCACGTCACCGAGGTATCCACCGGCTCGACCGGTATCGATACGCTGCTCTTCGGCCCGTCTGCCGATCCCAGCGGCACAATGAACCTCTTCGGCGCGCTGCGCCGCGCAATGGCCAAGACCGGCTATTCCGAACTCAAAGAGTTCCAGAAAGTCGGCCTCACCGTCCGTCCCTGAACCGCCTTCGCCGCGTTCTGGATGCAGCCGGCGGTTATTCGGGTCCTGTTTGGCGCAGTCTGCATCCAGAACGCGGGGGCAGCGTGACGCGGGCGCTTGGTGGGTTTGTGGCGTTTGGGTTGTTCTGGGGGGCGAGGGAGGCTGCAGTCTCGACTGTGACCACGATCGTGTACGTGGGTTTCTTGGTAGCACCGGCCGGAGTGGGGCTCGCGGCCTCGCTGACGTCGCTACCCACCGCCCTGGCTGCAGTCGCCGTCGTCGCCGTGCTGCTTGCTGTACTGGCCCCCACGGCTTCATGGTCCACGAGGTGGCGACGCGTCCACCCGCGCTGAACTTCGGTTCGCGGCCGGATGCAGTCAGGGCCCCGGTACGGGAGATCGCGCGGTTTACGCTGCGGGCAGGATGTAGGAGGAGGTCTGCCAGTGGTCGGCTACGACGTTGTGGTGGTCGGATCCGGGTTCGGGGGCAGCGTCGCGGCGCTGCGGTTGACCGAGAAGGGTTACCGGGTCGGTGTGCTGGAGGCGGGGCGGCGCTTCGCTGACGACGAGCTGGCCACCACGTCCTGGCAGCTGCGCAAGTTCCTGTGGGCGCCGGCGCTGGGTTGTTACGGGATCCAGCGCATCCACCTGTTGCGCGAGCTCGTGGTGCTGGCCGGCGCTGGCGTCGGCGGTGGGTCGCTGAACTACGCCAACACCCTCTACCGGCCGCCCGACGCGTTCTTCGACGACCCTCAGTGGGCGCACCTTGCGGACTGGCGCGCAGAGCTTAACACCCACTACGACGAGGCCGAACGGATGCTCGGCGTGACGACCTACGCCGGGCACACCGCCGCTGACGAGGTCATACAGCGAGTCGCGCGGGATATGGGGGTCGCCAAGAGCTACCATCCCACCCCCGTCGGGGTCTTCTTCGGGCCGCCGGGGGAGGAGGTCGACGATCCCTACTTCGGTGGCGCCGGCCCCCGGCGGACCGGCTGCACCGAATGCGGTTCCTGCATGACCGGATGCCGGGTCGGCGCCAAGAACACCCTGGTGAAGAACTACCTCTACCTCGCGGAGCGGGCCGGGGCCACCGTGCACCCGCTGACCACGGTGACTGCGGTACGCCCGCAGGCGGACGGGACCTGGTTGGTTGATGCCGTGCGCACCGGCAAGCTGCACATTGGGCCAGTGGGGCGCAAGACGATCCGGGCGAATCAGGTGGTGATCGCCGCCGGCACCTGGGGGACCCAGCAGCTGCTGCACCGGATGCGCGACGAGGGCGTGCTGCCCCGGCTCTCACCCCGGCTGGGGGAGCTCACCCGGTCGAACTCCGAGGCGATCGTCGGCGCCAGCCGGGCCACCGTGGACCCGGCGCGCGATTTCTCCCACGGCGTGGCCATCACCTCCTCCTTCCACCCCGACGAGCACACCCACATCGAGCCGGTCCGCTATGGGCGGGGCAGCAATGCGATGGCCCTGCTGCAGACTGCGGCCACCGATGGGGCGTCGGACACCCCGCGTTGGAAGCAGTTGCTGCGCTTCACCGCCCAGCACCCGGTCACGATGGTGCGGCTGTTGAAGGTACGACGCTGGAGTGAACGGACGGTGATACTTCTGGTGATGCAGACCCTGGACAACTCGCTGACCACCTACCGTCGCCGCGGCCGGCTGACGTCGCGACCCGGTCACGGCGAGCCCAACCCCACTTTCATCCCCGCCGGTCTTCAAGCCAGCAAGCTCACCGCCCAGTACATCGGCGGTACCGCAGGCGGCACCTGGGGCGAGCTGTTCGGGCTCCCGTTGACGGCGCACTTCCTCGGTGGCTGCCCGATGGGCGCAACCGCCGCCGATGGCGTCATCGACGCCCAGCACCGGGTGCACGGCTACCCGGGCCTGTCCGTGGTGGACGGCTCGGCGATCAGCGCGAACCTCGGAGTGAACCCGGCGCTGACCATCACCGCGCTGGCCGAGCGGGCCATCAGCCTGTGGCCGAAGGTTCGTGAGTGCCATTAAGTGCCATAACACTGTTTCCCACTCACGACCGGTTCTGGTCGTCGACTTCGGGGCGCAGTACGCGCAGCTGATCGCTCGCCGGGTCCGTGAGGCGCAGGTGTACTCCGAGGTGGTGCCGCACACCGCACCGGTGGCGGAGATCCTGGACCGCAAGCCCGCGGCGATCGTGCTCTCCGGTGGCCCGGCCAGCGTGTACGCCCACGGCGCTCCCCGGGTCGACCCGGCGCTGTTCGAGGCTGGGGTGCCGGTGCTGGGCATCTGCTATGGCTTCCAGGCGATGGCCGACGCACTGGGCGGCACCGTGGCTCGGACCGGCACTCGTGAGTACGGGCGCACCGACCTGCACGTGCTCGACGGTGGTGGCGTGCTGCACCGCGAGCTACCGGCCCGCGGTCCGGTGTGGATGAGCCACGGCGACGCCGTCACCGCCGCTCCGGACGGGTTCACAGTCACCGCGCGGTCGGCCGGTGCACCGGTGGCGGCGTTCGAGGACACCGGCCGGCGGTTGGCCGGGGTGCAGTACCACCCGGAGGTGGTGCACTCCCCACACGGTCAGGAGGTGCTGCGCCGGTTCCTGCACGAGGTCGCCGGTATCCGGCCGAGCTGGACCATCGCCAACGTCATCGACGAGACGGTGGCCGCGATCCAGGCTCAGACTCAACGCGGCAGATCGATCTGCGGCCTGTCCGGCGGCGTGGACTCCGCGGTCGCCGCCGCGCTGGTGCACCGAGCCGTCGGCGATGCCCTGACCTGCGTGTTCGTCGATCACGGTCTGCTGCGGGCCGGTGAGCGGGCACAGGTGGAACGCGACTACGTCGCTGCGACCGGGGTCAAGCTGGTCACCATCGACGCCCGGGAGCGGTTCCTGTCCGCGTTGGCCGGGGTGACCGATCCGGAGCAGAAGCGAAAGATCATCGGTCGGGAGTTCATCCGGGTCTTCGAGGCCGCGGCTCGGGATTTGCAAACTGAGGCGGGCCGGCATGGCGAGGAGATCCGCTTCCTGGTGCAGGGCACCCTGTATCCGGACGTGGTGGAGTCCGGCGGTGGATCGGGAACTGCGAACATCAAGAGTCACCACAACGTCGGCGGCCTGCCCGAGGACCTGAAATTCGAGCTCGTCGAACCGCTGCGCGCCCTGTTCAAAGACGAGGTGCGCCGGGTGGGGCTGGAACTGGGGCTGCCGGAGACCATCGTGCACCGCCAGCCGTTCCCGGGACCGGGTCTGGCGATCCGGATCATCGGAGAGGTGACCGCGGACCGCTTGGCGACGCTGCGCGCCGCGGACGCGATCGCCCGCGAAGAGCTCACCGCGGCCGGGATGGACCGCGACATCTGGCAGTGCCCGGTCGTGCTGCTGGCCCAGGTGCGCAGCGTCGGCGTGCAGGGCGACGGGCGGACCTACGGTCATCCGGTGGTGCTGCGCCCGGTGTCCAGCGAGGACGCGATGACAGCCGACTGGTCCCGGGTGCCCTACGACGTGCTGGCCCGCATCTCCGGCCGGATCACCAACGAGGTGCCCGAGATCAACCGCGTAGTGCTCGACGTGACCAGCAAACCCCCCGGCACCATCGAATGGGAGTAGGCGGGTGGCGCTGCGCGCCCCGTGAGTGGCGATGCGAGTCATGGCCCGTATTTGCCACTCACGGCTTATCCACAGTTGTAGTCGGGCGACGGTCAGGGGGTGAGGGTGTGCAGGAGGGCTCGCCAGGCCGTCACAGGGACGGCCAGTGCGGGGCCCTCGGGGTTCTTGGAGTCGCGTACCAGCACGCCCTGCGGCGCGGGCGCGACCTGCACGCAGCCGCCGTTGGTGCCGCTGTAGCTGCTGGTGCGCCAGCCGACCTCGACGCAGTCGCCGTTGACGGCGCTGTACCTGCTTTTCTGCCAGACAATCCCGTCCGGCTCAGGGGCGGTCATCATAGTCCTCTCGATCCGCGTAGAGCCCGGTTGCCAGGGTGGCAATCAGCTCCGCTGATTGTCCCTCGCTCAGCGCGGTCTCGGCCAGCAACCCCAGGATGCGCCGGTAGGCGGCGATCTCCTCGGGCTTCTCCAGGAACAGGCTGGAGGTCTCGCTCTCCAGGTAGGCCACCGGCCGGAAATCGGCGAACTCCATGAGCTCGAAACTTCCGTTGATCGCGGCGTGCCCGCCGAGTGCGGCCGGCACCACCCGCAGTGTGAGGTACGGGCGCGTCGCCCTGCGCAGCAGGTGCTCCAGCTGCTCGACCATCACCGCCGGCCCACCCACCGGCAGCCGCAATACGAACTCATGGATGAAGAAGGTGAACCGGACCGGGCGCTCCCGGCCGAACAGGCTCTGGCGGCCCAGCCGGGCGGCCACCCGGTCCTCGATCTCGCCCGCCGGAGTCGTGCCCGCCTGCCGGATCAGCGCGCGGGCGTAGTCGGTGGTCTGCAACAGGCCGGGCACCAGCGTCGCCTCGAAGTGGTCGATCGTCACCGCCTTGTTCTCGTGGTCGATCAGGGTGCGCAGCTGCTGGGGCAGCCGGGTGCCGTGCTGCTGCAACCAGCCCGGGATGTTCTGCTCCCGGCAGATCCCGAGCAGCCGGTCCCGCTCGGTGCCGGTCACCTCGACTATCGCGAGGAACGCCGAGACGTCCACCTCGGTGCCGCCGCGCTTGCCCGACAGCAGCCGCGACACCCGGCTCTGGGACCAGCCGAGCTTCTGGGCGGCGGCTTTCTGGTCCAGCCCCGCCTGCCGCATTGCCCGGTGCAGCCCCTCGCCCAGCTCCCGGCTGCGTATCGTCGGTTCCCGATCGCGCATAGTGACCTCCCGTACGACCTGCCCGGCCGGGAGATCCAGCAACTTGTCCGGTCGCGTGTTGTATGTCCCTAGGCC
>QHBY01000345.1:23677-27822 GCA_003244245.1 Pseudonocardiales bacterium
CTGATTCCCGATCTGGTGATCGTTATCCGTGGACTGCTGTTCGACCACCAGGTGCGGCCGGGCGGCGAATGCAGAATCTGCACGTCGCCGTGGCCATGCCCGGTGGTGACACTGGCTCACGGCCTCATTAAGGACCCACACCGCCAGTTCGTCGCGCTCGTCCGCAAGGTGCACGATGCGGACTGACTGTAATGCTGCTCCGCTTGGACGGCGTCGGGACCAGAATCTGCGATCGATCATTCCGGGGGGTAGTCAGCTCGGCAACAACGGGCTGGGCGTCCCGTGCCAGGACACCAGAAGGTTCTCGCGGGCACGGGTGCAGGCGACGAACAATAGGCACCGTTCGCGTTGGATATCGAGGTCGTGCGAGCGCTGATCGTCGGTGGCCGAGGTGACGGCGGCCGGCGCTGGCATCTGGTGCTGGCCGACGCCAACCACAGCGACACAGCGGAACTCCAGTCCCTTCATTCGGTGCATGGTCGCGACCGCCACCTCACCGTCCCTCGCCGTACGCTTCCCAAGCGAGACGGCGGCAATGCCCGCACCGGCGAGCGCGTTCACAGCCTCATCGACGAGCACACCGGACCGGGCTGCAACCCCGACCTGAGCTGGCTGCACGCCGCCGTCCAGCCAGCTAAGCACGACGGACGCGAGGTGCTCCATCTCGGCCGACCTGGTGTTCGCACCACGCAGGACGGGAGGAGCGCCGTGGACTTCGGAACGGCAGCCAGCCAGGGTCTCCAAGTCCTCGTTCATATCGTCGATGTGCTCGCCGCGCAGCAGCCCCAGGCTCCATCCCAGGATCTCCACGGTCGTCCGATAGTTGATCTTCAAACGCTCGGATCGACCGGCGATGTCGATTCCGACCTGCTTGAGCGAGACACGGTGGTGGTAAATGCGTTGGTGGGTGTCGCCGACCAGGAAGAGGTCGTCGTGGCCTGACGGGACGGCGGCCCGAAGCATCCGCCACTGCCACGGGCTGAGGTCCTGCGCTTCGTCGACGATGATGTGCCGGTACGGCTTGGCCTCGGCGAGTTCGAGCAACCGTGCGGCCTCCATGCAGATCGTCTCGTGGGTCCACCGGCCCTCGGAGCGAAGCTCGGCCTCGAAGGCGGTGAGCGCCGGCCAGAGCTCTTCCCGTGCCCGCGTCCCCAGCGGTCGGCCGCGGCCGGACCGTGCAGCGGTGAGATACTCCTCCCGGGCCGTGATGCCCTGGGCCAGCACGACGTGGAGCCACTCCTGGTCGAGGAACGCTTCGGTGTAGCTGAGGTTGAACGTGGTGATGAGAAGCCGCCAACGGTCGCGCTTCTCCGAGTCAGAGAGCACCTGCAGCCTGCCGTGCCGGGACGCGGTGACCTGGTGGGCGATCTGATCGATATGCCGCACGTCGACCCGACGAAGCAGCGCCTCGTCGTCGATCAGCATCCGGAGGCTGTCCTCGAGGGATCCGGCCAGCGTCTTGGTGAAGGTGGTCACAAGGACAGATCGGTCCGCTGGCGCGGACCCGGCGAGATGCTGGGCGCGGTGCAAAGCGACCACAGTCTTGCCGGTACCCGGCCCACCGGTCACCCGGGCCGGCCCCCTGAAGGACCCGTGGGCCAGCCGGTGCTGGGTCGGGTGCAGGTAGATCCGCCACAGCGCGAACGGGTAGCTGAATACCTCCATCAGCTCGTCGGGCCCGCTGACAAGTACCACCCGCCGCGGCGAACGGACAACCGCGGCCGTGACATCGGAGGTGTCGTACTCGACGGCCATCGTCCCCGCGCCGGCCATCTCCTCCCACACCTGCTCGGGCGTCATCCCGATCGCGAGGCCGACAAGCACGTCGTACTGCGGCTCGGGCAGGATCCCGCGGGCGGATTCGAGCTGGTCGAGGTCGGTCAGCACGCGAGCGAACGGCAGCACCTGCCCGTCGATACCCAGTCGACCGAGATCCGCGTCTCCTACACCATCGAGAAGCCGGGATGCCGATGTCTTGGCATCCTCGGTCAGCTGGGGCAACCGCTCCTCGATGGCCGCGACATCCCGCACCTCGATGACACCGGTCGCGCGGTGACGCTGACCCGTCGCCGGCAGGCCCAGTCGTAGGCATCGTCGTGCGGCAGCACCTTGAGCAGCGTGTAGGAGTCACCTGACTCCGGAGCGAGCACGATTCCTCGCCAGGACTGGTCAATGCGGATGGAGCGAAGTCGAGCGTCGCGGACATTGTTGATCTTTTCCAGATGCACACCGGCATGAGTAGCCTGCTCGAACTTGGCGAACGAAGCGTGCACCTTTTCCTGGATCGCGCGCTCCAGTTTGCCGAACTCCCACAGGAAGTCTCGGTCGATGCCCAACCGCGCCACGTGGTACCCCTCTCATGCCGTTGACGAGGTTGCCATCAGCTCGTCAGCGATGTCTCCTACCTGCGCCAGCAGCTTCGCCGGGGGCAGCTCGAGGTCAAGCGCGTGACAGACGATCTCGATGCCGGAATATCGCACGACATGGCGCGCCGGGTCGGCATTGCCTCGGGCGTAGACGAGATGACCCCGGGGCAGGCGAAGCGCGGTGCAGTAGGCCAGCACCTGGTACAGGTCCGCGAACGGGTAGCCGCTCGGCTTCTCCTGCTTGTATTTGGCGTCGACGACCGCAACAGGCTGCCCATTCACCTGCCAGACCAGATCAGGCTTCATCTCCACGGCGCCGGCCTCGTCGAGGCGGCAGGAGCAACCACGCGCCCGTCCACCGTGGCGGGCCTGCAACTCCTCGGACAACACGACGATGAGGAAGTCTTCGAAGATCTTCCACAGGTTGAACAGGAATCCGTGGGCGAGCAGCGCGCCACGCGTGTGCTCCGGGGAAGTGGCCTGCCAGACGACCTCGGCGAGGCGCAGCACGGTGTGGTAGCCCTGGTTAAGGCGGTTCGGGTGCCAGGAGGGCAAGCTCGCACCACGCTCGGGGATCGTGACGCCGGCCAGAGTGCCCCGCAAGGCGACGAGCTGGCGCCGGTACTCGTCGCGCACTCGGGGCACGCCGGCCATCCGGATGATCGCAGCGAGCAGGATCTGGTTCTCTGGCACGTCGATGGTGAACTCGTCGTACCGCATTTCCATGGGGATCGCGCGCCCGTGATGCTTGCGCAGTTGGTCGGCTTCCCGCAGCCGACCTCGCAGCACTGAGGACGATTCCTCGACGGTGCGATACCCGTGCAGTGGCCCCTGACGCAAGGCGTGTTCAGCCTGGTGACACAGGGAGCGTGCGACTGCAGGCACGAGCCCTTCGGCGATGCCGAGCTCGACGTCGTCGTCGCGCCAGCCGCTTGGCTGCTTCGCGTAGACCGCGAGGAACAGCAGCCGGGCGATCGGCAGCTTGGGGGTGATCCAGATCTCGACGTCGCCCACCCGCGCGACCCCCACCACCCTGCCGCTTGGCTTGATCTTCCACAGCTGCGGATCGTGCGGTGAGGGCACTGCGGTCACGATGTCCGACGCCGCGAGCGCGTGACCCTGCTCGGGGGTGAGCCGGACCTCCACCTGGCGGTTCTCGGCGATCTCCACCCGCTTCATGCCTGCGGCTCACCTGCGGAAAGTTGCTGCGCAGCCAAGGCTGCCCGCAGGGAGGCAAGCCGGTACTTGTCGAGGACAGCGGGTGGGGCGCCGTAATGGTGGTCGGCCAGTAACGGCAGGATCGAAGTCTCCCACGCCCGCGCCAGCCCGTCTTTGCTCCGGTAGATCTGCGGGCGCATGAGATAGGACGGGCCGAGGGCCAACTCGTGGTCGTCGATACGCCCATTGAGTGCTTCGAGCACAGCGGGGGCATCCAGGTTGTGCTCGACGTTCTCGTTCTTCACCAGCCTCTGGAGCCAGGAGGCCAGGAGCCCTGCGGTGGGTGGTCCTGAGGGGTGCAGTTCGACGAAGCCGAATCGACGCCGCATCGCTGCGTCGATCAGTCCGAGCGATCGGTCCGTGGTGTTCATCGTGCCGATGAAGAAGACGTTGGGCGGCATGACGAAGTCTGACTCCGGCGAGTACAGTAGGCCGATCGCGTCGTCCCGGTACTCCAGCAGGAAGTAAAGCTCACCGAACACTTTGGCCAGGTTCGCTCGGTTGATCTCGTCGACGATGAGGACATAGGGATCCGACGGGTGCAGGCGGGCAGCCTCCACC
>QHBY01000346.1 GCA_003244245.1 Pseudonocardiales bacterium
TGTCGACCGGCCCGGTGTAGTGGGCGCACAAGCTGACGTCGTGCCCGACCGCGGCCAGCAGGGCCTCGGCTGCCTCCAGCAACCGGCGAACCTCTGGCTGAGCGATCCGGTAGTAAGACGAGCGTCCCTGCGGCCGATCGACAACCAGTCCGCACCCCTTCAGGCAGGCCAGGTGCCCGGAGATGTTGGCCTGGGAGCCACCCACCTCAGTCATCAGGTCCGTGACCCGCCGCTCGCCGGCTTGGAGCGCGAACAGGATCTGCATCCGGGTCGGATCGGCGAAACCGCGGAACAATTTGGCGGCGAGCTGGGTCGAGGCCAGCGCAGAAACCATCGTCACTAGCAGATATTAGCGCCGATAGATGAATGAATTGGTAGCCGTCTGCAGCAGTCGCCCACGAGCGTCGAGCAGCACCGGACCTACGACTGAACCAACCTCTGGTCGCGACACCCGGACAACACACTCAACCAAAGATCCTGTCTGTGACGCTGCGTGAGCACCCACGCCAGGTCGGCCGGCTTCCTCGACTAGCTAAGTCTCGGGCTCAGGCGGTGGTGCTCTGGGCGACCCACTACACGACACCGCTGTGCGCCGGCTGCGCATGCAGGACCACGACGTCGCCGACGAACACGCCTCCCGCTCGTCCCCGCTGGTGGACCAACATTTGCTTGTCCCAGATAGTGGACCAGCATTGAACGTCCCACAAAGCGTTCGCCGCTGACCTGGGAGGCGTGGGAGTAGTTGCGATCAACCTCACGGTCGATGACACCAACCATGACTGTCTCACTGGTCTGGAAGGATCGGGTGGCGAAAACACCTTCTCCTTTGTTGTCAGTTCCCCGCAGCTCGTATCCGACAGCCATCGTTGCCCGATCTCTGAGGATCAGGCCAACCCATGAGATGATCTCTTCACAGCTTGCCACGCCCTGGATCGAGTGCCTAGCGTCGATCAGTGCTCCCGCTCGGTGGGACCGCAGCATACGGTTCAGTTCTTGCCGGGCGACGGCCTCCTGTGCTCGGGTGTGCGCGAGGCGGCAGCTGGTAAGGCGCGGCGACCGGGCGCTGGGCGTCAACGACGCGGTCCAGACGGGCCGATGCGGACGCTGCCCTTGGGCGACTCCGAAGCCATCGTCTACCTGATCCTGGAGCGGCAACGGGAGGCCCACCCACTCCTCGTGCAGTGACTCGGTTGACTGGATCGCGCCGCGCCGGTCCCGAGGCGAGCTCACCACCGATCGCGAGTACCTGGCTGGTCCCGGTAGTCGATCGCCAACCGGGCCAGGTCCAGTCAGTAACTTTCATAAATCAGTCTTTAACGGAGTTACGCACCGCGCCGGTGACCCCAGCAGGTCTCGCCTGCGGGGTATGCATGGGATAGCGTGAAGGTATGAACGAGCGGGTGACCGTGAGCTTGCCGGTCGAGTTGGCAGCGGAGGCCAGGCGGGCCGTGGAGACCGGCGCGGCGGCGAGCGTGTCGTCGTACATCGCGGATGCTGTCAGCGCCAAGGCCGAGCGGCAGCACGCGCTGGCCGAGCTGGAGCGGGTGTTCGGAGGGGCTCCGCCGGCTGAGGAGCTGGCCGCCGCCCGCCGGGCGTTGCGGAGCGGCCCGTCGCGACCGGCGTGATCGGCGGGCGGATCCTCGACACTTCTGCGCTGGAGCACTTCGCCACTGGCCGCTCGGTCTACGCCCGGGCGCTGGTCTGGGCAGCGGTCGAGCAAAGCGATGTATTGGTGGTGCCCACGACCGCCTTGACGAAGGCTTGGGCGCGGATCCCGGCCGAGGCCCACGGGGTGCTCGAGGTACTGCTCGGCCTACCCAACACCGTCATCGAGGTCCTCGACCCGCCGACGGCCCACCAAGTCGGACTGCTCCTCGCTGCCGCCGGTGGGCGGGATGAGCTGACCGCGGCCCACGTCGTGTGGTGCTGGAGGCGGCGCGGCTGGGCGATCCTCACCGCCGATCCCGGCCCCTTGCGTGAGTTCGACACCGCTGTGGAGGTCGAGGAACTGCCTTAATGGGCCCGGAGCTCCCGAACGTGTCACACCGCCAAAGCAGAGTATTTGGGCAGGTCAGGAGGTTGGGCTTTACCGCCACCCTCGTTTCGGGATGATCCGTGGAAACGGTTGATGTGCGCTAGGCGTAGGGTCTTGCGGGAGAATACTGCCGCACTGTTCGTTGTCGATACCGCCGCCAGTTCCGGGCCGTCATCGCGCGCTTGCCGCGAATCGCAACGGCAGCGTGATCGGGCCGGTGATGCCGAGGTGCGGCCGTGAGGGGACGGGGCCCACGCACTGACGGTGCTCACCGTTCGACTGCTCCCTCTCGAACTTCGGCGCTAGTGATCGATACCCGCCACAGCCTCGGAGGTAGCATTCATGCCAATGATCGATCCTCTGGACGCTGACCTGTCCAAGGTCACCGCGTCCCTTGTGCGCGACGCCCGCTCCTGCTTCGCCGCGCCGACAAGCTCGCATCCGCCGTGACCGCTGCGGACGACACCACCACAACCCTGGCGGCGGCCGCAGCCCGCGATGCGGTGGAGCGGCATTGTCAGGTTGTTGGGTGTCCAGTGTGATGTCGCATGTCGGAGCCGAGAGGTGGTCTTCGCGGTGTCTGGGTCAGGCGGCGGTGGGCAGGCCGACGATCTCGTTCCAGGTGGTGAATCGGGTGGTCATCTCGTGTCGGTACTGGGCTGCGGTGAGTCGGTGGCGGCGGGGCCGGAAGTGGGGTGATATCCCGCTGAACGCGGACAAAAACCGCTGCGCGCCACCGGGCGAGGTGAACTTCTTCATCGCCCGCTCCCGCTGCCTCGTGGGTTGGTGAGAATTCTCCGCCCGGTTATTCAGGTACTTCGATCGACGGTGCTCCACATCGCGCATCAACTCTCGGTGGGCGACACCGTAGCTGGCCAGCTTGTCGGTGACCAGCACCCGCGGCACGAACCGCCACCTCCTCAGCAGCTTGCGGAAGAACCTGGTGGCGGCCTTCGCGTCGCGCCGGGACGTGACCAAAATGTCCAAGACATTCCCGTCCTGGTAGGTTTGACCGAATTTGCGACACCATTGGTGGATGGTTTCGTAGGTGACCAGGACACCGCGGGCCATCATCATCTCCTCGACCTCGCGGAGGCTCAGCGGGAAGCGGTGGTATAGCCACACACAGTGACTGATGATCTCTACCGGGTAGCGATAGCCCTTGCACAACGACGACGGCGTGGCATCCACGAACCCAGTCTGACCCAACCCAGTGGCACACCCTTTCCCAGGGACTCTGTTTTCATCCGCAACTCGCGGACTTCGCGTTCGAGTTCTCGAAGGCGGGCTCGTTCCGACAGAGTCAACGGTGGTTCGTCGCCGGCATGTTCGGTCCGGTACTTACTCACCCAGGCGCCGAGGGTCCCCTCATGAACGCCTATCTCCCGGGCAACCTCGGCAATAGGACGAGATGTCTCGATCACCAACCGTACCGCTTCAGTTTTGAACTCCGGACTATATTTCCGGCGCTTCTCCGCATGCACCCTCCTCCATTCCGGACCGGACCTTATTGGGTCCGCTATCCGGAATCTGGGAGGCGCGCCATACTGACGCTGATGGTGAGGCGCTGCTGGCCGAGGCGCTGGCCCGGCTGCGTGCTCGAGGAGTCAGCCGCTCTTCGCAGCCAAAGGAGCCAAAGGTAAACAGCTGCTCGCCGGCTGGCTGTCCTGGGCCACCCGATCCCGCCTCCCCGAGTTCGTCGCACTGGCTAAAACGATCAAACGGTTCCTCCCGCTGATCCACAACACCCTCGAACACAACGTCTCCAACGCCCTATCCGAGGCCACCAACACCCACCTGCGGCTCCTGACCCGCCGCGCCTACGGCTACCACAGCGCCGAAGCACTCATCGCCATGGCCACCCTCACCCGAGGCGGACTCTGCCCACCCCTACCCGGACGATCATGAACACTCACCCACGGAAA
>QHBY01000347.1:0-2835 GCA_003244245.1 Pseudonocardiales bacterium
TACCGCGATCTTCTGGAGGACCAAGTAGAGGTGAGACCACGCAATGAATGACGCTTACCAGTGGGGATGCTTCGTTGGTGACGGCGCTCTCGGTTTGCGGCGGGCGCACAGCTTGAGCTCGGCATGCAAAGCGCACCACGAATCTCCACACAGGTGTCCTCGCCGCCCATGATCTTTAGCAGGTTCGCAAACAATCCTCACTGTGAACGTTGGAAAGTTCGACTGCAAGGCAGGTCACGTCCGGCGTGTGACCCGCGCGGATAAAAACTCGAAGGGAAAGTGATATGTAAACGCTGGCTGGTGCTCGTTGACCGTTTTACCCGTTTTGTGGCTTTGGGGCTGAAAGAGGGCCGGGGATGGCCTTGGGTTGTGTGATAACGGCAAGGGGGAGGGTGGGCTGACGCATCCGGCTGTGACGCGAGGTCATAGGGTGCCGCTCGGCAATCGTGTCAGCGCCGTGGAGGAGGTCGACCTGAGATGGTCGCAGCAGCAGGCAAGGTAGGTAGCCCGCTGCCGTGGACGGTTGCGGTCAGGGGTGAGGGTGAGGGTGAGCTGATCGTTGGGCGTTATCGCCTGATTTCGCGGTTGGGCAGTGGGGCAATGGGGGTGGTGTGGCTGGCGTTTGATGAGCGTCTAGGCCGCACCGTGGCGATTAAGCAGTTGGTAGTGCCTGCGATGTTCAGCGACCCCAAAATTGAGCAGGTCACCAGGGGGGCGGTGCGGGAGGGGCGGATCATTGCGCGCGTGCACCATCAGCACGTGGTCACGGTCCATGACGTGGTGGAACACCAGGGCCAACCGTGCTTGGTCATGGAGCATCTGCCGTGCCGGAGCCTGGCTGCGGTGCTGTCCCTGCAGGGGGTGCTGGCGCCGGACATTGTCGCTGGCATCGGGAGTCAGATCGCTTCCGGGCTGGCGGCT
Source organism: Pseudonocardiales bacterium (assembly GCA_003244245.1). Lineage (GTDB taxonomy): Bacteria > Actinomycetota > Actinomycetes > Mycobacteriales > Pseudonocardiaceae. Next base: position 922 of record QHBY01000347.1, read on the forward strand.
GCGCACCAGGTGGGCATCGTGCACCGGGACCTCAAGCCGGGCAATGTGCTGCTCGCAAATGACGGCACGGCCAAGATCACCGATTTCGGTGTCTCCCATGCGGTGGGCGATGCCACTGTGACCGCCACCGGAATTTTGGTGGGGACACCGGCTTACCTGGCTCCGGAGGTCGCTCAGGGTGACGATGGCGATTTCCGCTCGGATGTGTTCTCGCTGGGTTCGACGCTGTACACCGCGCTGGAGGGCGCGCCGCCGTTTGGGCTTAGTGACAGCCCCATTGCGTTGCTTCAGCGGGTGGCCGCGGGTGAGATCACCCCGCCCCGACAGTCTGGTCCGCTGACCCCTTTGCTTTTGCGCTTGCTGGCACGCGACCCCGCGCACCGTCCCCCCATGGCCGAGGTGCGCGAGCGGTTGGCCACGCTCGCCGCCAGCCTGGCGGTATCCCCCTGTAACACGCTCGCTGCCAGCCTGGCGGTATCCCCCGGTGATCTGTCGGCTCCCACGCTGCCCCTGCCCCAAGTTGACCCATCCTTGATGCCGGCGGACAACGCGCAGCAGACGCTGTCGGGATCGAGTACACCGGAGCAGACCACTAGCCCGGCGGGGCGGGGCCGGGTGGACGCCTTAGCCGCTGGGCCGCAGACCACGGGCGAGGATGCGGTCGCGGGATTGTCCGGACCCCAGCAACTTCTGATCGGCGCCCTCACGGTGGTACTGCTCACGGCCAGTGTGCTGGCGACCTTGCTCGTTGGCCATGACACAGGCACCAACAATCCCGCCACCCTGGCGAACACCTCTGTGGTTGCCGACAGTTTTCCCGGCGTTGCCCAGTACCCCGGCCCTAGCGACCCGGCTCCGGCGATCGCTCCTCCCACTCCCGTCATGTCGGACAGTCCCCAAGACACAACTGAACAACTGCCGCAGACGATCACGGACTATCACGCGCCGATACCGAGCAATCCGCCAGCGGCACAACAACACCTCCCCGCAAGATCTTCGCCGGACCCCGTCGGGGGAGTCACCACCTATCGGGTTCAGAGTCCTCCCAGACCTGATCAGTTCTGGGCTTCTCACCGAGGATGGTCTGGGCACCATCGACATGCCCATCGCGGACACTAGTCAGGCTCAGTGCACTATGGGCTCACACGTGTTCACAGTCCGCGAGTCGATCCACCAGAGGTGACAAGCACCTTTCTTGACTCGGAAGAGCACCGGCGTAATCGGGCAGTCGATAGCCATAAAGAACGACCGCCCGCCGGTGCTTTCTACCTGAAGGGTGCCCTTAGACCCGAATGATGGGCTGCAATGCTTCTGATCCGTAGTCGCATGCAGCACCCCGCGCTACGTGCACATTCGTCCGTGGTCGGGCCTTATCTTCGAGTTCGGGTCCGAGGAAGTCCATGGTAGTCCGTAGCCGTTGATGTACCAATTGATGTAGGACAGGGCGCTCCTCGGTCGCGGGCTCTGATCAGCTGTATGTACGCCGCCAAGCACCTGATTCTTGGCCAGGAGCGTCGGAATCGGTCTACCCCGACCAGGCTCCTCAACGCGGCGGCGGAATTACCGACACTCACAGATCTTGCACGCTGGGGCCTCGTGTGGCATCCCGTCGACAGTGAGACCGACCACACGGCAGCCCGGGGGCAGCCCTCGATGGAACCGGCGCGTGCGTGATCTGGCTCTGCCCTCGGGCTGCCGTGTGGTAGCCCTCAGGGAGGTCGAGGGGATGCCACACCCCGCCCACCCGGTCCAGCCGCAGCAGTTCTTGTAGCTGGCTATCCCGGAGATCTGCCCGCCCGGCGAGGGCACGGTCCTTCTGATTGACAAGATTTTCTGGGAGACCAAGCAGGCTGCCTGATCACAGCCCCGAGACCGGCGCTGACCAGCGAAAATTACTCGTCGTTGGTCAGTGTC
>QHBY01000347.1:2929-3272 GCA_003244245.1 Pseudonocardiales bacterium
CTTGACCCGCCACCCAGCAGGAATGCTCCCGACCAGCACCAACACGGTCGTGGGTCGACCTTTGCTGTGTCCGGCTCTGTCCGGCCGTATCCGACTGTTTGCGGCTTGTCGCGCCATATACACGCCCTCGCGCCCGGCCCGTACGAGGGCGTGGCGTGATGCTGTGTTGCCATGACGATCATGGATCTTGCACGCTGGGACTTGTGTGGCATCCCGCCGATCTGACGCAGCCCGACCACGCGATGCCCCGGGGGCAACATCCTTCCCACCACAGGCCGAGCTTGCCAGGCTTGCCCCCGGGGCACCGCGTGGTAGCCCTCGGGGAGATCGACGGGATGCCACA
>QHBY01000348.1:0-3137 GCA_003244245.1 Pseudonocardiales bacterium
TCGGGGCGAAAGTCGTGGCCCCACTGGGACACGCAGTGCGCCTCGTCGACGACGAACAGCCCCACGTTCGCCTCGGCCAGGGCCCGGGCGAACCCCGGCGAGGAAAACCGCTCGGGAGCCACGTAGAGCAGGCGCGTCTCGCCGGCGACGGCGCGCGCCAGTGCCTCGCGGTTGGTGGCGGCGTCCTGCTGGGCGTTGACCAGCGCGGCGGCGCCCACGGCGCGCGAGCTCAACGCCTCCACCTGGTCCTGCATCAGCGCGACCAGCGGCGACACGACGATCGTCAGGTCCTCTCGCATGAGCGCCGGGAGCTGGTAGCACAGCGACTTGCCCGATCCCGTGGGCATGACGACGAGCACGTCGCGCCCGGCCAGCGCGGCCTCGCATGCTTCGCGCTGGCCGGGGCGAAACGTCGAGAATCCGAAGTGCTCGCGCAGGGCGCCGTCGAGTTCCACCACCTGACCCTAGCGCCGGTCACGGCGGCAGCCGGGCCGGTGCGAGCGCTGCGTGCGAGGCGATGCAGAGAAGATGCAGACCCGCGTGTGACCAAGAGTCCACCTAGTCTCGACGACTCTCTATCCTCAGAGTCGGCATGGACCCACTTGCCAGCCATCGCCACGGGTCCCGCGTAGACCCCCGCGTGACGCTCGGTGATCGCATCGCACAGCTGTGCGAACCCCCTTGGAGGCCGGCTTTGCTTTCGTCACGGCTGACTTTGGCCGTTGCTACGACCTGACGGTCATGGAGCGTCAGCTCGAACGACTGGCCGGATTCTCTGATCCAGACGTAGCCCGAGTGGTAGAGGGAGCACTACGACGAGAAGACGTGCAGCAGGGCGAGACGCTGGAGCTGGGTCTGCGTGAGCTTCAGGAGGCCTGGGCGTACCGCCGGCACGGCCCTCTCACATGATTGAGACCTCTACGCTCGCGCAGCTGGAGCGGTCCGAGTTGTTGCAGTCGTCGAGCTTGCGCCGCCGCGTGTCCGAGGACCGCCCCTACGTTGCGCTCAACATGGTGTCCAGCGTGGACGGGCGGGTGACGGTGGCCGGCTCGGTGAAAGCTCTCACCGGTTGGGCCGATCAAGCATTACTCCAGCACCTGCGTACGCAGGCCGATGCGGTGCTGGTGGGTGCGGGAACGGTTCGCGCGGAGGGCTACGGAGGCCTGCTGCCCGAGCCAATGCAAAAAGAACGGCGACGCCAGGGCCGACCACCGGAGCCCCTGCTGTGCGTGCTCAGCGGTCGCTTGCAGCTCTCGCCCGACCTGGACCTCTTCAAGACTGCGTCGCTGCGTATCCTGCTCATCACCTCGACTTCCGCGGAGAATGCATCGCCTCTCCCTCACGGCCAGGTTCAGTATCTGCGCCAGCACTCCGGCGATCACCTGGTGCGGCTGCCAGAGGTCCTGCACCTCCTGCACACGCAGTGGCAGATCGAGCTCCTGGTGTGCGAGGGCGGTCCCACTCTGGCGGCCCAGCTGCTCGAGGCCGGCTGCTGCGATGAGCTCTTCGTGTCCTTTGCGCCTCGCTTGGTGGGCGGCCAGGGTAAATGCGGACTGGCCTCGGATCACTTGCAGCGAGAGATCGAGTTGCGACCCAAGAGCTTGGCACAGGTTGATGGATACCTATTCGCGCGCTATCTCTTCGATTCACCAGCGTGAGGCTCTTCCTGCGCGACCGGCGACTGGACCTGGAGCCTGGGCGTCCAGCGCTGATGGGCATCATCAATGCGAATCACGACTCGGTATCCGACCGAACGCGCCTGGCGAGCCTGGAGGCACAGGTCCGCCGAGCCGAAGAGATGGTGCAGGCGGGCGCGACCCTGATTGATGTGGGCGCGGAGTCTGGTCGCACTGACCAGGCTCCGCGCCGGTCTGGCCAAGAACGAGCGCTGCTGCTTCCCCTCGTCGAGGCGCTGGTCAAGGGCGGGATCACGGTTTCCGTGGATACGTGGAAGTTCGAGGTTGCAGCTTCAGCCATTGGGGCGGGAGCGCACCTGATCAATGATGTGAGCGGATTGGCCGATGAGCGTCTCGCTGAGTTGGCCGCCGCGAGTGGAGCCGGCCTGGTGCTGATGCACACTCGCGCGGCACCCTAGCAAGAGCATGTACCTTCCTATTTGGACCCGGTCGCCGATGTTCGGGCGCTGCTCCAGCAACAGATCGCCCGAGCCGAAGCTGTCGGTGTCAAACGTGAGCAGCTGGTGCTCGATCCCGGCCTGGACTTCGCCAAGAGCCCGGGCGACTCGGTGGAGGTGTTGCGTCGTCTTGGCGAAGTGGGAGAACTGGGTCGGCCGCTGCTGTTGGCGGTGTCCAATAAGTACTTCGTGGGAGTGGTCACCAACCGGGGGCCGGTCGATCGCGTTGCGGGGACGCTGGCGGCTGTCGACGCCGGAGTGAAAGCTGGCGCCACCCTGGTTCGTGTGCACGACGTGGAGGAGGTAGCAGCCTTCCTGCGGATGCGCGCAGCGCTCAACGGAGACACGGTCGATGTGGAGGACCGCTCACCCGATGAACGACTCAAATGGCTGCCGTTGGAGCGCTCCTAGCGAGATCACTGGGAGAACCGGAGCAGAAGCTCCCGGTGCTTTGTGATTCGGCGTATGGCTGAGATGAGGCAAGGCAAGGTGTTGCGCATACAGCGCACGGTGGTCCGGTACGCGCCCTTGGTCAAGAACGTTCTCGTGGCCATGCTCACCGCACTGGTACTGATCATGAGCTTCCTGGCGGCACNNGCTCAAGGCCTCGCCCTCACCCTGGGCTTGTTCGCAGCGGTGCTGACCGCTTTGACCATCGTGCTGACCTTTACGGTGGACATCAACGCTCGGTGGCCGTCTTTGCGCACGATCCCCACGGATGGTCTGTTGCCACTGTGGTTCATCATCTCGCTGGCGGCGGTGGGCATGGCTGCCTTCTCTCCCCAGCACAATGGCGATCGAACGGCTGATGCCAGCGTTGTCCTCGGACTCTGGGGGGCGCTGGTGGGCAGCTACGCTTTGGCGCGAGCCTTGCGAATCAGCAGCGGCACCTCACGCCGCACGTTCCTGAGCTCCGAGCTTCGCCGACACGTCAGCGATCTGCACCACCGAGCAGGCACTGCCGCCACGAGGGCCGGCGGTTGGGGTGGAAGTCCCTTCGATC
>QHBY01000348.1:3206-4266 GCA_003244245.1 Pseudonocardiales bacterium
CGGCTCTTCGAGAGCGGGTGTACGAACTGATGCAGGCTGCGAGCGATGCTGATGTGGCCATTCCCACCGCGCTGCGGCTGGAGCTCAGCGTGCTGTTGTCCATGGCCTGGGCACTGCTGTTGGGACGCATCACCTCTCCCGAGCTGGGCAAGGTGGTGATTCCCGAGCTGGTGGGCAATATGACTGAGCACGCCGGCCAGGTGTTCTCGCGGGCAGGCGACCGCGCCCTCCGGGAGAACGTGAACCACGCTCGCATCGCCGCGGTGCATCTGGGTCAGGCCAGTCGGGTCTTGGCCTGGATGGCCAGCGCCGCTTACCTGTCAGCACTGCGCGATCGGGGCGACCTCACCAGCCTGCGGTCCGCCTTCATTGGAGCTCAGCAAGCCCGCCAAGGCATCTTGGTGGCGGTGGATCCGGACCCTCCAGGTCATTACGTTCCCGCGACTCACCCTTGGTCCCACGGTTTGAGCGACTCCGAATCGGCAGTGCTGTGGTGGTGGGCCTTCTGTGACCTAAATGGAAGCCGGGATGGACCCGCTTTCTACGCTATGCACGAGATACTGACCGGGGAGAAGTTCTACGGCTCGTTCGGATGGGGAGACCGATATCTGCTTACCGAAGCCGAGGATCGGCTAGCCCCCGGTGGCAGGACAGACCACCACGCCCCGTGCGAGCGCAGCCACAAGCTATTCGAGCGCCTGGGCGGATTCCGGCTGGCCACGCTCGACTTGTTTGCTACCAGCCTTGCCACATGGCGCGACCGCCGAGTGGCCATTCCCGAAGGCTTTGAGGAGAACTGGACTCATTGGCACGAGCCGTTGCGCGTAGCGCGGAGAGCTCGGCTCTTTCTGTTTCCCCGGAACGCCCCCATTTCACCACCGCCTCGCAGGCCCTGGACGGCCTAGCGGCTCTGACCGGAAGCGGGAATGCCCAGCGTGGATTATCTGCGTGTGTCAAGAACGCGTATTCGTCCTTGGTTCCGAATCCCAGCACATACGGCCGTGATCGCTTGGCGGTGTTTCCTCCCATGCACACCGCCTGTTGGGCGCCGCTTTGTTTC
>QHBY01000349.1 GCA_003244245.1 Pseudonocardiales bacterium
AAGATCAAGTAAGTTCGGGCTAGTCATCGCGTTGGACCCCGAGTGGGCCGCCCGCCGGTATGCGACCGCGGTGCGGGAGCGCAACGTGATCGGTTACCTCAACGACGACGGTACCGCCACCGTTACCGGGTCGGCGTTGCCCCTCGAGCAGGCCGCCACCGCGTGCGCGCATGTCGAGGAACTCGCCCGGGCGACCAAACGCGCTGGACATCCCGGCCGGATCGGTCCGCTACGAGCCGATATCTACCTCGGTCTGCTCGACGGCAGTTGGCACCACGCCACCCGTGACCAGATCATCACCGACCTGCTCACCCGCGCCACCGACCACGACGCAGGCCCTGCCGACTCCGACCATCCCGCCGGACCATCAGCTCGCGACGACATCCCAGCTGGCGGTGCATCCGGTGATGCTCGCGCGGACAGCAGCTCGATGGTGGTGATGATGACTGCGCGGGAACTCGCACGGATGTGGAACCCGGCGTGGGCGGCCTCGCCGCAGCGCAGTCAGCGCGGCGGGTGGGGGTAGAGCTGCGGGTGGCGCTGTCGACGCTGCTCGGCCGCGACCGGTATCCCGGTGAGGTCGCCGGGTGGGGTCCGGTCACCGCGGAGGTCGCCCGCACCCTGGTGATCGCCCAACGCGCCGCCGAATGGCGCTACGCCATCACCGACGCGGCTGGCCAGCTGCTGCTGGCGGGTTTCACCCGCCGCCGGCCCGTCAGCATCACACCCGAGGGCGCCGCTGGTGAGTTGCCGCCGTGTCGAGGTGGGATCGTCGAGCTGCACGTGCCCGCCGCGCTGCTCACCGAGCTTGCCGCGGACCCGGATGCTTGCGGGGAGTGGGCCGGAGTGCTGGCTGACCTCGCCGCCCAATACACCCGCCACACCCAGGATGGCTGGCGTGAACGGACCGCTCAAGATCCCACCGCCCGGTTCGCTGGGGCGGTGCTGCGCCGCCATGTCCAGATCCGGGATCGCTCGTGTGTTTACCCGGGATGCCGAGCCACGGCCCGCAGTGCCGATCTCGATCACACCGTTGACCACGGGCACGGCGGAGCCACCACCGGCGCGAACTCCGGGCCGCTATGCCGGCACGATCACCGGCTCAAACACGATGGCCGGTGGCGGCTGCATCAGCCCACAGCTGGTCACTTCAGGTGGATCAGCCCGCTGGGTCGAATTTACTGCACCCAGCCGCCGCCGATCATCAACGATCTTCCCGAACCAAGATCCAGGCCAGATCATCCTGGTCCCTGGCCATTCGCGGGGTTCGATTTCGAGACGTTCAATGATGACCTGCCCATCCTGGAACGGCCACCACCCCAGCCGCACCCGCCATCCCCCGTTGAGCCGCCAGACCTGGACGAGCCGCCGCCCTTCTGAGGTGTGGGGTGCGCTGCAGCCTCCCGGCGGACCGGGTGGCGGCGGCGGGCTGGCTGCCTGGACGCTTATGGTGGTGGGGACAGGCCGCTGCGCGGCCAACAGGAGAGCGCTGATGACGGAGTGGGACGGTCACGGATTGCCGCCGGTGGCCGCCGAGAGGATGCGACGCTTCGCCAGCAGCGGTCTGCGGACCTCGCTGCTGACGGTGCCGGGCGCTGTCGGGGTGGAGTCGGTCGGCTTCGACCCGGTCGGCGAGGTGATGGGCTGCATAGTTCAGCACATCGGGTGGAGCGGTTTCGGTGGCTGCGGTTACTACGGCGGTGTCGGGGCTCTGGGGGGCTTCAGCGGTTTCGGCCTCGGCGGCGGGACCGTCACGTCGTCGGGACGGGCTGGGTTCGTCGGGTTCGGGCCTTACGTCGATGCGTTGTACCGCGGTTATGACACTGCGCTGGCGCGGATGACGGAGGAGGCCGCGGCGATGGGCGCTGACGGCGTCGTGGGAGTGCGGCTGTCCGTATCAGATCTCGGCAACGACAACCGGGAGTTCGTCGCGTTGGGTTCCGCGGTCCGATCCCGGTCCCGGCATCGCCCGGGACGGGTGTTCAGTACTGAGCTGGCTGGCCAGGACGTCGCCAAGTTGCTGCAGGCCGGCTGGGTGCCTTGCGCTGTCGCCTACGGGATCTCGGTGGCGATTCGCCATGACGACTGGCGCACGCAGCGGCAGTCGTCATGGGGCGCCGGGAACACGGAAGTGTCCGGCTACACCGAACTGGTCGCCCATGTCCGCGCCGACGCCCGTTACCGCTTCGACCAGCAAGCCCGCTCGACCGGGGCCGAGGGGGCCATCGTGTCCTCGATGGATTTGCGGATCCGGGGGATCGAGCCGTCGGAGAACCACCGCGACCATATCGCCGAGTCGACGGTGTTCGGGACCGCGCTGGCGAGCTTCCATCGCGGGCCGACCGCGCCGACCCGATCGTTGACCATCCTGCCGCTGCGATAGCTGCGGCCAGACTCTCGGAAAGAATCAAGGAGTGAGTGATGACCGCCGATCCCACCGCGTTGGGCGTCCCCGAAGACGCGATGCGCCGGCTCGCCGAGATGCGGCCTGGTCAAAGTACCAGCCTGTTCACCTCCGACCTGTCGGTGAACGAGTTCCTGCTGGTCCGCGAGGCCGGGTTCCGTCCCCTCGGGCTGGTGCTGGGCACCAGCATCTACCACGTCGGGTTCCAGATGGGTCGGTGGAACAGCAACCAGGAACTGACCGTGCTGTCCCAGGCGATGTACCACGCCCGGGAGCTGGCCATGACGCGCATGGAGGCCGAGGCCGACCAGCTCGGTGCCGACGGCATTGTCGGGGTACGGTTGGAGATCGAGTTTAAGGAGTTCGGCTCGGACATCGCCGAGTTCATCGCTGTCGGCACCGCGGTATCAGCTGATGAGCAGCAGACACCCGACGGGCAGGGTTGGCGCAACAACCAGGGTCAGCCGTTCACGTCCGATCTGTCTGGTCAGGACTTCTGGACGCTGATCCAGGCCGGCTACGCCCCGCTGGGCATGGTGATGGGTTCCTGCGTCTACCACATCGCTCACCAGCGGTTCTGGCAGGCGATCGGCAACGTCGGCCAGAATGTCGAGTTGCCGCAGTTCACCGAGGCGCTCTACGACGCTCGGGAGCTGGCGATGAGCCGGATGCAGGCCGAAGCCGAGCGACTGGCCGCCGAGGGCATCGTAGGGGTGCAGTTGCTCTCGCTCGGGCATCGTTGGGGTGGCCACACCACCGAGTTCTTCGCGATCGGCACCGCGGTACGCCCGCTGCGCGCCGATCACGTGATCGCCAAGCCGCAACTCGTCCTCCCGCTGACCGACTCATGACGATTGAGCCCAGCGGCCTGGGACCGATGGGCGACGTGCAGCTGCTCGCGGCGATGCTGCGCACCGACCGCGCCGAGGTCGCCTCTTACGCCCGGGTGTTGAGCGGGGCGCTGGCTGCGGCGCTACCGGTGGGCATGGTGGAACTGGGCTATCACCGCACTGTTGGTGACCGGTTGGCGGGCCGGCCCGGCCGCGCTGTTCGCGTGGTGGTGCACGGTGAAAATCGCGATCTTGAGCTGCGAGAAGGCAAGAACAGCCAAATCGAAGCGGAACTGCACCAGGTCGTGCGTGGAGTGGTGATAAGCCGGCGCAATATCGGTGTGGACGAATGGCTCCATGCGCTGGCTGAAGACATCACCAAAGCGGCCGCTCGTGACACCGCCGCGCGGGAGGCGTTGGAGCGGCTGCTCCGGTCCTAGCCCTGGAGTTTATTCGGGCGCGGCCATCTCGCTCGCACTCGCAGCGCTACTGTGGTCTGCAGAGTCATCGTGCTCAGCGAGTTCCTCCAGGTTCTTTATCGATCATGACCTAATGGTAATCGCTCCGGGCGGGCAGTGCACAACGAGATGATCGTGTCGGAGCGTGTCGAGATGAAGACTGTGTGTAGTGTAGGTCTCTTTGAATCTCCGCTGCTGCGCGGGGTGGTTGGACATGTGCAGTGCCGAGAAGCAGGAGGAAATGGTGGCCGCGGTGCACGATCAGAATAATGCGGGGCGGCGGAACGGAAACCCCGGTTCCGGACCGAGGCCAGGCCACCATCCGCTGGTCGCTCAACCACATACCGAGGACGAAGGCCCACTAGCGGCCGCCGAAGCGGTCGCCGCTCAGATCAGCACACCGCAGCACGCCCTGGGCCCACCCGGCAGACCGCTCGACCGCCGATCACCGTTCATCATCGGGATGAGCGCCGCCGCGGGAGTCGCGGTGACGATCGGCGTGGTCGAAATGATCATCACTGTTCGCGATGTGCTGCTACTGATCGGGGTGGCGCTGTTCGTGGCGATCGGCCTGGAGCCTGCGGTGTCATTCCTGGCTCGGCACAAGGTCCCGCGGTGGGGCGCGGTGCTCACCGTGCTGATGGCGGGTCTCGCGGTGGTGGGTGGGTTTCTGGCCGCGGCGATCCCCCCGTTGGCGGCTCAAACGACGCTGTTCGTTACGCAAGCCCCGAGCATGCTCTTCCGGTTGCAGAGTCACAATGTGCTGCTCGGTCAGCTCAACGAGCGCTTCCACCTGCAGCAACGCCTCGCGCAGACGCTCAATGGGGACGCCTCGGGCCTGGTCAATGGCCTGCTCGGTGCGGGCCAGGTCGTGTTCAGTGCGCTGGCCAGCACGCTGATCGTGGTGGTGCTCATCGTCTACTTCGTAGTCGACCTGCCCCGGATCCGCGCCACCCTCTACCGGCTGGTGCCGCATTCCCGCCGGCCGCGGGCGATCCTGCTCGGCGATGAGATCTTCGCCAAGGTCGGTGGCTACGTGGTAGGCAACCTGCTGATCTCGCTGATCGCCGGAGCCCTCACCTTCACCTTCCTGGCGATCGTGGGGGTTCCTTACGCGCTGCTGCTGAGCATCTTCGTGGCGATCCTGGACCTGGTCCCGGTGGTCGGCTCCACCATCGCCGGCGTGGTGGTCTGCCTGGTGGCGCTGACGGTGTCGCTGCCCGCCTGCCTGGCGACTATCGGGTTTTTCGTGGTCTACCGGCTGGCCGAGGACTACCTGTTGGTTCCGAGGATCATCGGCCGGGCGGTCAAGGTACCGGCCCTGGTGACCGTCGTGGCCGTGCTGGTGGGTGGCGCCCTGTTGGGAATCGTGGGTGCCCTGGTCGCCATCCCCGCCGCCGCGGCCCTGCTCCTGTTGACCCGCGAAGTGCTCTTCCCCCGTCTCGACCACGCCTGAGACGAAGAATCGGAGGCTGTCGTGCGACCGATAGCCTCCGATTCCGACCCTTTCCCACGGGCGAACGCGAGCGTCAGTAGTAGTGCCGCCGACCACCGACCGCACGTCCGGCCATACCGAGAACCAACAGGATCACGCCTACCACGATCAGGATGTACCCCAGGTAGGACAGAATGGGGATCGGGATCAAGAACCCGAACACTACGACCAGGATAATACCGAGAACGATCATGATTCCTCCCGCGAGCTCAGTCCGAACGCCTCACGATGATCTTACATCACGCTCACCCGATTTGTCCCACAGCCAAATGGACCAACCGGACGTTTTGTCCTGCCGCTCGCATCACGCGGGGGTCCGCCCGGCGGGGTTGCGCCGAACGCGGCAAGCCGCGGCTGACCGCTGACCGCTGACCGCTGACCGCTGACGACGCAGAGGCGACACGACAGAGCACCCTGAGCTGTCGATACGTCTTGATATCGCCTCGCCACTCCGAGATTCATTCGACGTTTGCTGCTGAGACATCTTTCGACTGCCTACCGTTACCTCCAGGTCGTCCGTTAGTGGGCTGCAGGCGGCACCATTGTGTTGTGGGGGTAGTCGTCGACTGCCTACTGGCAGGCGGAGGAGGACAAATGACCGACCGGGAACTCCGCGCAACAATCCGGCAGCGATTCATCGCGCTTCGAGCCGAAGTGCAACAACGCCGCACCGAGCTGATTACTGAAACCGAAGCCCAGTTGTTCGAACGGTACCGGGCTGAGAACGAGCGGGCTGACGAACTGGACCGCGGGCTCAAGGAAATCACCGACGAGGCGAACCGGAAAGCCGTGGCCCTGCTCCGTGAGTTCGAGGATCTCGCTGACGGCGGCCGGTGGAAGGGTGGGCGCCAGGCGATGTTCGAAGTGCCTCGCATCCACCGCTCCAACGCCGACCGCACCCGGCTGCACCGGGCCCTGATGGCCGAGATCGACAACCAGACCCAGCAGGCGCTACGGGTGCTGGACCGGCAGCAGACGACGTTGCTCCGGGCACCCGACCGGGCCCGGACGTTGATAGCTCGGGGGATTCCCGCCATCGTCGCCGACCTCATCACTCCGGCCCGGCTACGGGAGGTCGAAGCCCGGTTCAATGCGGCAGCGATGACCTGACCGGCTGCGGCAGGCCATCTCGACGGTAGCCGATTCGGCGTGCCGGCGCCTGGGGTATAACACCGCGGATGAGCAACCCGAGTCCCGAGCCGGATAGCGTCGATCTGCGGCCGCTTCCCGGCAGCGAGCCGCGGTCCGCGCCGCGCGCGATCCAGGCTGCCGGCCCCGTCCCGGCGGACACGACGATCGAGATCACGCTGGTGATGCGCCGCCGGGGCGAGCTGCCGGATCCCGCTGCCGCCGCGCCGATCCCCGCCTCGGCGCTGGCCGCCGACTATGGCGCCGACCCCGCTGACGTCGACCTGGTCACGGCGACCGTCACCGCTCTCGGGGCGCGAGTGCTGTCGGTGCACCCCGCTGCCCGGCTCGTGCGCATCGAGGGCACCGCGGCGGCGCACGAGCGCGACTCTGCATTCGCTGCGTCATAACTGAGCCGGATGTTCGGCACGTCGCTGGAGTTGGTCACCAGCCAGGACCCGGCCGCAGGCATGGTCAGCCACCGGGTGCGAACCACCGCGCTGAGCGTTCCGGCCGTGCTGGACGGCATCGTGACCGCGGTGCTCGGGCTCGACGACCGCCCGCAGGCACGCCCACGGTTGCACGTCGCGCAGCCCCACGCGGTCTCGACCAGCTACACCCCGGTGCAGCTCGGCCGGATCTACCGGTTCCCCGCGGGCACCGACGGTGACGGCCACACGATCGCCATCATCGAGTTGGGCGGCGGGTTCACCCAGGGCGACCTCGACAGCTACTTCGCTGGACTGGGTGTCAGCGGGCCGGTGGTGACCGCGGTCGGCGTCGACGGCGGCGCGAATACCCCGGAGCACGATCCCAGCGGCGCCGACGGCGAGGTGCTGCTCGACATCGAGGTCGCCGGCGCGCTCGCCCCGGCCGCCGCCATCGTTGTCTACTTCGCCCCCAACACCGACGCCGGTTTCGTCGACGCGGTGTCGGCCGCCGCGCACGCCACGCCGACGCCCACCGCGATCAGCATCAGTTGGGGTCAAAGCGAGGACGCCTGGACCGGGCAGGCCCGCACTGCCTTCGACCAAGCGCTCGCCGATGCGGCGTTACTCGGTGTGACGGTGACCGTGGCTGCCGGCGACGACGGCAGCACCGATGGCGGTAGCGACGGGCGCGCCCACGTCGACTTCCCCTCGTCCAGCCCGCATGCGCTGGCCTGTGGCGGCACCCGGCTGGACGCGGACCCGACGACGGGGCAGGTGCACGCGGAGACGGTATGGAACAACGGTGTCGGGCGCGGAGCGACCGGCGGCGGGGTCAGCGACGCGTTCGGCCAGCCGAGCTGGCAGGCCGGGGCTGGGGTGCCCGCTCGACGCGGCAAGGCTGGGCGCGGCGTCCCGGACGTCGCCGCCGTCGCCGACCCGCAGACCGGCTACCGGGTGCGGGTCGATGGCACTGACATCGTGGTCGGCGGCACCAGCGCGGTGGCCCCCCTATGGGCGGCCCTGGCGACCCGGCTGGCGCAGGCGGCGGGAGGGCCACTCGGCCTGCTGGCGCCAGCGCTGTACCAGGGCGTGCCGGCAGGTACCGCCGCACCCGGCTTTCGGGACATCACCACCGGCAACAACGGCGCCTACTCCGCCGGCCCGGGCTGGGATCCCTGCACCGGGCTCGGCGTACCCGACGGCACTGCGTTGCTCACCGCGCTGAGCCGGCACCGCGTCTCTACGAAATAGCGGCCCTCGAAACCGGCAGGCCGGTGAACCCCGCGCCGCAGTGGTCCGGCAGCCAGGCGCGAAAGCAGTTTACCGTGCCCCGCGCCGGCGCATCAGTAGTAGTGTCGCCGACCCCCGAGCGGGCGTCCGACGGCGCCGAGCACCTCCAGGATCACTCCGACCACTATCAAGATGATCCCGAGGGTGAACAGCAGGTGGATCCCGATCAGCAGGCCAACCACCAGCAGGATAATGCCGAGAACGATCATGATGTCTCCTCCGGAGTCGTCCCCGAGAACGTTTACGACACGGTCACCGGGTCGGCGCGAAATAACGGTCCATAATGGACCATACCCGGACAGTGAGCGACAAACGATGACCCGGATGGGCTACGCCGAATAGCCCATCCGGGTACTACGCGGACCAGGGGCGAACGGGGCGGATTTGTCTGAGGCCGGTGGAAGTGATGTGACATGGTGGGATGGTGGCGCTGACCGGCCAGGGATGGCGGCGGGTGGCGGCGGCGGTCGTCGGGCTCGCTGCCGCCGGGCTGGCTGTGCGCGTGCTGTTCGACAGCAGCGACGAGCTGCTCACCGCCGCTGACACCTTGACCTCGGTCCGGGTGGTGTGGGTGGTGGTGGCCGTCCTCGTTGAGATGCTGTCCTACGCGGCGCGGGGTGCCGCGAGCGCGGTGGTGCTGCGCCGCGGCGGTGGCGTCGTCGGGCCGCTGACCATGGCAGCGGGCACCTTGGCTGGCGATGCCGCCGCGTACTGCCTGCCGTTCGGATTCGCCGCCTCGGGCGTGGTGATGGTGGGCGTGTTGCGGCGCCGCCAGGTGGGTGCGGCGCTCGCCGGTTGGATGTTCGCGGTGTCCTCGCTGTTCTACGTCGCTTCGATCACGGTGCTGACCATCGTCGCGGTCCAGATCCCGGGTCCCGACAACCCGATCTCAGGCTTGCAAACGATCAGTATCGTGTTGCTGGGCGTGCTGGCCCTGGTCGGTGCTGGGTATGCGCTGCTGCGCCGCCCCGCGGTCCGGCTCCGCCTCGCTCGGGCGCTGCCCAGTGTTCGGCTGCCGTCGGTCCGTCGGCGCCGGTCAGACGATCGCAGCGAGCGTCAGTGGTTCGGCCGGTCTCTGCTGGCGGCGCGCTCACACATCGGGGCGTGGGCGCGCCAATTGCGTACGGTTCGGCTGACCCCGGCCGCGGGCCTTGCGGTGTTCATCCTGATGATGGTCTCCTGGTTGACCGATGTCGCGGTGCTCGCGCTGGCCTTCGTGGCATTGCACAGCGCGCCGCCGTGGACCGGGTTGCTGCTGGCCTACTGCGCCGGGCAGATCGCGGCGAGCATGCCGGTGACTCCCGGCGGGATTGGGGTCGTGGAGGGCAGCATCACGTTGGCCCTGGTCGCCTTCGGCGGCGCCGAGACCATCACCCTGGCCGCTGTGTTGCTCTACCGGCTGATCGCCTACTGGGGCTGCATTCCCGCTGGAGGGCTGGCGTGGCTGGCGCTGCGGGGGACCTCGCGCACCCCTGAGGAGCCGGCCGCCGCCCCGCATCCAGGCCCGGTGTCCACCGGGGTCGCCGAAGTGGAATCGGCATCATGAGTATCCGCCCGCCGTGGTGGCGCTGCGCCGCGGCGTTCAGCGTCGCCATCGCGTTGGCCCTGGCAGCGGCCTGCTCGGGCCCGCGCAGCGGGGCCTCGGTCACCGGCGACGTCTCCGGCTGCGCAGCGGTGCTGCCGTTAGCTCGCCGCGCCGTCCACGATGAGGGCACGCTGACCCTGATCCGGCGCATCAACAGGGCCGACGCCGACGCGCTGAGCCGGAAACTGGGTGCAACTCCACCCACACCGCGGTCGCATCCCGCGCCAATGCGACCGCCCCGTCCGGTCCAGGCGAGCTGGCCCAAGGCCTGCCTGGTCGTTTACCACGGTAACTACCCGCGGGGGACGATCGTCGGCGCCAGCCCACCAGCCGTTGCCGGTCACTACGCCTTGTTCGTGCTCCGCGTCCGGCACCCTTCGATCGACCGCATTCTGGTCACCGACGCCCTCCCCTCCAGCCTGAAACTCTGACACCAGAGTCGCCGGCCCTACCGGTGAGCGCGCTCAGGGCTGTCAGCCCTCGGTGGGGGGCGTCCGGGCGGTCAGCGCTTCGACGGTGTGTTCTCGTACCGGGCGCAGCTCGAACTCTCCGAACTGGCCGCGACGTACCGCCACGGCACTCATCGGCAGGGGTCGGCTCTGCCGGTTGCGGGGAGTGAGGGTCATTCCGGCCCGCGGTCGGCGGTCGGAAACAGGCGTGCGCATGTGGTCCTTCTTCGTTCTGGTTGTGCACCGGGCCGTCAGCCGGAACGGGGCGCGCACTGTGCCTGCACAGCGGAGCGAATCCGCATGCTAGGGGCGCTCCCCGGCGATCGACGGAGTTAGTATTCCAGACGAGTAGCCAGCACGGTCCTGCCCCCCGGGCTCTCGTCCGCAGTGCAGAGTACTCCACGCAGTCAACAGCGTCATACCTGCTATCGGATGGCGTCTATGAGGACGACCTGAGGGCCACGATCGGGGCGCCGTCGCAGATAGCCTCAGGCCGCCGAACCGTTCGGTGCCTGGCCATGCGATCATCGGACATGGGTAGGCTCGCGACGGTAACGGTGGCAGCCGAGCACCATTCCGCCAGTGCGAGGGAGGCTCCGGTGGATTTCGGCAGTAACTTCGACAGGAACTTCGTTCGGGACACCAGTCAGGTTTGGCAGTGAGCGTCCCGCAAAGTGGTGAGACGCAAACCGGTGAGCGGCCTTCCGCCGCGACGGCGGCCCGTCGGGCGCCTTATGTGACCAAGCTGCTCACCTGGGCCAGCGTCGATCGCCTGCGGCTGGAGGGGGCGCGGGTCGTGCTCGGCGGGCGTGGCCTGCGGGCTACCGGGTCCGTGGTCAGCGCCGCGCAGGACGACATCGAGGCCTACACCGCGTCTTATTCGCTGACCACCGATGAGGCTGGTGTGGTCCAGCGGCTGACGGTCCGGATCGCTCGGGCGGTAGGTGAGCAACATGTCACCCTTACCCGCTCGGAGGAGGGTATCTGGCTGGTCGACCACGGCCAGGGCGCGGCGCGCACCAACTTCGGCGGTGCGCTGGACGTCGATCTGGCGTTCAGTCCCCTGTTCAACGCGCTGCCGGTACGCCGGTTAGGCCTGCACCGCGGCGCTGCGCTGCACGACCTGCCGGTGGTGTTCGTCGCGTTGCCCAGTCTGGAGGTGTGCCGGGTCTCGCAGACTTACCGCACGGCTTCGCTAGGCGATCCCGCGGTGGTCAGCATCAGCAGTGACACATACGAAGTGGAACTCACCGTGGACACCGACGGCCTGGTGCTGGAGTACCCGGGGCTCGCCTCCCGGGTCTGAAGGGCCGTCAACCCGCCGCGATCCGGGCACCGGCGGCGAGTACCGCCTGCTCCCCGCCGCGCACCGCGGCCACCTGGATCCCGGCGGGCAACCCGTCCACGTCTGAGGCCGGCACCGACAGCGCCGGCCAACCCAACAGGTTGAACGGCAGCGTCAGCGACAGCAGCGCGGGCACTACCTCGACCCGAGTGCCGTCCGGGGCGTCCACCTGCCGGGCGCCGATCGGGGTGGCGCGCAACGGGGTGGTCGCCAGCAGCAGCACATCGATCCCTTCGGCGAGCATTCGGGCGGTCAGCTCGGCGGTCAGCCGGCGGCGGGTGCGCTGCGCGGTGACGTAGTCGGCGGTGGTGAGCGCGGCGGCGGCCTGCAGCCGTGCTGCGGTGGCGGGCTGGTAGTCGCCGGGGCGCTGCGCCAGCCAGCGCCGGTGGGTGGTGTGGGCCTCCGCACCGACGATCACAGGGTAGGTCGCGGCGAGTTCGTCGATGCCGGGCAGGCATACCTCGCGCAGTACAGCACCGGCGCAGCTCAGCGCGTTGGCGGCCCGGTCCACCGCGGCGGCGATCTCCGGGTCATGGACCCGCCAGTACGAGTCGGTCGGGCAGCCGACCGCGGTGTCCGCGATCGGGGCCGACGGGTCGATCCGGCGTCCGGTCAGCGCGCTGAACGCGACCGCGACCGTGTCGATGTCGATGCCGAGCAACCCGACGTGATCAAGGGTTTCCGACAGCGGGAACACACCGGTGGTGGGTAGCGCGCCGCGCGCGGGCTTGAGCCCGACCACCCCACACAGAGCGGCCGGAGTGCGCGCCGAGCAGCCGGTATCGGTGCCCAGCGCCAGCGGTACCAGCCCAGCGGCCACCGCCGCCGCTGATCCGCTGGAGGAGCCTCCGGTGATCCGCTGCGGATCGTGCGGGTTACGGCAGGGGCCTTCGGCGGCGACGTCCCCGGTGGGTCCGTAGGCGAACTCGTGAGTGTGGGTCTTGGCGACCACCACGGCGCCGGCCGCGCGCAGCCGGGCCACGACCGCGGCGTCTTCGCGGGCCGGGGGAGCATCGGCCAGCACCGCGCTGCCGCACCGGGTGGGCACCCCAGCCACGTCGATGAGGTCCTTTACCGCTACCGGCATCCCGCTCAGCGGCCCCGGCCGCTGCGCCCCGGGTTCTGCGAGCAGCTGCACGATCGCGTTGTGCGGGTCGGCGGCCAGCGCAGCCAGTACACGCTCCAGATCGTCGACGTGGGTCAGGTTAGCGTGCTGGCGACGCCGTGAGTTCGATCTGGCAGCGGGTGCCCTCCAGGGCGACGACCCGGGCGCCTTGGCGGCCGAGGTCGCGTAGCTGCGCTAGTGCGTCGGAAGCGCGTAGTTCGACGTGCACAGTGTTGTCGCGTGGCGCGTCGCGGGTTGTGTCGAACGTACGACGGGCGACGTGTCCGGCCTGGATGGTGGCGGCCAGCCCGCCGGTGGAGGCCAGCGAGCCGCGGGCGGCACCTAACCGGCCCAGGGCGTCGTCCACCGCCGACAGCAGCGCCTCTCGGTTGCCCTCGCACATCGCCCGGACCAGTTCCGGCGGCGACGCCGCCACCCGGGTTCCGTCGGTGAACGAGCCCGCGGCCAGGGACATCGCCAGCGCTGCGCCGTCGGCGCCGACCGAAGCGAGCACCGCGGCCAGCAGATGCGGCAGGTGCGATACCCGGGCCACCGCGGCGTCGTGGTCGGCGGCGCCGGCCGGCACCACGTGCGCCCCGCAGTCCAGCGCCAGCTGGGCGACCTGCGCCCACACCACCGGGTCGGCACCGTCGTCGCTACCGACCACCCAGGGTGCCCCGCTGAACAGCGTCGCCGATCCCGCTGCCCAGCCCGAGGCCGACGTCCCCGCCATCGGATGCCCGCCGACGTAGCGGACCGCCGGCGCAAGGCGGGCCACCGCCGCCGCGACGGGTTGCTTGACGCCCACCACGTCGGTAAGCCGGCAGCGTGGGGCGTGCCGGGCCAGCACCGGCAGGACGTCGACCACCGCGGGCAGGGGTACCGCGAGCACCACCAGCGCGTCGTCGGCCAGCGCGTCCTCGATCGAGGACGTCACGTCGAAACCGGCTTCCCGGGCCGCTGTGACGACCGCATCCGACCTCGCCATGCCCCGGACCTTCCACCCGGCGACGTCAGCGGCGCGCAGCAGTGACCCGCCGATCAGACCCAACCCGATGACGCACACCGTGCGCTCGCTCATGAGGTCAGTGCCTCCAATGCGAAGCCGGCGTAGAGAGCAACCCCGTGCACCATTGCCGCCTCGTCGAATACCGCCCGGTTGGAATGGTTCGCCGGGACCGTATCCGGCTCATGGCCCGGCGGACAGGCACCGAGAAACGCCATCGTGCCGGGGACTTTCGCCAGCACATAGGAGAAGTCCTCGGCGCCCATCAGCGGGTCGGGCATTGGCTCGGCGTGGTGTTCGCCGAGTACCCAGCGGGCCAGGTCGATCACCTGTGGGGTCACCTCGTCGTCGTTGACGGTCACCGGGTAGCCGGGCTCGATCGCCACGGCGGCGGTGCAACCGTACGCGGCCGCGACGTGCCCACAGACCCGGTGCACCTCCTCGTGCAGCGTGACCCTGGTGTACTCGGACAGTGCTCGGATCGTGCCCTCCAGTTCCGCGGTCTCCGGGATAATGTTGGAGCTGGTGCCCGCGGAGATCCGGGTGATGGTGAGCACCGCCGGGTCGAAGACGCTCAGCGTCCGAGTGATCATGGTCTGTAGCGCGCCGACCATTGCGGCGGCGGCCGGTACCGGGTCCACCGCAGTGCACGGCGCGCTGGCGTGCCCCCCTTGACCGGTGACCGTCACCCGCAGCACGTCCGACGACGCCATGATGGCGCCGGCTCTGGTCTGCACCAGCCCGCTGTCCAAGGTGGACGTGATGTGCAGGGCCAGCGCGCGTTCCGGGGTGCCGGCGACCTCCAGCAGGCCCTCGTCGAGCATGTGCCGCGCCCCGTGGAAACCCTCCTCCCCAGGCTGGAACATCAGCAGAACCCGGCCGGCCAGCTCGTCGCGCTGCGCGGCGATCAGCCGCGCGGCCGAGGCCAGCATCGCGACGTGCGTGTCGTGCCCGCAGGCGTGCATCGAGCCTGGCAGCTCCGAGCTGAACGGCACTCCCGATAGCTCGGTGATCGGCAACGCGTCCATGTCGGCCCGCAGCAGCACGGTCGGCCCCGGCCGCGCGCCGTCGATCACCCCGACCACCGAACTGGTGGCCTCTCCGGTGTGCACCTGCACGGGGAGATCGGCCAACGCCCGCAGCACGGCGGACTGGGTCTCGGGTAGGTGAAGCCCCTGCTCCGGGTGCCGGTGCAGGCTGCGGCGCAGCGCGATCGTGTGCGGCTGCAGCGCTGCGGCGGCCCCCACGAGGTTGCTCGCGCACCGACGATGACGGGGCTCAGGCTTGCTCACAACCGCCCATCTTCCCACGTCATCCCTATATTGGGGGCTCGAATCGGTGATCGCGTTTCCGTGCGGAGCCAGGGGGCGCATACTTGTGCCATGTCCGTCACCGGCTTTGCCATCGCTGTGGTCCGAGAGGACGGGCGCTGGCAGTGCACGAAACTGGATGCTGCGGCCCTGAAGGATCTCGACGCGGCCATCACACAGCTGCGCGGGCAACGTTCCACCGGCGCTGTTTTCGGCCTGCTCGACGTCGATGACGAGTTCTTCGTCGTGGTGCGGCCGGCGCCTGGTGGGGTGTCATTGCTGCTGTCCGACGCCGTCGCGGCGCTTGACTACGACGTTGCCGCCGATGTGCTGGATCTGTTGCGCGTCGACGTCCCAGACGAGGACACAGCGGACGGGGAGGATGTGTGGCCGGAGGGCGACCTCGGGCTGCTCGCCGACCTGGGATTGCCGGCGGAGGAGATGCAGGTGATCATCGATGAGGTGGACCTGTACCCGGACGAGCAGCTGGACATGATCGCCCAGCGGTGCGGGTTCCAACCGCAGCTCTCGGAGTTGCTGGAGAAACAACCGGGATGATCGCGGTGACCGCTGCCGACGTGGCGCTGGTGCGGCGCGCGATAGCGGTAGCCGGGGACGCGGTGCGTACTGGCGACGTGCCGATCGGAGCTGTGCTGGTGGACGCTGACGGCGTCGAGCTGGCCACCGCCTGCAATGCCCGGGAGGCCACCGGGGACCCGACCGCACACGCCGAATTGCTGGTCTTGCGTGCCGCAGCGGCCCGGTTGCGTGGCGCCGGGCGCGGTGACGGCTGGCGGCTGACCGGCTGCACCCTGGCGGTCACCGTGGAGCCGTGCACGATGTGTGCGGGCGCCCTGGTCGCGGCCCGGGTGGACCGCCTGGTGTTCGGTGCCTGGGAGCCCAAGACCGGTGCGGTCGGCTCGCTGTGGGACGTCGTCCGGGACCGCCGGTTGCACCACCGGCCGCAGGTCCTCGGGGGGGTCCTCGAGCCCGAGTGCGCCGCCCTGCTCACCGGGTTCTTCGCCGACCACCGCACGAGGATCGCGCCGGTACGTCCGGTATCCTGACCCGCGGTAGCGTGTCCGAGCGGCCGAAGGAGCGCGCCTCGAAAGCGCGTGAGGGTTCACGCCCTCCGTGGGTTCAAATCCCA
>QHBY01000350.1:0-8960 GCA_003244245.1 Pseudonocardiales bacterium
ATCCCGCTGCCCGACACCGTGGCGGTCTCCGGCGAGAACCTCATCGTGCCCGCAGCGGCCACCGAGTTCGTCTCCGAGGACCTGGCCGGGTTCGGCGCGGCTGTCGGCGCCTTCCGGACCCGGCTACGAGAGGGGACCAGCTGATGCTGTTCAGTCAGGCACGTAAGCGCGACGTGGTGGACACCGCCACCGCTACCCGGGTGGCCAGAGTCGACGGTTTCGTCGTGCTGCCCGGACCGGCCAGGGTGGCGCTGCTGCGCTTGGGCAAGGTCAGCGGTGCCGGCACCCTGCTCGCCTGGGAGGATGTTCGGGGCTTCGGTCCCGACGCCGTGACAATCGCCACCGACGCAGTGATCCGGCCGCCGCGGGACGGCTTGGAACAGCGGGCCGAAGACAACGACTTGGAGATCCTGGGCAAGCGGATACTCACCGAGCGAGGTATGGAGCTCGGCTCGATCACCGACGTGGACTTCGATCCGGAGACGGGTGCGATCACCACGTTACTCACCAAGACCGAGACCATCGCCGGGCAGCGGATGATCGGTCTAGGCGGCTACGCGGTCGTCATCTCAGCCTAAGACGACCACCGATGTGTGGCGGCCGCCCACCCCCCGCGCGGCCGCCCGCACATCGTCGCCCGTTTGGGCTGAGTAAGCATCGCAGCACAGTGGCTCCCGCACAAGCGGATTCGATACAGGCTAATGCTATTCGGGTGAATCGAGTCGCAGCTTGGCCCAGATCGTCTTGCCATCTGCTTGCTGGTGCACCCTCCAGCTCTGAAACAACGCTGCGGCCAGATGCAGGCCACGCCCGCGGAAAGCATCGATGTCTCCGCTACTCGAGCAGGCTGCGGCTAGCTGGCATCGCATACCTGCGCGGTACCAAGACGCTCCACCTTGAGGTTCAGATCAGCCCGCTCTCGGACGCCAACGCCGGTCTGCTCGGCGCGATCCTGAGTTTCATGATGTCACTGAACCGACGACCTCAACCAAGCCAAACACTCCTGGAAAGGTTACTGACCATCGTGTGTGCGCCGCGGACTATGGGGACTACGGAAAGCCGAGATCGTCGGCCAGCACTTTCTCAATCTGGACATCGAATCAATGCCCATCTGGTGCAGCGGGAGTAGCGTCCCCATGTGCACCGATGGCTGGACCAGCGACGTCATCGGTGCTCATGGCGCAAGACACACCCACCATACTGATGGGTACCCTCCAGGGCTGACTGAACGGCCGGACGGGCAAGCTGAGCGGCCTTGTGTACCGGTATGATCTCCATCCCGACCCGAGGGGAGCGAGGCTTGAATGATTGCTGAGGGAGCCCGCAACCTCCCGATTCACCCCAGGCCGGACGCCGGACCTGTCAGTTTCATTCACAACTCCGGGCTGCTCTCCGTGGACGTCCAACACCTCGCGCACTCAGTCTTGGTGATCTACGTCGGCGGTGAGCTGGACATGCTTACCGGACCGCCGTTACAAGACCACCTCGGCGAACTGCTCGCCACCCGACCTGATCGTTTGATCATCGATCTCAGCCAAGTCTCGTTCATGGGCTCAACCGGCCTGTCGGTATTTGGTCTGCACCCGCCAGCATGCCATCGTGACCGGTACAACGCTTCAGCTCAGCGGCGCCAGTGGACGCCCCGTAGCCGTCCCTCTGGAAGTAACCGGCCTAAACCATCTGTTCGAGATTTTACCAACACCGCCCACCACCGGCGACAAACAGCGCTGACACAATGCCGGTGGTGGGCTGCAGCACGGCGGCCGGACGACTCAGGTTGCGGGAGTCTGCGGCGTGTCGTGTCCCTTCCCGACGGATCCGGGAGGCAGACCAGTCCCTTTTGAACGTCGATAGAGGCGCAGCTCACCACGGCCAGTAGCCTTGGTGTTGGTCATGATCAGAGACGTACCCGCCGAGCCAACCTCCTAACCATCCTCATGCCACCTGCGCCGGATCGACCAGGCCGTCATCGGGCTAGCAGTCGGCCTGGGGCTGGACGTGCCCCCGGTGGGAGGCCGCTCGGGCCGGGGTACGGCGGTGTAGCCTGGGACAGGTCCGTCGGCGCCGATCCAGTCCTTGTCGTGCTCCGCTTTATGAACTTGAGCTGGACTGACGAGGGCTGGCTGCGATGAGAGTGCTCGGCGAGAACCCCCGTGACAGGGTCGGTCCCGGTGGTTGAGCCGGGCTCGGTGGGGCGGGCATTGTTGGCGATCGCCCGCGACGTCGGGAGTGACCGCGCGCTGGCCGAGCAGATCTGCCAGGCGTGTGTGCTGGGCTTGGACGTTGACGGTGCGGCGATCTCACTGCTGACCGCGAGCACCTCGCGCGAGACGCTGTGCGCTACCGATGCGACGGCGGAGTTGCTGGAAGATCTCCAGTTCAGCCTCGGCGAGGGCGCGTGCATGGAGGCAGCGCTGACCGGGCGACCTGTGCTGGTGCCGGACCTGCACCACAGCACTGAGACGAACCGCTGGCCGATCTTCGCCGCCGCGGTGATGGAGCAATCCGAGGTGGGTGCGCTGTTCGCGGTACCGTTGCAGTGGGGAACGATCAACCTCGGGGTGCTGGACCTGTACCGTAACGCTCCGGGGTCGCTGCGCAACGCGCAGCTACGGGATGCGATCAATTCCGCGAACATGGCCGCGCTGATGTTGCTCGGGGTGCGTACCGATCCCGGTGACGGAGAGTGGCTGGACCATTCGTTGCACGGCCGCGCAGAGATCCATCAGGCCACCGGCATGGTGTTGGTCCAGCTCGGGATCAGCGCAACCGACGCCCTGGCCCGGATGCGAGCCTATGCTTTCGTCGAGCAGCGGTTGCTCGGCGAAGTCGCCCGCGATGTGGTGACCCGACGGTTGTGCTTCACCCGGGACATGGTGTAACCCGAAAGATGACACGGCAGCTCCTGGAGGGCGACCCCAGGGCGAGTGTTTGGCGGAAGAGGAATCTGATGAGTCCGGTGGAAAGCGGTCGCGAGCAGTTGCTGAGTAAAGCTTTTGTCGGGCTCGTGGACACCTTGGTCGACAACTACGACATCATCGATCTGCTGGATCG
Source organism: Pseudonocardiales bacterium (assembly GCA_003244245.1). Taxonomy (GTDB): domain Bacteria; phylum Actinomycetota; class Actinomycetes; order Mycobacteriales; family Pseudonocardiaceae. The sequence continues at coordinate 3,055 of QHBY01000350.1, forward strand.
GTTGGTGGCCTACAGCGTCGAGCTGCTGGCCGCCGACGCCGCCGGAATCATGCTGGTCGACTCCCAGCGCGCCCTGCACGTGGTGGCGTCCTCGCACGAGGACGCCGAAGTGATGGAGCTGCTGCAACTCGAGGCCGACCAGGGCCCGTGCGTGGAGTGCTTCCGCACCCAGGAGCGGGTGAGCGTTCCGGATCTGACCGAAGCGACCGGACGGTGGCCGGTGTTCGTGGCCGCCGTCGAGAGCCGGGGGACCTACCGGTCGGTGCATGCACTGCCGCTGCGGCTGCGCGGCGAGGCGATCGGAGCGATGAACCTTTTCCACCGTCAACCGGGGGCTCTGCCCGAAGCTGACCTGGCGCTGGGTCAAGCACTCGCCGACGTTGCGACGATCGGGATCCTGTCCGAACGCGCCGTTCGCCGCGGTGAGGTGGTCACCGAGCAGTTACAGACCGCACTGAACAATCGGGTGATCATTGAGCAGGCCAAGGGGGTACTCGCCCATCGCGGGAACCTGAGCATGAACGAGGCCTTCGACCGGCTGCGCCGCTACGCCCGCAATCGCAACGTGCTGCTGTCCGAAGTGGCTCGGCAGGTCGTCGAAACTGACCTGGCCGCCGACGTGCTCGCCGGCGCCACCGTTCACAGCAAAGTGGCCCACCAGCGGTAATTAGCTTTTTCGTCATCCCTCGGACGGTGCCGTACCGGCGATGGATCTGTACCATGGTGAAGTAGCCCCAGACCCCGGCGACGCTTGTTTTTCAAACTGTCGGAGGGTGGGCCGTAGCAGTGTGTCGGCAGATTACTCAGGAGATTCCCCAGTCGCTATCGGCGACGTCAGCGATCCCGCCACCCTGGTGCTTGTTGTGCTGCGCCACAGAGTCTTTTCCCTGCGTGGCGGGCGAAATCATTGTGCTTCGGGTTTCTGGCGAAGTCGACCTGTGCACCCTGCCAACCCTGCAGACTGCGCTGGATCACAGCCTCGATCAGCACCCCGCCCACCTCGTCGTCGATCTGGCCCAGATGGCCTTCTGCTCCGGCCGAGGCCTCGATTTGCTCGCCCAGACCCGTCACACCGCCGCCGACAACGCGATCAGCTATGCCGTCAGCGGCGCACTACCCCACATCGACCGCCTCTGGACCCTCTTCTGGGATAGTGATCTCCCGGTTCGCTGCCGCAGCACCACAGCAGCCGTGATCGCCATCTGGGCTGCCGAAGTGCGAACGGCGCCGGAGCCTGACCTCCTTCGGACCGCTCTGCCAGTCGCGGGTGATACGTAGGGTGCCCCCGGTGGGATTCGAACCCACACTGCGGCCCTTTTAAGGGACCTGCCTCTGCCGGTTGGGCTACGGGGGCCTTCGCCAAGGGTATCCGCGCCAGTGCTGGGACGGATCAAGAACCAGCGTTGCCTCGCCGGATCAGGTGGACGCGGCGCCGATCCCGGCCAGTTCGGCCGCCCGGCGCAGCACGTCGACCAGCATCGCCGGGGTAAGCCGACCGGTGAAGGTGTTCTGCTGGCTGACGTGGTAGCAGCCGAGCAGGTGCAGCCCGTCCAGGGCGACCTCGGCGCCGTGCCCGAAGCGGGGACGCGGGGTGGGCACCGGCCAGCCGACCGCGCTCAGCGCGGGCAAGAGTGCCTGCCAGCCGAAAGCGCCGAGCACGACCACCGCGCGCAGCGTCGGGCGAAGCAGTTGCAGCTCTCTAATCAGCCACGGGCGGCAGGTGTCGCGCTCGGTGGGGGTGGGCTTGTTGGCCGGGGGCGCGCACCGTACCGGGGCGGTGATCCTGGTTCGGTGCAGCGTCAGCCCGTCACCGCGATGGGTGGCGTTGGGCTGGTTAGCCAGACCAACGGCGTGCAGCGCAGCGTAGAGCACATCGCCGGAGCGGTCACCGGTGAAGATCCGACCGGTCCGGTTGCCGCCGTGCGCGGCCGGCGCGAGCCCGACGACGGCCAGCGCGGCGTCGGGCGGTCCGAACCCTGGAACCGGTCGTCCCCAGTAGCTCTGGTCGCGGTAGGCGGCACGCTTGTCGACGGCGACTTTCTCCCGCCAGGCGACCAGGCGCGGGCAAGCCCGGCACCGGGTTATCTCGTCGTCCAGCCCGCCCAGTTCGGTGCGCATCAGGCGAGGCCGAGCGCGATGCCATCGAGGATGTCGTGCTCGCTGACCACGAGCTCGCTGATGCCGGCCCGGGTATGCAGCGCTTCGGCGAGCACCTTCACGATGAGCGCGCCGCCGGCGATGACGTCCACCCGGCCAGGGTGGATGACGGGATTGCCGGCCCGCTGCTGGTGCGTCGACGCCAGCAGGTTCTCGGCGGTATCGCGCACCTGCTCCAGGGACAGCCGGGACAGGTGGGTGCGCTCGGGATCATAAGCGGGCAGCTGCTGGGCAATGGCTGACAGCGTGGTGACGGTGCCCGCCACCCCGACCCAGGTGCGGGCCTTGTCCAGCGGCACCTCGGCGAAAGCCTCCTGCAGGGTTCGCGCGGCGAACTGTTCAGCGGCGCTGACCTCGTCGGGTGTCGGGGGGTCGCAGCGCAGGTGCCGCTCAGTGATCCGGACACATCCCACGTTCACCGATCGCGCCGCCGTGACGTCGGCCCGCACGCCGTCCCAATGGCCCAGTACCACCTCGGTGGACCCGCCACCGACATCGACGATCAGGAACGGGCCGTCAGCGGGGTCCAGGCCGCCGACTGCCCCGGTGAACGATAACTGCGCCTCCTCATCTCCGGTGATCACCTCAGCGTCGGTACCGAGGGTTCGGCGGACCATCGCGAAGAACTCCTCCCGGTTGGCGGCGTCGCGGGTGGCCGAGGTGGCCACCATCCGGACCCGCTGCGCCCCGGCGCGCCGCACGATGGCGGCGTAGTCAGCCAGTGCCACCCTGGTGCGCTCCAGGGCATCTGGAGCCAACCGACCAGTGGCGTCGACGTCCTGGCCGAGCCGCACGATGCGCATCTCCCGATGCACGTCGCTCAACCCCTCACCCCCCACATCGGCGACAAGAAGCCGAACCGAATTCGTCCCACAGTCAATCGCCGCCACCCGCACTGTCCCCACCTTCCTCCCGCCCCGCATTCAGCGGGCTCAGCGGGGTAATCAGGCACCCTATAGCCCCGCTGAGCCCGCTGAATGCGGGAATACGCACGGGGTGGGGGTCCACCAGGTTCCGATTTCGGTTAGCGTTTCGTCGCCGAAGGGGTTGACGCCGGGGCCGCGGGCCAGGGCGTGTGCGACGTGGACGTGGAGGCATTTGACCCGGTCCGGCATGCCGCCGGCGCTGACCTGGGTGCCCAGCGATTGCACCGCGTCGCGCTCGGCCAGGTAGGACTCGTGCGCGTTCCGGTAGGCCTGCGCGAGCTGCGGGTCCGTAGCGAGCCGTTCGGTCATCTCCTGCATCACGCCGGCGGCCTCCATCCGCGCCACCAGCCCGGCGAGGCGGCGGCAGGTCAGGTAGTACAGCGTGGGGAACGGGGTGCCGTCATCCAGCCGCGGCTGGGTCGCCACCACGCTGGGCAGCCCGCAGGGGCAGCGGTGCGCGACCGCCCGCAGCGCCCGCGGCGGCCGCCCCAGCTGCGTGGCGACAGCCACCCAGTCGGCGCGGCCCACCGGCTCACCCACTATTGATCGACTTCCAGAGCTGGCCGTACCACGGCGGCGCGGAGGCCTGGACAAAGCCGGTAGCGCCAGTACGGCCGGTCGCGATCGTGCCGGGCGGAAGCTGCACCAGGTACGGCGCTTCCCCAGGCAGCACGTAGCGCAACCGCTCCCGGGCCTGCGTCTCGACGTGCTGCGGGTCGGCCAGCAGGCCGCGGCGGCGCTCCAGCTCCGCGATCTTGTCGGCCAGGATCTGTTGTTGCTCGTAGACCGCGGCCAGCTCGGCACGCTGGCCCACGTAGTTGCGTAGCGGCACCGCCACGCTGAGCATCAGCACACAGACCAACGCGGCGAGTAGCGCAGCTCGGCGCCCAGTGGTGATGCCCACCGCAAAGCCGACCCGCGCTGCCAGCGGACGGGGCGCCACCGTGGCCTGGGGCATACCGCTGCGCCTGGTCGGCTCGGCACCGCCCATCAGGTCTAGCCTTCCGGCGTGAACCGGGCGAACGCCAGGTCCCCGGCGTAGCGAGCGGCGTCACCCAGAGTCTCTTCGATGCGCAGCAGCTGGTTGTACTTCGCCACCCGCTCCGACCGCGCCGGGGCCCCGGACTTGATCTGCCCACAGCCGATCGCCACGGCGAGGTCAGCGATCGTGGTGTCCTCGGTCTCGCCGGAACGGTGGCTGAGCATGCAGCGGTATCCATGGGACTGCGCGAGCGCCACCGCGTCCAGCGTCTCGGACAGCGTGCCGATCTGGTTGACCTTCACCAGCAGCGCGTTGGCCGCCCGGCGGGCGATTCCCTCTTCCAGGCGCTCCGGGTTGGTCACGAACAGGTCGTCGCCGACGATCTGCACCCGATCACCGAGCTCCGCGGTAAGCCGCACCCAGCCATCCCAGTCGTCTTCGGCCAGCGGATCTTCGATCGACACCAGTGGATAGGCGTCGAGCAGCCCGGTGTAGTAGTCGATCATCTGATCGGCGTTGCGAGGGCTGCGCTCGAAGCTGTAGACGCCGTCGGCGAAGAACTCGGTCGCGGCCACGTCCATCGCCAGCGCGATGTCCCTACCGAGGGTGTAACCAGCCTTGTCCACCGCGGTGGCGATCAGGTCCAGCGCGTCGGTGTTAGCCGGCAGATCGGGTGCGAAACCGCCCTCGTCCCCGAGACCGGTGGGCAACCCGTTGGCCTTGAGCACCGACTTCAGAGCGTGATAGACCTCGGCGCCCCACCGCAGCGCCTCGCGGAACGACTCCGCTCCGATCGGGGCGATCATGAACTCCTGGACATCGACTCCGGTGTCGGCATGCGCGCCGCCATTGAGGATGTTGAGCATCGGGACCGGCAGCACATGCGCGTTGACGCCACCGACGTAGCGGAACAGCTCCAGGCCGCTGGACTCCGCGGCTGCCTTGGCGACCGCCAGCGAGACCCCGAGGATTGCGTTGACACCCAGCCGGGACTTGTCGGGTGTGCCGTCCAGATCCACCAGCTTCTGATCCACTACTCGCTGCTCGATCGCCTCGACGCCGATGAGCTCGGGCCCGATCTCATCCAGCACCGCCGCGACCGCGCCCTCGACGCCTTTGCCGAGGTAGCGCTGGGGATCACCGTCGCGCAACTCAACCGCCTCGTGGCGCCCGGTGGACGCCCCGGAGGGCACCGCGGCATGGGTCAGCGTGCCGTCATCGAGTGCGATCTCGACCTCGACTGTAGGGTTCCCGCGCGAATCCAAGATCTCGCGGGCACCGACCTCCTCAATGACGGCCACAGATACGCTCCTCGTCAGGTGGGCATACAAACAGCCTAACCACGGTCGGGCGCACTCGGTCGGAGGCGCGCGCCCGATGATCGCCCGGCCGCCTACTCGGTCGCCTTCCGGGAGACTCGTGATCGAGTACGGGGCTCGTGCAAGAGCACGTGTCCGCGTACCGTTAGAGCGACCATGACAGCCGCCGACNNTCCGAACGGCGCCCGCTGGAAGCTCTTCGAGAGTTGGCTCCGGTACTGGATGCCGAGCCCGACGCGCCGAGCGTCCAGCTGCTAGCGGGACGAGCCTACCTGCAATCCGCCCAGCTCACCCGCGCCGAGGAGGCATTCCTTCGGGTGCTCGAGCACAACCCCTCCGACCACTACGCGCGCTTCGCGCTGGGCCGCACGTTGCAGCGGCAGAGCCGACTGAACGAGGCCCGCGCGCAGCTCGCAATGGCAGCGGCGATGAACCCGACACCGGAGTATCAGGAAGCACTCAACGAAGTGCGGATGCGGATAGCCCGCCACTGACCCTTAGGTGACGCTGACGCTCAGGTGA
>QHBY01000350.1:9030-19582 GCA_003244245.1 Pseudonocardiales bacterium
GGTGACGCTGACGCTCAGGTGACACCCTGGGCGCTGCGCGCGTAGGTCTGAGCGAAGCCGTAAACCTCTTGCGCGTAGTCCAGGGAATCGTTGTAGGACAGGATTGCCCGCAACCAACCGTCACCGGAGCTGACGTTCCGATTGTCCGCGCACAGGTAATTCGCCGCAGCCAGCGAGGCGTCGTCGATGTTCTGCGGGTCGGTGATCCCGTCGTGATTCCCGTCGGCTCGCCACTTGGCCCAGGTGGACGGGATGAACTGGAAGGGTCCGACCGCGTGGTCCCATATCTTGTCGCCATCGAGAATGCCGTTGTCGGTGTCCGCGATGGACTTGACCCCGGGCGCACCGTTCAGCGGTATCCCGATGATCGGCGACGACGGACGGCCATCGGGTTGCAGAGTGCGACCCTGGAAACCCCCGTGCTTGGACTCCACGGCCGAGATACCGGCCAGGGTAACCCAGGTGATGTGGCAGTTCGGTTGGCTAGCTGCCAACACGGCGTGGGCGTTCGCGTAGGCCTCCAGCGCACGCTGCGGGACATTCGTGACCCGGGACATCCGGGTGGCCCAATCGGCGAACGCCAACTGCGGGGCGACCGGACCCTGCGCGGGTGGGGGCAGTTGGATCGGGATGGTGACGGTCGGGTGTGCCGGCTGCCCTGCGGGCTGGGGGGCGGTGACAGGCTGCGCGACCGGCTCTGCGATGGGTTCTGAGACATCGGGTAACGCCGCGGGCGCGGCCATCGCCGCAGGCGCGGGCGCAGCGAGTCCGCGGTCGGGCAGCGGGGCGGCGACCGAGCCCAGGGCTGTGAGCACCAGGCCAGCACTGGCCAGCGCACCGCCGGACAACAACCCGCGCAGCAGGTACTGCGACGTTCGGGGTAGCCCCCGGCGAAGCCGCTTGTAGCGCAATCGTCTCATTCGCCCGGTTCGCGCGCCGGCACGCTCGTCGCCGCTCATACGACTGATCAACGACGGTCACGCAACAGAGATACGGCTTGTGCGGGCAGTGACGAGCGGGCTAACCCGGCCAGTGTTCCCGCCACTGCTCGGCGGTGAGCCGCTCAGCGTCCAACCCGGCGGCTCGCGCGGAACGCTCAGCGGCGCGCACGTCGTCGGCAAAGCGTCGGGCGACGCCGCGCAATGCGGCCTCAGGGTCCTCACCGGCCAGCTTCGCCACGGCGGATCGCGCGAACAACGACGTGCCGGTATCACTGCCGGCACCGTTTCGATCGACCCCGGGCAGCAGGTCTGCGGGCAGGTCCGCCTTCGTGGCTCGGGACACCAGCTTGGCTGCCAGTGCCACCGCGGGTTGGCCCAGCGCAACCCCGTCGACGCTCGACTCGCGCCGCTTCTCGGTGCGCTTGAGCTCGTCCCAGCGGATCTCCTGCTCGGTGGCGGTGCGCACCTGCTCGCTACCCGCGAAGACGTGCGGGTGCCTGGTGACGAGCTTGGTCACCAGGCCGGTCGCCACCACATCTATGTCACATCCGCCGGGTGTCTCTTGCGCGACCCGGGCGTGGAAGAGTACCTGGAGCAGCACATCACCCAGCTCTTCGCACAGCGCTGTGGTGTCCCCGGTGGCGGCACTGTCCTCCAGCGCTTCGTACAGCTCGTAGGTCTCCTCGATGAGGTAGGGCATCAGCGAGCGGTGGGTTTGCTCGGCGTCCCACGGGCAGCCGCCAGGAGAACGCAACCGGTCCATCACCGCGACAGCATCCAGCAACGCCGCCCCGGCAGGTTCAGGGGTGGCCAGCACGGTGGCGCCGGTAGCCACCCAGCGGGCCGCCGCCCCGGTGCTGGGATCCAAGGTGAGCAGCAGTCCCTGCACGGCGTCGCCGACGGGATCGGCCCCGCACAGCTGCGCCAGCTCGGCCGGTACGTCGACGTCGGCGTGCACGGATACCCCGTCGCGCAGCAGGCGAGCCGCCGCCGCCGGAAGCACCGCACCGAGCCGTGTTGACAGCGCTACGACAACCGGCTGGGCGCTCGGGGTCACGTACTGGCGGTGACGCGTAACGGCGCGACGAAGCCACCGGTCTCGTTCTCGTCGGACACGACCTGCAGGCTCACCGGATCCCACACGCCGTAACGGGGATTGAGCCGAACCCCCCCGTCCTCGCCCACCAGGGCCAGCTGGCGCAGACCGATCGCTTCCAGCACGGCAGGGTCGATCTGGTCGATCTGGGGCGCATGCTCAGATGGCTGGACGCCCTTGGTGGTGCGGTTCTTGACCACCATGATCACCCAAGGTTGGGTATCCTCTAGCTGGAAGGCGACCACCGTGCCCTCGGCGACGCCGAACGCCGGGGTGGTGGCGAAGATCGGGTCGTCAGCGGCGACGATGCGCTTGCCCAGCTCGGCGTCCTTGCCGGCGCGAACGTCAGCATCGATCGACTGCCGGGCTGCCTTGGAGCCAGCCTGGGAAAGCTCCTGCACCCGCTGTTTGGCGGCGGTTCGGGTGTCGGCGGTGGTGTAGTCGACGGTGACCGCGCTGCTGCGCAACGCGGCCCGGCCCAGCGCAGCCATCAGCACCTGGTCCTTGGCCCGCTGCCGGTAGCCGTTGGCGTCGTAGATCGTCCCCTTGGACGCGGCCTCAGCGCCCCCGACCTCTGTGATCAGCCGGTTCACCCGAGCCTGGTCGACCGTTACGCCGGCCCGCCGCGCGGCGATGTCGAGTAGCTGGTGTCTGATCCGCACGGTGAGGATCTTGCGAGAGATGTCATCGAGCTGGTGGCCCGCCTCGAGCTGAGCGCGCGCCTGTGGACCCTCCTTGGCCAGCACCGTCAGCAGCTGGCCGTGCACCTGCTTCAGCGAGATTTCGCTGCCGTTGACGAATGCGGCGGCACTGAGCTGGCTAGGGCCAAAGCCACAACCGCCGATCAGCAGCCCCACGGCAGCCACCCCGACGACCCTGAGAGCGGCACGACGGGCCGCGCCAGCGGCTCGCAGGACGCTTCGCACAGGCGATAGCTTCTCACGCAGTGTTCGGGCGCCGGTCAGCTGGGGTGCAGCGCGTCGAGCAGCCGCTGCACCGCGTCGGCGAGCCGCTGGGCGTCGCCTGGGCTGACGGTCAGCGACGTCGACGCGTCGGGCCGGTGGCTGACGGTGATCTGGTATCGCCCGTCTGGGTTGTCACACCAGCGCAGCACCTGCGAGCGGTGTACCTGACCGGATGGGTCTCGCACGTTGGCGCCAATCTGCCCGGCACGGGCGTGCGGCTGATTCAGGATCGTGGACACTGCGGCGCTGTCACGCTCGGCGCTGGTCCGTGCGGGGGCCGCGGATACCAGCACCCCACCAGCGGGCTGCGTGGCGCGGCCAGGACTCGGTGCCAGTGCGATGGTTGCCGCGGGCCGGTGGCCCGACGGGTGCGGCGGGAGCCGGCTCACCACCGCCGCGGCCAGTCCCGCCGCAGGGATGACGTCCACCACCGTCGCGTCAGATTGATCGGGGTGCTGCAGCGCGCAGACGCCCACCGTGGCGCCCCGAGCTGCGATCACCCGGACTGGGTGCTCGGCCGCCGCGTCGGGAAGCCACACCGAGTCCAGCCAACTTGCCGGCTGGTTCAGCAGGCGCAGCGCGGCCTCCAGATCAGCGTCCACCCTGCCCGCGCGCAGCAGTCCGAGCCATCTGAGCTCGTCGACCACCTCGGCATCGATACTCCCGAACCGGCGCACCTGCAGGGGCACTGGGTAGTCGTCCAGCTGTAGTTCCGCGGTGAGCACGGCCCACTGCGCGGCGCTGAGCCGCCATCCCAGAGGCGTCACCGTCAGCGGTCCTGTTCGGGTGGATCCGCGCCGATCACCGCAGGGGCGACCTTGCGGGCGTCGGTGAAGATGTCGTCCATCTCGATCAGGTAGGAAGGACGCCGGTGCTCGGAGTCCTCGCCGCGCTTGCCGCCGGCCGCGCCCATCGGCGCCACCAGATCGCCCGCACCGGCCCCACGTCCCATTCGGCCCTCAGCAGCCTCGGCGATTGCGCCTGCTGGGCGCGGACCGAATTCAACGGTGTTCGCCGTGCTGGCACGCCCGCTCAGCTGCCCTTCACTGCTCAAGTGGCCGCCGCCAGCTCCGCCACCGCCGAGTCGGACTCCAACACCGGGCGCCAGAGCGCGCCGGATACGACTGTCGACGTTCGGCGCCATGATCGGGACACCGGCTGCCGCCGCAGCCGCCGCGGCGACCTGCCCGCCTACGTTCTGGGTTCGGCGGACGGGCTGATCGGGCGGCATCTGGCCGTCCTGCTGCGATACCGGGCCGCTGGACACTCCCTGCAAGGTGGCGGGGGTCGGCGGCTGGTAGGCCACGTGGGCGCCCCCGGGCAAGCTCCCGCCGCCCGGTCTCCCGGTGACTGGTCCGCGGGTGCCGGATCGGCCGGTGGCCGCTCCCCCGACCGCCGCTTCCCCAGCCGCCCCGGTGGCGGGATAGAGGAGGTCAGGTGCTGGGCCGGTGGCCGGGGGCAGACCGTCGATCTCCCTGACTGCCTGTTCGCAACGGGCGGCGGCGCGTTCAGCGACGCCGGTCTCCAACCACAGCTCACCGGCAGCAACGGCGGCCGCCAGGGAGTTCTGCTGTTGCGCGACACCCGCGAGCTGGGCACCCGAATGCTCGAAGCTGCCCGCCATGGCGCGCCCTCCTCCGTTGGTCCCGGGGCACCGTACCCGCCACTGCACGTCGCCTGGGTAGCACCCGCTGGCGGATGCAGTGGATGCAGAGATTCGCCAATAGTTCGCTCTGCGGGGAATCCGGATCCGGTTCGAGGCGCCGGAGGCTGTCAGGGGTAGGTGCGAGAATCAAGTCGTGACCGTGGCCGTGCGCGAACCCGTGGTGGCGATGTCGAGCTGCCTGGATGGCCTGCGCGGAACGCTGGGCGGTCTCGATGACAATGGGATTACCCAGACGCTGCGCGACATCGAGAAACTAACCCGTGAGACGCAGTCGGTGATGCTCGGGGTGGTCGCAGAGATAGAAGCACGTGGTATCGCAGTCCGGGAAGGTTTCAGCACTACTCAGCGGCTGCTGGCCGGGATGTTGCAGCTGTCCGCTGCTGAGGCGCGGATGCGGGTGGAGCACGCGGTCATGGTGGGCGCCCGGCGGACGATCACCGGACAGACGTTGGCGCCGCGGTTGCCCGCGACCGCTGCCGCGCTGGCCGCCGGACAGATCGGCACCGGACAGCTACGGGTGATCACGAGACCATCACGGCGCTGCCCGCATCGATCCCGGCACCGGCGAGGGACCGTGCGGAAGCGGATCTGGCCGGCTACGCCCGCGACTTCGATCCCCGCCGACTGCGGATCATCGCCCAGCGGCTGGTCGCCACCCTCGACCCCGACGGGCCGTCGCCGGCCGAGGACCCCACCGCGGTGACACCGCTGCGTGGGGAGTTGTGGCTGCGCAATCGGCGCGACGGTGGCTTGGGGTTGGAGGGTTGGCTGGATGCTGAGCACGGCAGCATGGTCAATCGTCTGCCGTAGATCCGCTCGCCGCCCGCCGCCCCAGCACCGAAGACGCCCCAGAGACCAGGACAGTCCCGCAGCGCCACGCTGATGGGCTGATCGAACTGTGCGACCGGGCCCGGGCGACTGACGAGTTCCCCACCACCGCGGGAGAACCACCGCACGTCACGGTGACCATCGACTGGGACGCACTACGCACCGGCCTCGGTGCCGCGGTGCTCGACTACGGGCAGCTGATCAGCGCCGGCGACGCCCGCCGCCTGGCGTGCGACTGCAAGCTGATCCCGGTGGTCCTGGGCAGCGACTCCGAACCCCTCGACGTCGGCCGGGCCATGCGCACCGTCCCGCTAGGCATCCGCCGCGCCCTGATCGCCCGAGACCGCGGCTGCAGCTACCCCGGCTGCGACCGACCACCCGGACTCTGCGCGGCGCATCACGTGCGACACTGGATTGATCTTGGCGAGACCAAGGTAGGAAACTGCTGCCTCCTCTGCCCGGCCCACCACCAGCAAGTACACCTCCAAGGCTGGGACATCACCATCACCGGCGGACGGGTCGAATTCCGACCACCCACGATCATCGACCCCGACCGCCGACCCCTCACCAACCCGCTACGCCACTAGACCGACTTTCGGTTTATTCGCCAGACGCCCGCACTCCCAGCACGTGGGCCGTAGTCGCCAGCTGGGCCACCGCATGCTCGGAGCTGCGCATCATTGCGTACTCTCCTCGTCCGACCCGGGGCAGCGCGCCCGTTGCCGGGCGCAGCCTGAGGAGGGCCCATGTTCGACACTGACCCCGACCAGATGGAGCGGCGGCTGTCACAGTGGGCGAAGGGGTTCTCTGATAAGGCCGAGCAGTTCCACGCCATGCGAACCTACGTCGAGCAGGTCCAGGTGACCGAATCCTCTAGGGACGGCGCGGTCCGGGTCACGGTGGACTCCCGCGGGACGCTCACCGACCTGGCCTTCACTGACAGAATCCGCGAATTGTCGCCGCCGGAGCTCGCCACGCAGGTGATCGCGTGCTTGCGGCGCGCCCAGCAACAGCTGGCCCCGTTGGTCCAGGACGCCATGCAGGCCACCGTCGGCGGCGAGGAGCCCCTCGTCGACGCCGTGGTGTCGAGCTACCGGGAGCGCTTTGGCGAAGACCTGAGCCGGCACAGCGCGGAACCGGACCCTATGGTGCTCGGACTCGGCGTGATCGAGGACGAAAACCCGCACCAGCATTACCCGCCACCACCTAGGCGGCAGCCCCGCGCGGCGCCGCCTGACGATGAGGAGTACTTCGCCGACCGGGATTACCTGCGCTAGGGAGCACAAATGGCCGACCAGTACCAAGTGCTCACTGAGGCGCTACGGGAGCACGCCAAGAAGGTCGACGGCGTCGCCGACCGGTTGGTACGGGCAGTGGATGCGGCGCGGGAGATAAGCCTGCCCACGGATGCCTACGGCTCCTACTGCCAGGCCCTGCCGATGATGCTCAACCCGCTGCAGCACCTGGGAGCGACCGCGCTGGACAGCAGCGCCAAACGCCTGAGCAGCACCGCGGCTGACGTCAGGGAAACCGCCGTGGACTATGCGGACGTCGACGACGCCAACGCGATGGCCCTGTACCGGATGAGGGGATCTGAATAGATGTCGGCGAACCCGCTGGTCGCGCACGAGGAGCAGCCCACTGCTTATGCCGGGATAGGAATCCTTGATCCAGCAACCCAGTGCGTCAATGCCATCTCCAGCGGGGATTGGGTCGAGGTCGGAATCGACACGGCGTCGACGACCGTGGACGCTCTCAGCTACGTCTCGAATCCGGCCGGCGCGTTGCTGTCTTACGGCGTTGGGTGGCTGATGGAGCATGTCGAGGTCCTGTCCGAGCCGCTGGACTGGCTGGCCGGCAGCCCCGATGTAATTACCGCTCATGCTCAGACCTGGGAAAACGTCGCGGATGAAGTATCCGCAGCGCGGAAGGACTACGCACACGCCGTGTCGGACGACCTCACGACGTGGCAAGGCGCGGCCGCCGAGGCCTACCGGGCCCACGCCCAGGGTACCGACCACCTGCTCGAAGCGATGGCCATCGCAGCCGACGGCATCCGGGTTGCCGTGACTATGAGCGGGTTGATCGTCGCCGCGGTCCGCGAGCAAATCCGAAAGATGATCACCGAACTCGTCGGCTATCTGATCGAGTATGCCGCTGAGCTGCTCGGCAGTGGCGGGCTTGCGGCTCCGGTGGTGGCCGAGCAGACCATGACCCTGATCGCCGAGTGGGCCACCAAGATCGCTGAGCTGATCCTCAAACTGCTCCGCACCATCAAGAACCTGATGCCGCTGCTGCGCCACCTCGATGAGGTCTTCAGCACGCTCCACGATGCTATGGACGCCCAGCCTCGCCGCCACGCTGGATGGATGACGTTGCCGACGAAGGCAGGGCTACCCTGATCCGGTGATCGAGGCCAGCACCAGCGTGTCGCCATCGACGCATGATCTCACCGAGAGATTGCGCCGTCTGCTGGGCAGCGCCCCCGGAGTGCTCGTCGCCTACCTGTACGGCTCGCACGCCCGCGGACGGCCCGGGCCGTTGTCCGACGTCGACGTCGCCCTGCTCCTCGACACCGACGAAGACGAGCGCGGACTCGAACTCACGGCGGCGGTTGCGCACGCCATCGCGCCGGCGCGGGCGGACGTCGTTGTTCTCAACGACGCACCGCTCGCCCTGTCGTACCGCGTCCTCCGCGACGGCACGGTCCTCGTGTCCCGTGACGAGAGGGTCCGAGTCGAACACCGGGTCCGGACGATCGACCGTTACCTGGACATGGCTCCGGCTCGGCGGTTGCTGGCGGCTGGCACGCGCAACCGGCTGCGTGAGGGCCGTTTTGGTCGACGCTGAGGTCGTCAACCGGCGGCTGCGCGAGATCGGCCGCCGCCTGGGTGCACTCCGCGACGTCCACTCGCACGGCGAGAGCACCTTCCTCGCCGATATCGCGCTCCAGGCGCAGGCGGAGCGACATCTGCAACTTGCCCTCCAGTGCGCGATTGACATCGCGCTGCACATCCTGGCCGCTGACACCGACCGGACCCCAGAGGACTACGGAACAGCATTCCGCGAGCTCGGCGCGGTCGGTGTGCTCGAGACGGATCTCGCCGATCGGCTGCGGCTGGCAGCTGGGCTGCGCAACGTGCTCGTGCATGCCTACCTTGACGTCGATCCGGCCCGGATCTGGACGCACCTGGGCCGGCTCGGCGATCTCGAGGACTTCGCGCGCGCAGTCGATGCGTACTTGCAGTGAGCGCCGTAGCCGTTACGGCCGCAGCACGCTGGTGACCAGCTTGGTGCACCAGTCGAGCAGCTCCCGATCGTGCAGCGGCGCAGCGCCGATACCGCCGGAACCTTCGCTGGGCCGGGGCACAGCCAGGGTCTGGCCAGCGGAGCGGTACGCCGCCTGCGGGTAGAGCCGGTTGAGGCGCACCACCTGGGAGTCCCGGAGCGTCACGGGAGTGAACCGCAGCTTCGAGCCTTGCACCGTCACCTCCGCCACCCCGTGCGCCCGGCAAACCTGGCGGAACCGGGCAACGTCGAGCAGGGTCACCACGGGAGGCGGCAGGGCGCCGTAGCGATCCCGCAACTCGTCGATGATCGCGGTCAGCGCCTCAGCGTCCAGCGCCTCGGCTATCTTTCGGTAGGCCTCCAGCCGCAGCCGCTCACCTGGGATGTAGTCGTGCGGCAGGTGCGCGTCCACTGGCAGTTCCACCCGCACCGGGGCGGGCTCGGCCGCGCCATCGGACGGGCCCGCGCCGGCCGCACTGCGGAATGCCTCGACGGCCTCGCCCACCAGCCTGATGTACAGGTCGAAACCGACTCCGGCGATGTGCCCGGACTGCTCACCACCCAGGATGTTGCCCGCGCCCCGGATTTCGAGGTCCTTCATCGCGACGGCCATGCCCGCGCCCAGCTCGGTGTGTTGCGCGATGGTGGACAGCCGGTCGTGGGCCAGCTCGGTCAGCGGTGTCTCCGGCGGGTAGAGGAAGTAGGCGTAACCACGCTCGCGACCCCGCCCGACCCGCCCGCGAAGCTGGTGCGCTTGGGCGAGCCCGAGCAGGTCACCGCGCTCGACGATCAGCGTGTTGGCGTTGGAGATGTCCAGCCCGTTCTCGACGATCGTGGTACAGACCAACACGTCATACTCACGGTCCCAGAACCCGGCGACGGTGCGCTCGAGCTGGTCCTCATTCATCTGCCCGTGCGCCACCGCCACTCGCGCCTCGGGCACCAGCTCGCGGATCCGCCGAGCGGCCTTCTCGATCGACGACACCCGGTTGTGCACGTAGAAGACCTGCCCGTCGCGCAGCAGCTCGCGGCGGATCGCGGCGCCGACCTGCTTGTCGTCGTAGGCGCCGACGTAGGTCAGCACCGGGTGACGATCCTCCGGGGGGGTGAGGATGGTCGACATCTCGCGGATACCAGCCAGGCTCATCTCCAGAGTCCGCGGGATCGGGGTGGCCGACATGGTCAGCACATCGACGGCCGTCCGCAGCGCCTTGATGTGTTCCTTGTGCTCGACGCCGAAGCGCTGCTCCTCGTCGACCACTACCAGCCCGAGGTCCTTCCAGCGCACCCCCGGTTGCAGCAGCCGGTGGGTGCCGATCACGACGTCCACCGAGCCTTCGGCGAGCCCGCGCAGCACCTCCGTCGCATCGTCGGGGTGGGTGAACCGCGACAGCCCGCGCACCGTGACCGGGAACGGGCGCATCCGGTCGGAGAAGGTCTGCAGGTGTTGCTGCGCGAGCAGGGTGGTGGGTACCAGCACCGCTACCTGCTTGCCGTCCTGCGCAGCCTTGAAGGCGGCCCGCACGGCGATCTCGGTCTTGCCGTAGCCGACGTCACCGCAGACCACCCGGTCCATCGGGACGCCGCGGCGCATGTCCGCCTTGACCTCGTTGATCGCGGCGAGCTGGTCGGGCGTTTCGGTGTAGGGGAAGGCGTCCTCCAGCTCGGCCTGCCAGGGGGTGTCCGGACCGAACGGGTGCCCCGGGGAGGACTGCCGAGCCGCATACAGCTGCACCAGCTCAGCAGCGATCTCCTTGACCGCCTTGCG
>QHBY01000350.1:19594-20363 GCA_003244245.1 Pseudonocardiales bacterium
TCAGCGTCGGCAGCTCGCCGCCGACGTAGCGGGTGACCTGGTCGAGCTGGTCGGTGGGGACGTACAGCCGATCTCCTGGTTGGCCTCGTTTGCTGGGCGCGTACTCCACCAGCAGGTACTCTCGGGTCGACTCGGCAGCGCCCTTGACGGTGCGCCGCACCATCTCCAGGAACCGGCCGATGCCGTGCTGCTCGTGCACCACGTAATCGCCGCTGCGCAGCGCCAGCGGGTCCACCGCGTTGCGACGGCGGACCGGCATCTTCGACATCTCGCGGCTGCTGGTGCCACCCCGGGCGCCGGTGATGTCCGCCTCGGTGAGCACCACCAGCCCCAGCGCGGGGACCGCGAAGCCGTCCTCCAAGGTGCCCCGGACCACTGTGACGGTGCCCGCAGCGGGGGGCTGGACCAGCCCGTCGGCGGCATGCACCGCCGGCACCTCGGCATCGCGCAACTGCTCGCAGGCCCGGTGTGCGGTGCCGGTGCCGGGCACCACCAGCACTGCGGCGCCACCGGCGGCGGTATGCGCGCGCAGGTCGGCGAAGGCGCGCGTCACATCACCGTGATAGGGCTGCGCGGCAAGGATCCGCAGTTGCAGCGAACCATGGGAATCAGTGGTCAGCGGGCTCAGCGTCCACCACGCCAGCCCGGTGCTGCGGGCATGCTCAGCGACCTCACCCAAGCCGCGGTAGGCCGACGCCGACAGATCCAGCGTCGCGACGTCGACCGGAGCGGCACCGCCCCCCGCGGCGACCATCCAGGATGCCTCCAG
>QHBY01000350.1:20396-22529 GCA_003244245.1 Pseudonocardiales bacterium
CCCGCCGGCATCACGTCGGTGAGGAGCTGCAGCTCCCCGGCGAGCACCGGGATGAGCGACTCCATGCCCTCGGCCGGGATACCGGCGGCGATCTTCTCCAACAGCTGCGCCACCGGCCCGGCCGGGGCCTGCGCGACGAGCTGCGCCGCGGCGGCCCGCACCCCTTCGGTGAGCAGCAGCTCCCGGCACGGCGGTGCGTGCAGCTCGTCGGCGGGTGCCAGGGTGCGCTGGTCGGCGACCGCGAAGGAGCGGATCTCGGAGACCTCGTCACCCCAGAACTCCACCCGCAGCGGATGGTCAGCGGTGGGCGGGAAGACATCGACAATCCCGCCACGGACGGCGAACTCGCCGCGACGATCGACCATGTCGACCCGGGTGTAGGCCAGATCGGCCAGCCGAGCGAGCACATTGTCGAAATCGTGCAGCTGCCCGACCCTCAGCCGCACCGGCGTGATCTCCCCCAGGCTGGCGAGCATCGGCTGGATCAGCGATCGCACGGTCGCGATGACCACCCGCAGTGGGCTTTCGGGGGTCTGTGCTGGGCCTTCTTCGGGATGGGCCAGCCGGCGCAGCACCGCCAGCCGCTTGCCCATGGTGTCGGCCCGGGGAGACAGCCGCTCGTGCGGCAGCGTCTCCCAGGAGGGCAGCTCAGCCACAACCTCGGCACCCAACACCTCGGACAGCTCGGCGGTCAGCTCGCCGGCCTCCCGGTCGGTGGCGGTGATGGCCAGCACCGGGTGCCCAGTGCGGGCTAGCGCGGCGATGACCAGCGGGCGGGCCGCTGACGGGCCGTGCAGCTCGAGCTCGGCGGCACCGGCCCTGCCGACAAGTTCGCGCAGCGAGGGCTCGGGCAGGACGGCCTCGAGCAGGCCGGACAGGTGAGCGGATGTGGTCGGTAGCGCGGTCGCTACGGGCACCGTGGTGGACCTTTCAGGCGCGGGGGTGGTCGACGCGGACCCCTCCCCGGGACGCGACCGGCGCACGGGGTCGGGTACCTACAATAGGCGATCGTCCACCTGCGCGATCGCCTGGGTTGGTGGTGGTTGGCGGCAGCGGCGAGGGGGGTTGGTAGTCCTTGAAGGGGATATTACGTGCCGTGATCGGCGATCTCGGTAATCAGTCGCCGCCTGCGGTTGTAGGCTGAAGGCGTTCAATCGATTATCTGGGTGGAACTTGTGTGCGGCGAAATACTCATAAATGGGGTGGGGATATTGGCGACCGCTGGGGGGCGGGCTGACTTCGACAATCCGGTCAGTCGGACGTGATCTGCCATGTCTAGCATCGTGCTCGGCGACGGCCACACGGTGTTCGTGGAATCGTTGGTCGCAGTACTGGTAGGTCAGGGATTCCGAGTACCGGCGGTCGCCCGAAGCCTCGCCGGTACGATCGAGGCGGTCCGCCGTCACCAGCCCGATATCTGCCTACTGGGTCGACGTTTTTCCGATGGCGATGGAATTACCGCAATCGGTCACGTTATCGCGGTAAGCCCGGCGACGCGGGTACTCATCCTGGCCGCAGACGGTGATAACGACGCGATGCGTCGGGCCGTCCGGCTCGGCGCCGCCGGATACGTGCACAAGACGTGTGGGATCCGCAAGTTGGTCCACGCATTGGAGCGCGTGATCGACGGTGCGGTCGTGTTCGACGCACCCCGGCCCGCGACCAGCGCGCGCTCCGACGTTTCCGAAGCACGCCGGCTCGCCGCTCACCTGACGGCCCGCGAACGGGAATGCCTCGGATTGCTCGTCGAGGGGCTCGATACCCCGGCGATGACGGTGCGGCTCGGCGTCTCGACGACCACCGTGCGCAGTCATGTGCAGTCACTACTGACCAAACTCGGAGTTCATTCCCGGCTCGAGGCTGCCACCTTTGCGGTGCGCTACGACCTCGTCGACCACGAGCAACACGGGCCCGAGGACCGAACGAGGACGGGATAGCCGTGACCAGGGCGATGCCGTTGGGCACGGTTCGCGCGATGGTCCCGGTTCGGGTGCTGCTGGTGGACGACCAGCAGATGCTGATCGAAGCGCTCACGGCCAAGCTGTCCAGCACCCCCGACCTCGTGGTTGTCGGGCACTGCACGACGCGGGATCCCCATCCCGATGTGCTCGCCACCCTGCTGCGCCCGGACGT
>QHBY01000351.1 GCA_003244245.1 Pseudonocardiales bacterium
CCCCCCGGCTACTCGGCGCCCAGGACCGGTCGATCGCCAGCAACTCAGCGTCCGGGGCAATAGCCGTTACGTTGACCACGAACCGGGTCGCTCGGCTGCCGCCGAATGCGGTTTCCTGCTCACCAACGTCGGCGAATGCGCCACCCAGCGAGAAGATCGTGGCGAACGACATCGGTGAACTCTTGCGCGGTATGTTGTCGCTGAGGACCGAGATCGCTTCCTCGCTCAGCTCCTGAAGGTACAGGCCCTTCTCATAGGCGTGAATGCCCCACGGTGCGGTGTCGTCCAGCAACTTCTGCAGCTCGACGTACGGCAGCGGGGTCACGAACTCGAACAATGGTCGCAACGCTTCCCTGACCGGTGCGATCAGCCGGTGATGCTCCAGCGCCGACCCGAATCCGGCGATCATCAGCCCGTACCCGGGTCTCCCGCGGTGCGCAACGGGAACGAAGGGTGCTGCCGGTGCGGCCAGACCGGCGGTCATGACAAGTCCGGCATTGCGCGGCAGCGAAGCAGCCACCTCCCGGCCGATGCGAAGTGCTTCGGTGCCGTGTTCAGGCGGCCAGAAGAACAGGCCGAGGTAGACCAGCGGACCAACGTCGTGCAGCCGGAACTCGAAGCCAGTGACGACGCCGAAGTTGCCGCCGCCGCCCCGCAGGGCCCAGAACAGATCAGGATGCTCGTCGGCGGAGACGCACAGAGTGCGCCCGTCGGCGGTGACCAGCTCCGCGGACAGCAGGTTGTCCAGGGTCAAACCGGCCTTGTGGATCAGCCAGCCGAGGCCGCCGCCCAGGGCCAGGCCGCCAAGTCCGGTGTGGCTGATCGTTGCACCGGTGACGGCCAGGCCGTGCCGCGCAGTGGCGGCGTCCACGTCACCGATGGTGGCCCCGCCACTGCACCACGCCCGCCGGCTGCCGGGGTCCACTGATACCCCGCGGAGATCGCTGAGGTCGATCACCAAGCCGCCGTCGGGCTCCTCGGCTCCCCAGGAACCGTGCGCGCCGCCACGCACCGAGATCCGCGCCCCGCGCTCGCGCCCGAAGGCGATCGCTGCGGCGACGTCGGATGGGCCGGTGCATCGGGCAATGGCCGCGGGGCGGCGATCGATGCCGCCGTTCCAGACTGAGCGGGCTGAATCGTAGTCGAAGTCGGATTTATCGATCACCCGGCCGGTGAGCTGAGTGCGGAGGGCGTCGGTTCCCAGGATCTGCGTCATCGCCTAACCTCCACGGCAGGGTGAAGTGGCGAGTCCGCCGCGCAAGTGTTGCGCTCGGGGGTCCACTTCGAACGCACTACGCTAGGTCATCCGAGTCGGTATCGCGTCAGCCTGTTGGAGTGCATTTCGCGCTCCAAATGAAGGTAGTCTAACGTTGAGTGGTCAGTTGTGGCTGCCCGTACCTCGTGCGGGTGTGCGCCCAGGGCAGCCTGCCAGCCGTCCCTACAGGCTCGGCCCACCAGGCTCTGTCGCTGTCATGGGGTCTTGCGTGCCGATAGCCACGATTCCTATCGTGATGCGCACTCAACTCGTGATCGTCGTCGGCCGCGCGGACCGCTCAGCGTCCTGACGACCGAGCGTCCGGAGCAAGGCCCAGTGTTCTGAAGGCCCTGGCGGCTGGCGCACGGGTGTCAGCCGCCAGCCGTGGATCCTCTCGGGCACCGTCCGATCACGCATTGTTGATCCGGTAGTCTCGTGTTGCGCCAGATGAGCGATGCTCACAGCACATGTGAGTGAAGGTTCATGCGCTGTTCATCTATTGACTAGCTAACGTCTACCTTTTTACCGACCTAAGTTGAATAAATTGCGCGAGCAGCCATACGGCTGTGGTCGTCCCCACCTTCCTCCCGGCCTACGGAGATCTCGTGAAAGTTCAGCGACATCGCGCTGTACTCGGCTTGCTGACTGGGTCGGGGCTGCTGCTCACCGCGTGCGGCTCGGACACCGGCGGCGGGGTTGGCTCGCCATCAACCAACCCTGGCGGGGCGGTGGCTATCACCTGCAGTCCCGGATCGCTGACTGCCGCCGGCTCGACTGCACAGCAGAATGCCATCGCACAGTGGGTCAAGGACTATGTCAACAAGTGTTCGGGCGCGAACATCAACTATGGCGGTGGCGGCTCCGGGCAGGGTGTGCAGCAGTTCACCAACGGGCAGATCGACTTTGCTGGATCCGACTTCCCGCTCGCCGCGGGCACGGAACAGCAGGCCGCGGATGCGCGCTGCAAGAGTGGGCCCGCCGTTAATATCCCGATGGTCGGTGGGCCGATCGCTATCGGCTACAACGTCCCCGGAGTTTCGAAAGCCCTGAACCTGTCGGCCAGTAACTTGGCCAAAATATTTAGTGGCAAGATCACGAACTGGAATGATGCGGCGATCGCACAGGACAACCCCGGTACGCAGTTGCCATCGTTGGGAATCCAGACCTTTCACCGGTCTGATGGTTCCGGGACGACCTACAACTTCACCAACTACCTGGCGAACGACGCCAAGACGGACTGGACGTACGGTACCAACAAGAACTGGGCTGCACCGGGTGGGCAAGGCGCCAAGGGCAGCCAGGGCGTTGCGCAGGGTGTGAAGTCCACCTCGGGTGGTATCGGGTACTTCGAGCTATCCTTTGCGACGCAAAGCCAGATTGCCTACGCCGCGATCGGCAACGCCGAGGGCAAGTTCGTCCCGCTTACCCAGGACAATTCGGTGAACTTCCTATCCAAAGCGAAGGTGCCTGGTACTGGTGGTGACCTGAAGCTGCAGTTCGATTACGCCACCACCGATTCCACTGCTTACCCGAATCTGCTCGTGACCTACGAGATAGTATGTTCGAAGGGCAATGCTGCGGATAAGCTGCCGTTGCTCAAGAATTTCCTGGGATACGCGGCCAGCCCCGCTGGTCAGCAGCAGCTTCCTAGTCAGGGATCCATACCTTTGCCGGACAATCTGCAGCAACCGGTACGACAGGCGGTCGGGTCTCTCGGCTAACATCGCGGTTGGCTGAGGGCGGCCAATTCGCGATGGCGGTTGTCGATTGCGCACACTCAGT
This sequence comes from Pseudonocardiales bacterium, assembly GCA_003244245.1. Taxonomy (GTDB): domain Bacteria; phylum Actinomycetota; class Actinomycetes; order Mycobacteriales; family Pseudonocardiaceae. Next base: position 3,038 of record QHBY01000351.1, read on the forward strand.
ATGCCCAGATATGAGGATGTAGCATGGACGAACCAGAACACGCAACGGTCTCGATAGCGCCGTCCGCGAATGTTTCGGAGACCTATGGTGTTCACTCGTCGTCGCTAGTCAGGCAACCGCCAATGCCGAGCACGCCACCCGGTGGGGATCTAAACCGACGGACTCGCCGGCGAGGTGATGCAATCTTCCGAGCGCTGGCCCAAGGATCCGGCGCTTTGCTCTTGGTTATCATGGCTGCTATCGCCGTGTTCCTCGTGCTGCAGGCAATTCCCGCGTTGCGCGCAGATACCACGAGCTTTCTCACCACGCTGAAGTGGGCGCCAGACGGCACCCCCACGTCCTTCGGTATAGCGGCCCTAGCTTTCGGTAGCGTGTTGACATCGCTGTTGGCGCTGCTGATAAGCGTACCCGTGGCCGTGGGAGTAGCCCTCGCGACCAGCCACTATGCACCACGATGGCTGGCCCGTCCGTTGGCCTACGTAGTGGACTTGTTGGCGGCCGTTCCCAGCGTTGTGTTCGGCTTGTGGGGATTGACCTATCTTGTTCCCAACATCATTGCGCCATCAACATTCTTGAACCACTACCTGGGATTCATCCCGCTCTTTGGCTCCAACGGTACCTACGGAAAGTCGATCTTCGCCGCTTCGGTAGTGCTCGCGGTGATGGCGATCCCGATCATCGCCGCCATTTCCCGTGAAGTGTTTATTCAGACGCCGCGGGATCAAATCGAGGCGGCGTGGGCCATCGGCGCAACCAAGTGGGAGATGGTTCGCACCGCAGTCCTGCCTTACGGGCGCTCGGGCGTCATCAGCGGGACGGTGCTCGGGTTCGGGCGAGTAATAGGTGAGACTATCGCGGTAGCGCTGGTGCTGTCGGCCAACTACGAGATCAGCTTTCACATCCTGGAACCCGGGGGCAACACCATCGCGGCCAATATCGCCACTCGTTATGGCGAGGCGGGCGAGGTGGGCCGGGGCGCGTTGATCGCGTCGGGCCTGGTGCTTTTCATCATCACGCTGGTGGTCAATTTCGGGGCGCGAGCGATCGTCGGCAAGAGCGGTCGCGGGGGTGGGCCATGACGCTGGCCGGTGAGGCCACCATTACGAGCTCAGCCCTGATTCGAGCTCGGCTGTCCGGTTGGTCGCTCGCCGCGATCGCGGCCGGGACGATCGTGGCAACCGTGGTTCTGTTCGCTGCCACACCGCTACAAGGGCGGGTGGGATTCCTGCTGGTCGCGGCGGCGCTCTTCGTGGTAGCGCAGACCACGGTGTCGGCACTGGTAGAAGGTCGGCGCAGGGCGAAGGACCGGTTGGTAACCAGCATCGTGGTGATATGTTCCTGTGCCGCGGTGCTGCCGCTGGTCGCGGTGCTCGGATTCACGATTGCCAAGGGCGCGGCCGTCCTCAGCGGATCATTTCTCACTCATACGATGCGCGGAGTCGCCGAGCAAGACTCGAATGGTGGCATTTACCAGGCCATCATCGGCACGTTAGAACAGGTCGGATTAGCTACGCTCATGGCGGTCCCGTTCGGCCTTCTCGTTGCGATCTACCTCGTCGAATATAGTTCCGGGCGGCTCGGTCGAGCCGTGAGCTTCTTTGTCGACGTGATGACCGGCCTTCCTTCAATCGTCGCCGGACTTTTCATCTTCGCATTGTGGATACTGGTGTTGGGACAGAGCGTTTCCGGTTTCGCCGGCTCTATGGCATTGACGATCTTGATGCTACCTACCGTGGTCCGGTCGGCGGAGGAGATGTTGAAGATCGTGCCGGACAGTCTCCGGGAGGGTAGCTACGCGTTGGGGGTACAAAAGTGGGTTACCGTGGTGCGAATCGTGTTGCCCTCAGCTCTTGCGGGCATCGTGACTGGTGTGATGCTCGCCGTTGCGCGGGTCACCGGGGAAACGGCGCCGCTGTTGCTCACGGTATTCGGCAACCCGGCGCTCAACTTCAATCCGTTCTCCGGAGCGCAGGCGTCGCTGCCACTGTTCGTTTTCGGCGAGGCTGGTTTGCCTAACGAGACGGCGATCAACCGGGCCTGGGCGGCGGCGTTGGTACTGATTATAATCGTCTTAATCCTCAACATTCTCGCCCGAGCTCTTGCACGGCTCGCGAGTGTCCGTAGATAGCCTCTAAAATTGGATCTGTCATGGCCAAGAATGTTCAGATGAAAGATGTCGACATCTACTATGGCAAGTTCCATGCTGTGCAGAGCGTGAACCTGTCGGTGCCACCACGCGCCGTTACCGCGTTCATCGGCCCCTCAGGCTGCGGCAAATCCACGGTGCTGCGCACGATCAATCGGATGCATGAGGTGATCCCGGGGGCACGGGTCGAGGGTCGGGTAGAGCTCGACGGGGAGGACATCTACCGGCCAGGCGTTGATCCAGTCGAAGTGCGTCGTGCTGTCGGCATGGTGTTCCAGCGACCCAACCCGTTTCCGACGATGTCTATCCGAGACAACGTCGTCGCCGGCCTCAAACTGCAGCGAGTGAACAACAAGGCTCAGTTAGCCGAGGTGGCTGAGCGCTCCCTGCGCGGCGCCAACTTGTGGAATGAGGTGAAGGACAGGCTCGGCAAGCCCGGTGGCAGCCTGTCGGGCGGCCAGCAGCAACGGCTGTGCATCGCACGTGCCATCGCGGTGCAACCCGACGTTCTGCTGATGGATGAGCCCTGCTCGGCACTGGACCCGATCTCCACCCTCGCGATCGAAGACCTGATTGGGAAGTTGAAGCAGGATTACACGATCGTCATCGTGACCCACAACATGCAGCAAGCCGCTCGGGTGTCTGACCAAACCGGATTCTTCAATTTACCGGCGGCGGATAAGCCGGGTCGCCTCGTGGAGCTCGACGACACGGAGAAGATCTTCTCCAACCCGACAGAGAAAGCTACTGAAGACTACATATCGGGACGGTTCGGCTGATGTCATCGATCGAGAGCCGGGGGCCGAACACGCCGGAGGCGAGCCGTTACTTGCCGGTCGATCCCCAGACTCTCGGTTTGCTGCGGATCCTAAGGATTGGGGACGTGGAGCTGCAGCTTGATGGACACAGGCTCTTGGTCCGGGGTACGCCGGTTCACCTGCCGCACAAGGAATTTGTAATTCTGCGGCAGCTGATGGAGAACGCCGGCCGGGTGGTCACCCGGCGCGAGTTGCTGGACAACGCATGGGGTCCGGATCGGACAGACGCCCGCAACTATTTGGAGGTGCACATTCGTCGGCTTCGGACCAAGATCGAGAGTAACGTGGACCAGCCGACTCGTATCCGAACCGTCCGCGGGGTCGGCTACGTCTTCGACTTGCCACAAGACGACTAGCGCGGACAGTGGCTAGGCAGTCGGCGGCGGGACAGACTGCGCCGGCGCAGCCGGGGTCTGATGAGGCTGCGGGGCCTGGTGAGGCTGTGCGCTCTGGTGAGGCTGTGGCTGCTGAGAATGGCCCTGGAAAGACGACTGGCCCTGCAAAGACGTCTCCGCCGCGGACGAGCTAGGCGTCCGAGGTAGCTGCTCGGGCTCCTTCTCGCCGGACAAGGCGCGGGTCTCCGCCTTGAAGATCCGCATCGACTGCCCCACCGAACGGGCCATGTGCGGCAGCTTGTTGGCACCGAACAGCAGCATGAAGACCGCCGCCACGATCAACAAATGCCACGGGCTCAACTCGCCCATCGTCGCCTCCCTGGTCAGCGCCGCGCTAGAACGCTTAAACACCTAGCCGCTCAACATACTCCCCCCACGCCGTCTGGGTTCGGCTCACCGCTGACCGACGTCCGGCGCGGCTCGGCGGCCGCGTGCACGAGCTACGCACCTGCGTCGGCGTCCGCCCTTGATGGCACGATCACGTGGTGCCGCGCAGCGTGGGGGTGGAGGAGGAGCTGCTGCTGGTCGATCCGGACAGCGGCCGAGCGAAGGCCGTGGCCGCGGCGGTGCTGCGCAACGCGGCCGACGGAGGGCAGGCTGATGACGCCCTCACCTCCGAGCTGATGCGCCAGCAGCTTGAGACGAACACCCAGCCCTGCATCTCGCTGGAGGAACTCTGCGCCGAAGTGCGCCGGTGGCGCCGCGCGGCGAACGAGGCCGCCGAGGGCAACGGCGCCAGGGTCGCTGCACTGGCTACCTCGCCGCTTGCTGCCGAGCCGTCGATCAGCTCCTCACCGCGTTACCAGCGGATGGTGGATGAGTTCGGCCTGACCGCCGGGGAACAACTGACCTGCGGCTGCCACGTGCACGTGGAGATCGACTCCGAGTCGGAGGGGGTGGCGGTGCTGGACCGCATCCGCGGATGGCTGCCCTGCCTGCTCGCGCTCAGCGCCAACTCGCCGTTCTGGCAGGGCAGCGACACCGGCTACGCCAGCTTCCGATCGCAGGTCTGGGGCCGCTGGCCCTCGGCTGGACCGACCGAGCTCTTCGGCTCGGCCGAGACCTATCACGCCACCACGGCAGCGATGATCAAGTCCCGGACGGTGATCGACGCCGGGATGGTGTATTTCGACGCGCGGCTGTCCCGCCTGCACCCGACGGTGGAGGTGCGCGTTGCCGACGTCTGCCTGGTCGCCGACGATGCCGTGCTGCTGGCGGGCTTGGTCAGAGCCCTGGTCGACACAGCCGCGCGGTCCTGGCGCGCCGGCGTGCCCGCGGCGCCAGTTCGTACCGAGCTGCTGCGGCTCGCGAGCTGGCGAGCCGGCCGCTCCGGACTCGACGGCGATCTCGTCGATCCGACGGGGCGGCCGGCGCCGGCGGAGCAAGTGATCCGCGCGCTCGTGAACCACGTCCGGCCGGTGCTCGACGAGTACGGCGACCTCGAGATGGTCGAAGATCTGGTCACCACCGTGCTCAGACGCGGCAGCGGGGCGATCGCGCAACGCCGGATCTACCGCACCAGCGGCCAGCTGGCCGCCGTCGTCGGCCACGCCGTCGATCGCACCATCTCGTAATGGCGCGCTACGGCCCGGCGAAGCACTGGAACGGAGCTGACTTGGTAGCGCGACGCAAGGCCTTGGTGACCAACGACGACGGCATCGACGCGCCGGGTCTCGTCGCGCGCTGGCTGCCGCAGCTGTTGCGGCCGGCCTCGAGGTCGTGGTGGCCGCACCCGCGCGGCAGGCCAGCGGGGCCAGCGCCGGGATCATCGCGACCACGCGCGACGGCCACACGCTGATCGAGCGACGGCAGCTGGCCGAACTCCCCGGCGTCGAGGCCTACGCGGTGGAGGCTCAGCCGGCTTACATCGTGCGTGCGGCGGTCCGCGGCTGGTTCGACCCGGCGCCGCACCTGGTTCTGGCGGGTGTCAACCACGGAGCGAACGTGGGACGCGCGATCCTGCATTCGGGCACCGTGGGAGCGGCGCTGACCGCCGGATTGAACGGCGTGTACGGGCTGGCCGTGTCCCTCGACGTCGACCGGCACCCTGCCGGCGCGCCGCATTGGGCCACCGCCGGACACCTGCTGCCGGACGTTCTGGAATTGCTGATCGGTGCTCCGCCCGGCACCGTCCTGACCCTCAACATCCCGGACCGGGCCGCGGATGCGCTGGGTGCGTTGCGCTACGCCGCACTCGCGGAGTTCGGCACTGTCCAGACCAGGGTGGACCGCGCGGACGACGGGCTGCTGCAGCTCGCCCAGGTCGAGGTGCAGGCCCCACCGGCGGCGGGCACCGACAGCACCCTGCTCGCGGCCGGGCATCCCACCCTGACCGCGTTGGAGTCTGTGCAAGAGGCGTCCGGGCCGGCGCTCCCGCGGTGGCTGGCGTCGGCCATGCACCGCTTCGCCTGATGGAGTGGACCCAACGGAGCAGCGGGCTACGTGGCAACCGGGCTAACCATCTACGCCGTCTGACTGCTATGGATCTTATTGACTATTGAGGCAGCGCGCGTGGTTTCTTGCGGTGCGCCCGCTGGCCGAATGAGATCGTTACCTCGATTTATCGTGACGGCGGTAGCGCGCTCCGCCGACGGTGAGGACGGTGGTACCTGGACGGCAAAGCCAGCATCCTTGAGACCCTTGGAGCCCAGCATGTCCACTCAGATCGAAGACCACCGACGGGCCGCCAACGCCCGCGACGGCCGAGACCCTTGGTCGTCGCACGTCGCCGTGGACATGACCACTGAGCCGGTCGCCGCGGACCCGACCACCCAACGGGTAGAGGACTCGATGGTCCAGCTTGTGCGTCAAGGTCAGGACACTTCACTGAGGTCGCTGCAGGTATGGGCCGACCTGGCCCGCAAGCTCGGCCCCACCGCGCTGAGCTCGCCCGCAGGAGCGACGATGGCCTCCCTCGCCCACGACCCGTTCGAGAAGCTGCTCGAGGCTCAACGCCAGGTCGTCGAGGAACTCGTCGCCACTCAGCGCCAACTCGCTCAACGGCTCTTCGATACCACCGCTACCGGCGGCCTCGCCACCCCGTAGAGCCGGAGCAGCGGTAAACCCCTAAGCCGGCCGGTTACCGGCCGCGGGCAATGGTGTGCAATTACACGGCCGTGCCCTTATAGACCATCGCGCGGAACGGATTCCAGACGCCGGTGAGACAACCGTCCTCACCGAGCTACTCCTTCGGCTTAATAACCAAGAACTCAGAAATGGTGATTCGCGATGAGCAACTCTCTGCAACTCGCCCATAAATGGTGGGACACCCTCGACCAGATCGACCGTCAACGGGTCTGGGATGCCCGCCACAGCTACCTCGCCGGCGACCTCGTGGAAAGCATGGCAAACGCCGGCGTACCCGTGGTCAGCGATGGCCGTTGGTCCTGCGTCAGCGTCGGCCCCACAGGTTTCACCGTGCCCATCGCAGTCCAGCAGCTTCTCGAACGGTTGTCGCAGGTGACCCACGGAGACGGCTCCCTCGCCTTCCCGTAGGCCGCGACTAAGAGGTTGTGATGGGCCGGGGCAGTGCGTTGACCAGGCGGTCCAGCTCGTCGTCGGTGTTGTAGTAGTGCACCGAGGCGCGGACCAGTTCGGGCAGGCCACGACGTGGCAGATCCAGGCGGGCGGAGCTGGCGACGGAGACGCTGGTGTTCACCCCCGACTCGGCAAGGCGGCGCTGCACAGCCTGTGCGGGGACCCCGTCGACGGTGAAGGTGACGATCGCGCAGCGGCGTTGGCCCTGATCGTGCACGTGCACCCCGTCGAGGGCGGCCAGCCGCTCCCGCAGACTCTCGGCCAGCTCGGTGACGCGTGCTTCGATGGCGTCGAGCCCCCAGGACAACGCATAGTCGATGGCGACTCCCAGACCGATCTTGCCGGCGTAGTTGGTCTCCCAACTCTCGAAGCGACGCGCGTCCGGACGGATCTCGTAGCTGTCCGGGGCGGTCCACGTTGCGGCGTGCATGTCGAGAAACGGCGGCTCGAGCTGCTCGAGAATCGAACGACGCACGTAGAGAAAGCCGGTTCCGCGTGGGCCGCGCAGGAACTTACGCCCGGTCGCGGAGAGCAGGTCAGCTCCGATGCGTTCGACGTCGATGGGCAGCTGGCCCACTGACTGGCAGGCGTCGAGCAGGAACGGCACCTCGGCCTCGCGAGCGACCGCGCCGACCTGTTCAGCGGGGTTGACCAGCCCGCCTTGGGTCGGTACGTGGGTCATGGCGATGAGCTTGACCTCGCCGCGGCCCCCATCAAGGCGACGGCGCAGGTCGGCGACGCAGAGCTGGCCATGCTCGTCGTCGTCGACGACTTCCACGACCGCTCCGGTGCGGCGCGCGACCTGCAGGAAGGCGATGACGTTGCTGGCGTACTCGGCGTGGGCGGTGAGGATGCGTTCGCCCGGCTTGAACGACATCGCGTAGAAGGCCATATCCCAGGCCCGCGTCGCATTCTCCACTACCGCGATCTCGGCAGTCTCACAGCCGATCAACCGGCCGATCGCCGTGTAGGTCGCGTGGACTTGCTCAGCGGCCGCGTCGGCAGCCTCGTATCCGCCGGACTCGGCCTCCCGGCGTAGATGGGCGATGACCGCTTCGGTGACCTGCGACGGCGGCAACGCCGCCCCGGCGTTGTTCAGGTGCGCTACCCGGCTTGCCCCGGGGGTATCGCGCCGGGCACGTTCCACGTCGAAGGCCACGAACACAACACTATGTGTCAGCCAACCCATCCGGGGTGGACCGCGCGCTGGCGCATGCCACACGTGCCGTTGCAGTATGAGGACCAACGACTGTATGGGGAGGTAGCGGTGCGTTCAGCGCACGATGACCGGGACGGGTTGGGTCGCCGACCTCCGGGTGCGTTGCTGTTCGTACGCTATGCCTTCGCGCCCAACGAGCTGGGTTACTGCGGTCCATCAGATAGCCAGGAGCTGCTGGGATACGGTGCGGCCGGCGTCGTGGACCGCGGGTTGGCTGCGCTGGCTCGGCAATTCGATGGTGCCTGGCCATACCTGGAACTCATCGCTGGCGCGGTGGGAATCTCCGACCCTCTCGATCACCGGGTCGTGGAGGCCTACTGGGTGGGCAACTCGCTGCTCGACCAGGTCGGGATCACTGCGCTGGGAAACTCGATGGAACAGCGGCTCCGCTGCCGTACCGGTCACCAGTTCAGCCTGATTGCCGACAGTGTCCGGGCCGGTGGGGTACCGCACCACAGCTTCCACGTTTTCGGCGTCTACCCGTGGGTGGGTCTGCTCAGCAATGACCGTATCGCCCACCAGGCGCTGGAGGTGCTCGACCGGTGTCGCATCCGGTGGGGCAAGGTGGACAGCGTGACCGGCGACCAGGTGCTGGTGCGAAGCCAGCCGCTCACCTGGGACGGGCGGAATCTGGTGTTGGGCGAACCTGTCGTGGAATCCGCAAGACGGGCCGTTGACGGAAGCGGGTTCGTCGATCGAATCGGTCCCGGTGACTGGGTCTCGCTGCACTGGGATTGGATATGTGACCGTCTCGGTCCGCGCCAACTCGCGGATCTGCGCCGCTACTCGTTGCGCCAACTAAAGATCACCAACGATGAGATGGCGCACCCCGACCGCGCAACGGTGTTGGAACAGTAAACGCCAACGACCGGCGCCAGTCCTCCGCCTCACCCGGGACTGTTGTGTTCCACTTGGGAGCCTTGCTGGGAGGAGTTGTCGATGTCCACGGTGGGTCGGCCGTCGGCTGTGGTGTTGCCAACCACGACGCAGCCACTCGAGCCTTCGATGATGATAATTCCCCGGGTGATGTTGGGCCCGGAGATTTTGTTGTCGCGTAGCTCGATGTTGGGCCAGTGGCGCACGTTCACCGCTTGGGCACCGTTGGACGCGCAGGTGTTGCCGATGAAGCTGATCGATGGGCCTCCGGTCGGGGCAGCGTGATTTCCGCTCCGGTCCCCGGTGGCGATCAGGCATTGCGCATCGACGTTGCGGCAGGTGTTCCCTGCTATCACGACGTCATAGGTGGGTGGGCCGTTACTGTCGTAGGTTTGGAAACAGTCGGGGTGCGGCGGGTTGGCGTAGCCGGTTGCGGAGATGTCTGTGATGGTGTTGTCGGTGATCCGGAGACCGTTGCCGAAAAAGCGCATTCCGTCGGCGTCGCCATTGTCACGAGCCACCGTCGCGCTCACGTTGTTGTGGCTCACCGCGATCCGTTGCCCGCTGATCCAGATCCCAGCCGTGTCGACATGGCGCACCGTGTTGTCCTCAACGATCGAGTTCTGGCATGGATCGCACGTGATCCCGCTGCGCTGGGTGTCCTGGATGGTGTTGTGGCGGACGGCCAGGTCGGTGCCCTTGGCGAATAGGCCGTCGCCGCCGGCGACCGTGAAACCTTCGACGATGACGTGGTCCGCGGAGACATGGATGCTGCGCACGGTGGCCCCGTCGGCGAAGAGCCTGACCGGCGCGTTCGCCGAGCCCGGGCGGTTCATCGCCACGTCGGTGTCGGCGAGGTCGTGGCCGGTGAAGCACACCGTGGCCCCCGGCGAGGCAGCATTCAGGGCCGCCGGCACGTCGTCGGCTCGGCTGACGGTGTGGCGGCAATCCGGGGGGCCGCTTTGGTTCGGGGCCGCCGTGGAATTCGGGCTTGACGGGCTCGGGCTGGACCCTGAATTCTGGCCAGTCTGGGGGTTCTGGCCAGCAGAGGAGCTCTGGCCCGTGCAACCGCCAACGAGCAGCACGCCCAGCGCAGTGACCCAGACCCGCATCATGCGGTGCCGCCGCGTCACCGGTTCCGCCACGCGGGGTCCCGGGAAAGAATGTTCACCGGAGCAGGGTATGGCCCCGCAGCCGTTGTCGGCGTAATCGACCGTCGGCATGTCGGGTGCATACGGCGCGCCAAGGGGGGAGAAGGTGGTCATGACCACCCAGCGGTATGGGACGGACCCGAGCAGCCGGACTCGGGCGCGGCGCTGGGCGTGGCTGCCAGTGCTGGTGGTGGGCTTCGGCCTGTTCACGGCCGTCCAGCAGGCTCTGGTGATCACCGGAAATCCGACCCTGGTGCCCTCGCTGCTGGTACTCGGTGCACTGCTGGTTCCGGTGACCTTCGTGATCTACATCGACGGTCGAAACCCGGCATATGACCTGCCCCTGAGTGTTCTGTTGAGCTGCGCACTGCTGGGTGGGGTGCTGGGAGCCGCGGTCGCCAGCGTCCTGGAGTTCGACACCATGCGACGGCTGGGCGCTCTGCCGACGGTGTACATCGGGTTGATCGAGGAAACCGCCAAGCTCCTGGTGCCGATCGTGATGCTGATCTTCACCCGGTACCGGCGCAATCCTGCCGATGGGCTGCTCATCGGGGTCGCGGTGGGGATGGGCTTTGCCGTGCTCGAGACCTTGGGCTACGGGTTCGTGACCCTGCTGGCCAGCGGCGGTGACCTGACCGACGCCGAGGGGCTACTGCTGCTGCGTGGCATCCTCAGCCCGGCCGGGCACGCCGCCTGGACCGGTCTAACCGCTGCAGCGCTGTGGTGGGCCCATGCCCAACGGTGGAGACCACGCGCGCTGGCCGCCGTGATCGGAACCTTCCTTCTCGTGGTGGTCCTCCATACCCTCTGGGATGCGGCCGGTGCCTGGTACGGCTACCTCATCATCGGGTTCATCAGTCTCGCCCTGCTGCTACGCCAAACCCACCGCGACGTTCTGATCGCCACTGCGCCAGCCGGTGCGTCATGAAGGCATACCTCGCCGCTCCGTTGTTCTGCCAGGGGGAGAAGGAGTTCAACCTGCGGGTCGACACCGTCGTGCGGTCGGTGGGTCTGGACACGTTCTTGCCCCAACGTGACGGAGGCGAAGCTGCCCGCCTGATCCGCCAGGGTATGGATGAGCACGTCGTGCGTCAGCGGCTGTTCGATCTGGACTGCGCCGCGATCGCCGACTGCGCGCTGTTCGTGTTCGTTCTCGACGGCCGGGTGCCTGACGAGGGGGCGTGCGTCGAGCTTGGTATGGCCTTTGCCCGCGGTAAGCCGTGCTTCGGATTACAGACTGACAGCCGCCGTTTCGACGGCACCGACTCCAACAACCTGATGATCGACTATGCCCTCACTGGTGGCATCGCCGCGTCACTCGACGAGCTGGCCGGCAACCTGCGCACTTACCTCGACCAACTCGGCATCCGCTGAGCCGTGTAGGTGCCGCGGGTCGCACAGCGGCGGCTGGGACGTCGCAGCTCAATGCGTCCAGTCGTGTCGCATCGTCGCCTGCGCAGCCGTCAGCGTCATCTGACCCGAGCACACTGCCTTGTATAGGTGGTCTTCGAGGTCTTCCTTCTCGGTGGTCTTCGCTGTGGGTTGCGGGAAGAGATTGTGAGGGTCTCTGGGCGCGCCACCGATGGACAGAGGAATCAGGTGATCTTCTTTATAGTTTAAAGGTGAGCCTGTCTCGCCAAAGTCACGCATCTGTTGGAGCTTCAGCGCGGTGCCGTAGCTGGCTGGCGGCGTCACCGTGTCGATCCATCCGGGCGCACAGATCGTGCTGTGGATGGTGTCCTGGGTGATGTCCGGATTGAGCGCTCCCGGTGTGCAACGGGCATCGGCGCGCCCGTCGAGTACCCGGCACGACTCGGCGGCTAGCACAGTGGGTGTCCCCGCGGAGACCGGCCCCGGTGCGGAGGTTGCGATCACCGCCGTGACGTCGGCGTCTGGGGTGGTGGCGCAGCCGGTCAGCGCCAGCAGCGCCGCCAGCCATAAGACTCGTCGGCTCAACCCTCTCTCCTCCTTGTGCAAAACGGCCCACGCCAGCGCCGACACGGCGGTGACTGCACACAGTTACCCCATCTCACCCTCAGTAAAACACGATCCCCACCGCAGCAGCGGCGACGGGCGCGACACCCGTGAGCAGTCCGCGCGGCTGGGCCCCAGGCGTCCGACTGATCTTGCGTCTATTTCCCGGCTCGATGACGATCTCAGCCGGCGTGGTCGCGCAGCGCCGCCAGGAATGCACGCAGATCGGTGGGCCCGTTCATCGCCGCGGTGTGTACCCGGAGCAGGTCGAGCTCAGCGTAAGCGTGAACGACCAGATTACGGAATCCGGCGGCGCGACCCAATCGCTGCGCCAGCTCGCCGGGTATCAACCTGGCGCTGGCGAGCATGCGGAACGCATCGGCATAGGTAGGCGGGCTCCCCACCCCGAGTCGCACACAGCTCGACACTGCGAGATCGATCACTACCTGCAGGGCCTGCCAGAGGTGCAGGATGACTGCGTCGGTCTCGGTGCTCAGCGGCTGCAGGTCCCCAGCGTGGCGTGGCAGGTGCTCGGCGACCCGGCGCAGATGACGATCCACCGCAGCAGCGCGCTCGGCGAGCAGCTCGCGGTCGATCGCGACGCTCATCAGAGCGCGGCCAGAACGTCTTCGTGCGCGCTCCGGATTACGATCTCCGTGTCGCACCAGAACTGAACGGCCTCAAGCTGGAAGCGCTGAAATTCATTCGATGGACGTTCCAGCAACGGGATGCCGTCGCGAGCCGCGCGGTAGCGCAGCAGCGCACTCGTCCGGCTGAGGTCGACCACGTCGACCTCGTCGGTGCCCAGAATGACGGTTAGCGTCGCCGACAACGCCGGCAGGTCCGGAGAGTCGTCGGCGAGCACGCCGATGTCCCAGTCGGACCCGTCAGCCGAGTCCGCACGCGCTCGAGAACCGTACAATACAGCGAGCCGCAGCGTCGCGGCCGCAGGATTTATCGACAGCCTTTCGCGCAGCTCCGCCGGGGTCATGCTCATCAGCGTACGGCGGGCGGCCGCCGCCGGGTGCACGACCTGCGACGGGTCAACCTGGCGTGTCTTCGCCCGTACGGTGGATAGCTCGATGCGGAACCTGTGGCGCGTACCTGTGGCCTATCTAGACCGAAGTTTCGTGATCTTGACGGGCTTGATCAAGGTGTTGACCTGCGATAACGAGTCGACGACCAGTCGAGCCTTCTGTCTACATGCAAGATGCCGACTCGGCTCGCGAGCCAGTCGGGAAGATCAAGAGGTGATATCGCCAGCGCCCGAAGGGACCTAATTCTGTCTACAACCGTCTACTAACAACCTACGCTGAGGGCATTTCCCCAGCTCAGGGGCTGTTTCAGCCGACACGCCGACGAAACTTCGGTTCTAGACTCGTCGGCGCAGGCGGCGGATCCAGACGCTTGACCAGCTGAGGGTGATTGTCGAAGCAGCGCGTGAGGTGGGCAAGCTGGTCACGGCCCATGCGCATGGCGGCGCGGGTATCGCTGATGCGGTCCGCGCCTGCTGCTGAGGTCATCGCGTCCGTCACCAGCCTGGCGGCTCAGTCCTGCGGGATTGGTGAGCGGAAAGGCAGGATCGCTGCCGGATATCAGGCCGACCTCCTCGCCGTCGCCGGGATCCTGAGAAAGGTCTACAGGCCCTCGGTGTGGTATCCGCGGTGTTCCGGGCAGGACAGCAGATCCCCTGTGAACGGTCCAACTGCTATGACCGAGCATCCAACGGTAATTCTGCGGCGGCTCTCGCAACGAATTGTGGCTCCATCAGCTGGCCGAGCTCACCTGGAGGACCGTCGCCTCCGGCACCATCCCTCCAACACCGCCATGAACCGGCCGTTTCGAGCTCCTCTGCCACCCGGGCGATGCCGAGGGACAACAGCCAGCTGCCTTGGGTGATGACGGTTCAGGACGGAGGCCGGCGCTTTGGGCGGCACGGGCAACCGCCGAAGTTCACGTCGGCAGTGATGTTCTTGCTGCCGGGCTCGTCCAACGGCGACGGCGTCGCATCCTCCCGTCGGTATGTCGCAACCGTGCCATCGGGATGCTCGAGCCAGCTGTCGGGCTCGAGGCCGCCGTAGTCGATGAGGAGCAGGTAGCCGCGGGTCAGCGCCCGGGAGGCGTCGCGGCTTCAGGCCTCCACCCCGGAAGCGATCTCGAAGCGGGCCCCTGGGGCGAGGTGGGCCGCGGCTTCGCGGGTGGGTTCGGCGAGGGTCACGTCCGAGAGCGCACCCAGCCGTTCGACGAAGCCGTCGCCGTCGACATCGACGTAGATCTCTTGGACGCTGCCGACCTCGGCCACCTCGAGGACGTGCACGGGAAAGTTGTCGAGTACCTCGTTGGCGAGCACGCAACGACCACCGGCGGCCCCGAGAGACTCGTCGACCACTCGGCCGATCCGGCTGCCGGCCCGAGGCGCCGTCGCTGCCAGTCCCGGACGCGGTCGAAGCGTTCGATGAACAACCCCATCCGTTCCCGCAGGTCCTGCCTCAGCGACCTTGCCACGGTGGCTTTCTGCTGACTGTCTCCGGACGGCCGGAGCCTACGCCCGCGCGGGTGCGCGAGGCACGTTGGCTGCTGCTTCTTGCAGCAGTGTCCCGAGCGTGTGCCTGAGCTGGTGGGGGTGAAACGCGGGGATGCCGAGTCGCCGCGCGAGCTGGCGGCAGACGTGCTGCGCCGGCGATGGTGAGACGGTTGGATCTGGTGGCTTTGCTGGCCGGTTGGGTCAGGGACGCCGAGGAGCGTTGCCAGCAGCGCGCCGCCGGCACCCGGGGTGGACTGCGTGGTGGGCATCGGGCTCCCGACTGGCGCCAGGTACGGCACGAGCCGAGAAGCCCGGGCCTAGCAGACCGGCCAGGAGAATTCGCTTTCCGCGACCCACAGTAACAAGATGTCCCGATCGGCGACTCATGTAGTGGTAAATTCGAGGACTCGCTAAAGTATTACCGGAAGTGTATGCAGATGGTCATTAAGAGGCCTGACGTAACCCAATTTGCGCTTCCGGGTGAGGTTGGCTTCCGAGCCCTGGACGGGCTCATGATACGTCTACTGAACGTTTATGGGTCCCGTTCGGGTTTCTTCGCCACCCCGGCGTGGCGGGGCCAGAGTACAAAGCAACACGACGATCTGGTTTTATGCTACCGGAAGCTGGGAGGCGGGAGGCGCAGTCCTGTCTGTCTGATCTGAGGGGATCGAGCGGGCGGGGGACTGGGAGATAAGGGAGCACCACCATGCTGCACGGCCTAGGCACCCAACGAAATGGGGCGCGTCGGAACGTGCCTGGTGTTCGTCTCGTCGATTGTCGTCCGTACCGCGGCTACTGCGGCGGTGGCCCGATTAGGTCGGCCCGGCGGGCTGAGGCGGGGGACCGGCGGAGGCGGCGCTCTAAAATCGCCTCCGCCGGTTGGTACTGCACTCGTAGATCATGACCCGTGGACGGACTTGGGGTGATCGCGTGGACGAGTTTGGTCTGACGATTTCGAGGTGCTGCATTGGGTGGTTGAGCGGTTCGAGCGCAACGGGCACAGTTCGAGGTCGGTGAGGCGCTGCGGGTCTTTCCCGCAGACCGATGGAGGTAGTGGTGGCTGACGCGGGAGACATGCCTGAGCTGAGCCCACGGATGATGGCCATCGACGCCTGGTTGCGATCAAACTCGTCACCGGCTGAAAGATCACCCTGCGCGGGCTGGGTGGCAGTGGGGTGATCACGGTGATCAGCGTGGCGGTGGTGCTGTGGTTGGCCCACCGCCACGCCACCCCGGGCCGTCATCTCAGGGGTGGCCAGTGCGGCGGTGTCTGATCGTGCTGACCGCGGCTGCCTCCTGGCACCCCGTCGCCGCCACTGCTCTGTTCGCGCTGCTGCGCCGCCGACCCGCCCTCATCGCGCACGCCACCGCCCCGATGGTCCAGTTGGTTGTCGACCGAGCCCCCGATGATATCGCAGCCGCTGTCGACGCGGTTCTGCCCCGATACAGCGCCGAGCTGTTGTGGCCTGCCGCCGCTCTGGCCCGCCGCTTGTACGACACTCTTCCCGCTACCGCCGCCGCAGCCCAACGGGCCCACCACCTGGAAAACCTCGGTCTGCGGCTGTCGTCCCTGGGCCGGTGGGAGGACGCCGTGATGGCTACCACCGAAGCCGTCGGGCTCTACCGCCGGCTGGCGGATACCAACCGCACTGAATTCGAAGCCGACCTTGCCGGATCGCTGAACAACCTCAGCGTGATGCTCTCGGATCTGGGGCTGCACCGCGACGCCCTGGCCGCCAGTACCCAAGCCGTTGACATTCGCCGCCGCCTGGCCGCGGTCAACCGCACCGCGTTTGAACCAGGGCTGGCCATGGCGCTGAACAATCGGTCGGTCGTCTTATCGAATCTGGGTCGACGGCAGGACGCCGTGGCCGCCAGCAACCAAGCCGTCGAGGTCTATCGTCAGCTGGCCGCCACCAATCCCACAGCGTTCGAACCTCACCTGGCCCGGGCGCTGACCAACCTCGGTGCCGACCTGTGGGATCTGCGCCGGCTGCAAAACGCCCTGACCGTCACCGCCGAAGCCGTGGACATTCACCGCCGGCCGGCCGCCGCGCACCCCGCCGCGTTCGAACCTGACCTCGCCCGCGGATTGTGGGTTTTCGCGCGGGTACGCGCCGCTGGGCGGGTGGAGTTACCGCAAGCGTTAACGGCCGGGCGAGAGTCGGTCGTCCTCTTCGAGAAGTTGTGCCGGCAACGGCCGCGGGTGTTCACCGGCGACCTGTGTGGCGCACGCGCGACCGTAGTCGATGTGCTCGAAAGTCTTGGCCGTGGGCAACGAATCATCTCTTAAGGGTCCGCGACCGTGTGGCCTTGGGGAACCAGCGGAGGTAGTGGTGGTGACGGCTTATCGAGAGCGCGCCGAATAGTCATTTAAACAGTCAAGTCAGCCCGGCGGGCGTGTTGAGCTCGGAGCGGGCGGCGAGCAGCACTGACCGGGGCGCACGCCTTTCCACCACGGATCAGACCGATCGCCGAGACAGGACTGCGCCTCCTTAGGTTGCGGTATCCCAGGATCCGATCTTCGCGCTGCTTTGTGTGTGCTGACCACTGCCATGCCGAGGTGCGCGAAACCGAACAGGTTCATGAGACGGTTCACGAGACGGGTCCTTTAGTCTACCCGCTCCGTCGCGTAAGGGCCCACGATGATTTAGATCATCTTGGTTAGGCGTGTCGGGATGGGCGTACAGGGTGTAGTTCCACTCGCCGTGAAAGGCGTGGTGGAGGAGGGTGCCGTTGGCTGGGAGGGTTTTCATCTCCTGGTCTGGGATTTTGATTCCGGTGGGGTAGGTGGCCTCGTCGAGTTCGGCGTGGACGCGCAGGCCGGTGCGGCTGGTGGTGGCTCCGATGGTCTCGATGATCACTTCGTGGCTGGTCAGGGGTCGTCCGCGCCAGTTCATTGAGATGTGGGAGAAGAGCCGGTGTTCGATCTTGTTCCATT
>QHBY01000352.1 GCA_003244245.1 Pseudonocardiales bacterium
ACGAGGTCAGGTATCGTCCAGGTTGTCCCGGATGCGGTCGCTGGCGATGGCTTAGCTGGTACAGACACTGGAAGGGAGTGATCAGCCTGCTGTGTTGTCGATGAGCCACACGCGCCCAATCCAACGGCCAGCAGCACCAAGATGCCGAGATACGACATCGCGCCCGGCGCCCTGGGCGTCGCTGCATTCATCGAATTTGGTCCGCCTGCCCAGTTGCTCGACGTGCAGGTGGTGGGTGCGCGCCAGGCACCTTGCGCGCCAATATACAGTTGATCATCAAGGAGCCTAGTGCGGCAACCGCGAGTCGCGCGCATGGGACGCGTCTGGGGACTACTCCCTAAGCGCGTACGGTGCGTAGGCCGAGGAACATACGCGCTCCGAGGTTGAGAGGGGGCCGTGCAATGGCCAAGCAGTCCCCGGCCGGGCCGCGGCAGGACCCGGATCCTTCCGACTCAACGCCTCACACCGTCGGCAGGGCAGTGGAGCCGACCACAGCTTCGGGGCAATCTCCGGCCGGAAACTACCGCCGGGGACGCGCATCGGGGCGATCTGGGTAGGAATCATCTCGTTCTGCCTAGTGCTCTTGCTCCTGATCGTCTTCATCCTGCAGAACCGGCAGTCGGTGCAGGTCTCCTACTTCACCCTGCGTGGTCACCTGCCTTTGGCTGTGGCCATGCTGTTGTCCGCGATGGGCGCTGTGTTGCTGGCCGCGATCGCCGGGTCGCTGAGGATCTGGCAGCTGCGCCGGAACATCCGCGGGGACGCCCCAGGAAGTGGTGGGTCAATCCGGCGTCGAGCTCGGTGATCGTAGTCCCAGCGTCTCCAGCTCTAGCGCGGCGAGCCGGTCGAGCGCGGTCCGCTCGTGGCGCCGCCAGGCGGTGGTCGGGTCCGGGCAGACGCTGAGCAGCCGCTGCGCCGGTTGCCGGGTGAGTGCCCGGAGCGCGAGCAGGTCGGTGTCGACGGCGCGGATGGCCAGCGCCGAGCGGGCGGCGAGCACCCAGCGCACCCGAAGGGTCAGCCACACCAGCACCACGGGCGCCACCCCGATCAGCACGATCGCCGCCGCAGCTCCGAACGCGAAAGTAGAGATGGTGCCGGAAAGCTCCCGACCCGACGACACCAGGGAGTCCCCGGCGCGCGCGCCGGGGCCGAACGCGCGGGCGAGACCGCCGCCGACGACCGGCACCTTGGCCGCGCTTCGGGCCGCATCCACGAACGTGCCGTGGATCGCCTCACCAGCACCGCTGAGCCGCTGCGCGGAACCTTCCAACCGGACCACCAGTAACCACGCCGCACGGGCAATCCCGACGACCAGCACAACCCAGGCAATCACCAGCACGTCGGCGAGTACCTGCCGCGCCGCCCGGCCCCGCAGTTCCGCGTAGATGCGCATCCCCACAGTGTGCTAGCGCGCCGACGATGCACTGGGTGCGTCGGAACACCGAGGCCCACAGAGGAAGGTGCCGAGCTCGCTGGAGCTCGTCAGCCCTACGGATTGTCGTGCTTGCTGTGGTCATCCGGCGGGATGCCGCTACTCAACACGCTCATCCCCGTGGGCGTTGCGCGGTACTCCGCCCGGTACCGATTCCGTGTCAGCTCCGCGCGCCGGCCGGGGCGGGCGGGCGGACGAAGAGCGCTCCGACCAAGCTGCTGAGGGCGATTGCTCCGGTCACGGCAGCGATCCCCCCGTAGGCGGCGGCCTTGCCCTCCAGGACCGCGCGATTGATCGTCGGGCGGGGATCGGGATCCTCACGCCGAACCCCTGGGCGATCGACTTATCCTGGATCGCCTGCCCCTGCGCATTGACGTCGAGATAGCGCATCCCGGACCAGCCCGAACAACAAGGCGACGACCGCCAGTGCCGCGGCCGCCCGCCTCAGCCAGGACGCGACGAGGCAGTAGAGCAGGTACCCGGCCGCCGGGGAAGTCTTCGTCATCGCCGGTCTTGGCCTGTCCTGCGACTGGTACCGCAACATCCAGGCGAATCCCGCCATCGAAGTCGTCGTCGGCCGCCGACGATTCGAGCCGGTCCATCGCCTGCTAGGTGAAGCCGAAGCGATGGCCGCTACGCCCCCGCTTCACTACCAGTTGAGCGGACTACTTCTTGGCGGTAGTCGAAGCCGAGCGGGGACCGGCCAGGCGCTTGCCCGGCCAGCCGCTGAATCGGCCGACGAGGGAGATCAGTGCGGGTACGAGCAGTGACCGGACCACGAAGGCGTCGATTAGTATGCCGACGGCCATCGCGAAGGCCAGCTCACGAAACTGCACGAGCGGGATCAACGCGACCAGCGCGAAGCTCGCTGCGAGGGTGACCCCCGCGGCGGTGATCGCTCGGGTGGAGCGGGGCACGGCGACTGCGAGCGCTTCGGCCAGCGGTCGATGGCGGGCCTCGG
>QHBY01000353.1 GCA_003244245.1 Pseudonocardiales bacterium
GGGCTCGTGAATAACCCTCGTGGTAGATCAGCATCCGGTCGGTGCATTCGGCGCGGACGCTGCCGATGAATCGTTCCGCGTAGCAGTTCGCCCGGGGACTACGGGGAGGGCTTTTGACGATGTCGATACCTTCGGAGGCGAAGACGGCGTCGAAGGCATCGGTGAACTTGGCGTCACGGTCGCGGATCAGGAAGCGAAACGCGCTGACCCGGTCATCGAGATCCATCAGCAGGTTGCGGGCGGCCTGCGTGGTCCAGGCCGCGGTCGGATGAGCGGTCACCCCAAGGAGATGAACTTGTCGGGTGCGCACTTCCATGACGAACAAGACATAAAGGCGGCGCAGCCCGATGGTGTCGAGGGTGAAGAAGTCAGTGGCCAGCAGCCCGGTGGCCTGAGCGCGCAGGAAGGTCCGCCACCCGGTGTCGGCTCGGCGTGGTGCCGGGCCGAGCCGAGCAGCGGCCAGGATCCGTCGAATGGTGCCGGTGCCCACGCGGTACCCGAGTCCGGCAAGTTCACCTTGGATCCGGCGGTGGCCCCAGGAGGGATTTTCCTGGGCCAGGCGTAGTACCAACTTGCGGATCTCCCCGGTGATCGGTGGGCGGCCTGACCGGTGCGGGTAGGTCCATCGTTTGGTGACCAGGCGGCGATGCCAGGACAGCAGCGTGGCAGGGGTGACGATCCGATGGGTACGCAGCCAGCGAGGCAACAGCCGGGTCAGCGCCGATAAAATCGCCCGATCCGGCCAAGTCAGGCGAGGCCTAGTCACCTGGCGGCGCAGTACTGCGACTTCGTGGCGCAGGATGAGAATCTCGACATCCTTGGCTGCGCCACTGCGGGCGAGCAGTCCAAGCCAGCCAAACAGCCTGACCGTGATGAGATACAGCAGTCGGAACAGCACGGCCGATGATCATGCCATGCGCACACAGGGTCGCCGAAACCACAGGTCACCCCACCTGTGATGAGTTTTGGCACGCCACAGGCACCGCGGCATTCTCCGATCGAGTGAGTCGCCAACTGCCGACGTGCGGCACGGGCATCCGCTGCATAGCACCGGACACAGCTGGCACGGCCTTGATGATGTGGTCCTGGGTTGCGACCTCGAAAGCGAGATCACAACCCAGGGCACCCTGCGAAAGCGCTAGCTATGAGAAGTGCTCGTCTCAGTTCGTACGATTGGTGGCCACTCGCCTGCGGGTCGCATACGCAGCGGCTGCTGCTGCTCCCACCAACGCTGCAGCGCCGGCGCCAAGTAGCCCAGCGTCTTCGATACCGGAGGTGCTTCCGCCACCGGCAGCCACTCCACCGGAGGGGGCCTGCGCTTGTCCCTGTCCGGGCAGCTTCACGACGATCGTGGCGATGCCGACGGTCGTGCCGCCCTTGAGTGCGTCGGTCTTGAACGCTCCGTTGAGCGCGGTCGCTGCTCCGTCGGAGAGTTTGACCGTCGTTCCCTGCAGCGTGGCTGTGCCGGCTTGGGCGTCGGTGGTGATCGGCTGCAGAGTTGATCCGTCGAGATCGAACAGCGTGGTGCTCGCGGCAACTACCTTGCCGTTGGCCAGCACCTCGCCGGTCAGCGTCGCCGGCTTGCCGGGATCGACAACGAAGTTGTCGAGCTGAACCGTGGTGTCACCCTTGGTCAGCTTCAGCCCACTGCCCTGGTGCATCAGACGGCCCTGCACGTAAGGATCGACGTCGCCCGGCTTGTACACCGTGACGTGGCCACCGGTGATGGGGAACGTGGCGACACCATTGTTCACGGTGGCTTTCCCCGACGGTGAGGGTGCTACTGCGAGAGTCTGCAGCGCCGAGACAAAACCGGAATCCAGGGCCACCGAGGTGGAAACGCCCTTCACATCCGAAATTGATGCCACCGGCGGTGGCGAACCCGGCTGCGCCGCCGCGACACCGCTGCTCAACGAAATCAAAGCGATCGTAGCCACACCCGCGGCCACGAGTCCCGCACCTCGTCGTACAAATTTACCCACTCGAACGCTCCTCGACTCGTGGGGCCGGCCGGTGTGGCCCGCGATATCCCTGAACTAGGGTTCGCTTCGGAACCGGACCCGGTTCGATGGAGGCTCGATATGTGACATCGACCATCTCGACCGAACCGATACTGCAAGCGCTCACGACCAGGCCATATCGCCTGTACTGGCCTCAACCAGATACCTTCCAACCAGCCCCGACAGCAGTATTACAAGAAGCCGCCGATGGCAAACACCACTACGCCGTCGCCGAGATTGCCGGAACCTTCCCGCCTCCCGAAAGACAGATCTACGCCACCTCAAGCCCATCGCAGCAGCAACGGCGATGACCTGCTCAGGATACCGTTCCTGCTCATCGGAACGGTCGAGGAGATGGCTGAGATCAAGAGTCGGCAGGTGCTCGTTGCCAGGCGGTGTTGCGGAGTAGGCGCAGGCCGTTGAGGCCGACGATCACGGTGGAGCCTTCGTGGCCGGCCACGCCCAGGGGCAGTGGCAGGTGCCCGAGAAGATCCAAGATCACCAGGCCGGTGATGAAGGTCGCAGCGATCACCAGGTTGGTCGCCACGAGGCGCCGAGCGCGGCGGGACAGCGCGATGACCGCGGGGATGCTGGCCAGCTCGTCGCGGACGATGACGGCGTCGGCGGTGTCCAGGGTTAGGTCCGATCCGGCTTTGCCCATCGCGATGCCGGTGTGGGCGGCGGCCAGGGCAGGCGCGTCGTTGACGCCGTCGCCGACCAGCGCGACCCGCTCACCTTGGGCTTGCAGGGCTCGTACGGCGTCGACCTTGTCCTGGGGCAGCAGCCCGGCCCGGACGTCGTCGATGCCGATCTCGGTCGCCAGTGCCGCGGCCGCGCGCGGGTTGTCCCCGGTCAGCAGCAGGGCCGTGGCGCCGGTCATCGTGCTCAGCGCGGCGACGGTCGCGGCAGCGTCGGCGCGCAGCCGGTCGGCGATACCGAGCAGTCCGACCGGAACACCGTCGCGCAGCACCAGCACGACGGTGCGGCCGGCCTCCTCCAGTGCGGACACCACGGCCGCGGTCGGGCAGGTGAGATCGGCGAGCAGCCGCGCCGGCGCGCCGACTGCGACCCGGACACCGGCGACGGTGGCGTGCACACCCACCCCCGGTGTCGAGCCGAACTCCCGCACCGGTGCCAGAGCGAGGCCGCGGTCCCGGGCGGCGGCCACGACCGCGCGGCCCAGCGGATGCTCGCTGGGGTATTCGACGGCAGCGGCCAGGCGCAGTAGGTCATCGTCACGGAGCCCGGATCCGGTTAGCGGGCGAATGTCTGCCAGCTGGGGGGTGCCCTCGGTCAGGGTGCCGGTCTTGTCGAAGGCGACCCTGCTGGTCTGCCCGAGTTGTTCCATCACCACCGCGGATTTCACCAGCACCCCATGCCGGCCGGCGTTGGCCATTGCGCAGAGCAGCGGCGGCATGGTGGCCAGCACTACCGCGCACGGCGAAGCGACGATCATGAATGTCATCGCCCGCAGCAGGGTGGGCCGCAAGTCGGCACCCCACAGCAGCGGGATCACGAACAGTGCCACGGTGGCGGCGACCATGCCGATGGAATAGCGCTGTTCGATCTTCTCGATGAACAGCTGGGTGGTGGCTTTGGTCGCCGAGGCTTGTTCGACCATCGCCACGATCCGGGCGACCACGGTCTCCTGCGCGGGGCGGCTCACCCGCACCCGCAAGGCTCCACCACCATTGGACGTGCCGGCGAACACCTCATCGCCGACGGTTTTGGCCACCGGCAGGACCCTGGTGGTTAATGTGATC
>QHBY01000354.1 GCA_003244245.1 Pseudonocardiales bacterium
GCCCAACCCGTGAATGGACACTCGAGCACGACTGGGACAAGGTATTCGCCGGTGTCCGCCAGGTGATGCTCGACCGTTTCGCGTCGACCCACAGCCTGTCCCTGCAGCGAACCCTGTACGCGATGGGCGAAGGGGTGCTGTCCGCGTATCCCGAGATCGCCGAGATCCGGTTCTCGATGCCCAACAAGCACCATTTCCTCGTCGACCTGTCGAACTGGGGACTCGATAATCCCAATGAGGTCTGGTTTGCGGCGGACCGGCCTTACGGGCTCATCGAGGCGTCGATCGTGCGTGACGACGCACCACCCGCAGGTGGCCTGTGGGAGGGGATCGGCGGCTTCGTGTGAGTTCGCTTGACTTGAAGGGCTACCAACCGGCCTGAAGCGCGCCGAGCATGCCGGTTACGGCGGTGGGCCAGGGGAAGTCTTCGGCGCGGGCGCGGGCAGCTGCTCGGCGGGGCTGCTCAGGTGCGGCGAGCAGCCGGCTGACCGCGCTGGCGAAGGCTGGGGCGTGATCCGCGACGGCGGCACCGCAGGTCGGGCGGACGATCTCGCGCAGCGCCGAGGAACGTGACACCACCACGGGGGTGCCCGAGGCTAGCGCCTCCAGCGCCGCCAACCCGAACGTCTCGTGCGGGCCCGGCGCGAGCGACACGTCCGATGTGGCGAGCAGCGCGGCCACATCGCCGCGCCCGGGCACGAAACCCAGGAAGGTGACCGGCAGCCCGGCAGCCCGGCGCTGCAACGCCGCCCGGCACGGACCGTCACCGGCGATGACCAGCCGCACCCGCTGCCCCGATTCGTGCAGTTCGGCGACGGTGTCGACGGAGCGCTCCACATGCTTCTCCGGGGACAGCCGCCCGCAATGCACCAGCATCGCCTCAGCCCCCCGGGCCAGCTGGACGCGCAGCGCCGCGTCCCGGTGCCACGGCGCGAACCTGGCCAGGTCCACCCCCAACGGGACCTGGACGACGTTGCGCGAGCCGATCCGATCGAACTCCTCGCGGGCGAATCCGGTGGTGCACACCACGGTGTCGTAGGAGGCCGCCATCCGGCGGTTGGCCCAGTCGGCCACCCTGCGGGCCGCCGGACCGGGTAGCAGGAACTGGTGCAGCAGCCGGTCCAGCCGTTCGTGCGAGATCACCACGCTGGGCACCCCGCGCGCAGCAGCCCACCGGCCCATTCCACGCAGGGTGAGCCGATCGGACACCTCGATCCGGTCCGGGTGAAGCCCGTCCAGCAACGCCCGCACCCGGCACGGATCGACCGCACGATACCCACCGGTGTACGGGATCTTCGCCGCGGGAAGCATGATCCGGCGAACCCCGCTGGGCATCGTCTCATCGCTGCGTCGCGGTCCGGGCACCACCAGTACGACCTCGTGACCTTCGGCGACGTATCCGGCACCCAGGTGGTGCAGGGCGGTGCGCAGCCCACCAGAGCGCGGACCGTAGAAATTCGCCAACTGGACGATACGCATCACGCCGGCACCCGAGCATCCGCGGGCAACCCGGTGACCTCGGCGTAATGCCCGAGCAGCTCATCACAGACCGCCGGCCAGGTGCGCCGCAACACACTGCGACGGGCGGCCGTGCCGCACCGGATGCGCAGGCCTGGATCGTCGACCAGGGTGCGAACCGCAACGCGCAGCGCGGCGCCGAAGACCTCGTCAGCGCCGGAGCCGAAGGTCTCGGGCAGCAGAAACCCGGTGCCGCCATGGGTCACCAGGTCGCGCGGACCGCCGGCGTCCGGGGCGATCACCGGCAGCCCGGAGGCCAGCGCCTCCTGCACCGCCTGGCAGAACGTCTCGAAGGGCCCGGTGTGCACGAAGACGTCCAGGCTTGCGTACGCCTGCTCCAGCTCATCACCGGTCTTAAACCCTAGGAAGGCAGCGCCGGGCAGCCGCTTGGCTAACCGGCGGCGGTCCGGGCCATCACCCACCACGACGAGCCGGACACCCGCGACGTCCTGCAGTGCAGACAGCCGCAGGACCTTCTTCTCGGGCGCCAGCCGGCCGACGAAGCCGACGAGTATCTCGCCGTGCGGGGCCAGCTGCGCATGGAGCTCCTCATCTCGGCGGGATTGGCGGAAATGGGTGGTGTCCACCCCGCGTCCCCAACGGTGCACCCGGGGCACCCCATGCGCGGCCAGGGCGGCAGCCGCGGAGCTCGACGGCGCGAGCGTGCGGTCGGCACTGCTGTGCAACCGCCGGGTCCAGCGCCACGCGGTGCGGGCAGCGAAACCCATCCCATAGGAGTCGGCGAACCCGGCGATGTCGGTCTGGTAGACGGCCACGGTGGGCACTCCGAGCCTGCGAGCCGCCCACAAGCCGCGCGCCCCCACGATCACCGGGGAGGCCAGATGGACCACGTCCGGGCCGAAGTCGCGCAATGCGCTGAGCACCTTGCGGGTGGGAAGACCGACCGGCACGGAGTCGACCACCGGCAGAGCCAGAGCCGGGTGCTCCACCACTCGGATCACCGAGTTGCTGACACCGTTGATAACAGGCAGGAATGACTCGGTCACGATCGTGACGCGCATGCCGCCGACCGTGCCAGGCGCGGGCTGGTGTAGCGGCAAGTGACCATGTCCCGGCGGGGAACTCCTGGCTAACTCCTCGTACGTCACCGACCCGCAACTATCGAGCGTGCCCCTGGCGCCGGCGCAACCACCAACTAACTGGCGCCGCCAGCGTCCACAGCGCCGTCAGCGTGACCGATGCCGGAGCCACGCCCTGCACCCAGGTTCGCCCAGCGACCCGCAAGTGCCCCGTTGGGTCGGAGCGGTCGTATTCCACCCGGACCAGCTGCCCCACCTGCAGCCCGGACGGGTAGGCCAGACCCGCGTCCGGGCGGTGCACCTTGCCGTCGGGCGTGGCGAATTGCACCAGGGTCCGCATCGAGGTCACCGCGAGCACCTGGGCGGTGGCGTGCCCGGTGCGGGCATCGATGTCCGCGTCATCGAGCGCCGCGCCCGCCAGCGCCAGCGAGAAGAGCCCGGTCAGCAAGGCCACCACGGCGGGCAGCGCCCACCACACCGGCCATCGCCGGCGGTTGAGGGTCGGCCGTGGGGACCCGGTAACGGGCCCGGTAACCAGAGCGGTCATCGCTGGCAGCCTAGTACTACAGCCGCAGGCTG
>QHBY01000355.1 GCA_003244245.1 Pseudonocardiales bacterium
GGAGATGAGCGACCTGCTCGGCGCTGCCGACGCGCTGATCCACTCCACCGGCGGGATGACGTCGCTGGAGGCGCTGCTGCGCCGCTGCCCGGTGGTCGCCTACGGGGCGCCGTGGGGCCACGCCCGCGTGAACGCGCGGATAGCAGAGGGACAGGGCCTGGGCCTGCGGGCGGAGAGTCGCGACGGGCTCCACGACGCCCTGCGCAACATCTTCGACGGCGACTTCACCGCGCCCGAGTTACCGCAGGGGCCGCCAGCCGCTCCCCTCGTGCTCGACCCGCCCTCGCGCGTGTCGCCGCGCCCCCGGTGGGTCATGCGCGCCTCTCGCCTGGCGACCACGGCCGCAAGCGCCCTGCTCGTCGTGGGGTGGACGCTCAACAGCGACGATGCCTACTCGGTCGTGGCCAAGACCCTGCACGCCAAGCCCCTGACCAGGGTGGCCACGCAGCGCCCGCAGGTCGGGCTCGTGCTGCGCGTTCCCCGTAAGGGCATCCCCGAGGTCCACCGTGCCCTGGCTGCCCGCGCTGTGCACGCGACATTTGCCCTGCGCAGCGAGGCCAGCCGCGGCGAGCTGGCCACGATGACCGCCGGCGGCGACGACGTGATGCCCGAGCTCACCGAGGGCAAGACCCTGCACTGGCTCAAGACGCGCCGCATCCTCAAGGGCGACGCCCGTGACTTCGCGCTGCCCAAGCGCTTCTACTTCCTCGCGCCCCGAAAGGGCTTCAACCTCGGCGAGTACTTCTACGGCCGCGTGAGCGGCGCCAAGGCGGTCGACGGAGCGGTCCGGATGACCTTGCCGAGCCCGCGCGTCGATCGGCCCGTGCATCGCGGCCAGGTGGTGGTGGTGACCGTCGACCCGGCTTCGCGCGGCTCGATGGCGGCGCTCGACGAGCTGCTGGCGACGCTGGCACGGGGCGGGCTCAGCGCGGTGTCGCTGGACGACCTCGCCGGGTCGCCAGCGGTCAAGGGCTGACGCAGCCGGGCGCTATCCTTACCAAGGGATACAGGTAAGGAGCTGGCGCCCATGGACATCGCAGCGAAGCTGACCACGAAGGGCCAGATCACGCTTCCCAAATCGGTTCGTGACGCCTTGGACCTTCACCCAGGCGATCACGTCCTATTTCGCGTCGAGGGCGGCCACGCGATCCTCGCTCGCACCCCCGACTTCCTCGAGCTTGCCGGTACCGTGCCGGTCCCGGCCGCCAAGCGCGATGCCGCCTGGGCGGACATCCGTCACGCGTCGCGTCGGTCGCGTGCGAAGGCTCGCTCCTGAGCGCCTTCCTCGACACCAACGTCATCATCCGGCATTTGACCGGCGAGCCGCCCGCCATGGCGAAACGCGCGACGGAGCTCCTCGCCTCCGAACCGGATCTCATCCTCGCCGACCTCGTCGTCGCCGAGTGCGTCTACGTCCTCGAATCCTTCTACGAGGTCGAACGCGCACACGTCGCCGCACTTCTGCGCGCCGCGATCGCGCTGCCGGCGATCCGCGTCGACGACTCCGCGCTGCTGCTGCGAGCGCTCGAGCGCTACGAGCATGCGCGCCTCGATTTCGCCGATGCCTATCTGGTCGCCAGCGCTGAGCTCACCGGGGTCGGCGCGGTGGTCTCCTTCGACAAGGCGATCGATCGAATCTCCTCCGTCGAACGTATCGCGCTCTGACCGGCATCCGAGATCGCGGCATAGCGCTCCTCGAGTGCGCGGCGGATCAACGCGGCCAGGGAGTGTCCGGTGCGGCCCGCCTCATCACCCGACAAGGCGAAGTGCTTCGATCCGATCGTAGTCGCGGCGGTTCAGCGTCGCGAGCGGCACCACGTGGGTGAGACAGCAGGCTGCGATCCAGGCGTCGTTGGCCGGGAGGGGCCGCCCCGCCGCCAGCGCTCGTCCCGTGATCTCGCCCCAGCGGCGTGCCACCGCCGCCTCTCCGGGGATCGTCGTCATCCGGGTCAGCCAGTCGGTGAGCGTCGCCACGCGGCGCGCACCCCAACGAGCGTGCACGGCGCCCCGGAAGAGCTCGCCGACCGTCACGAACGTGACGCACATGACCACGTCTGTCAGCCGGGAGCGCAGCTCGCCTGGGAGCGAGTCCCGCATGAGTCTGGAGGCCACATCTGTGTCGATGACGACTACGTCAGCGGTCACGGTCTCGCTCGGCGTAGGTCAGGGCGAGAAACTCAGCGAGCTCTTCGTCTGACTGCCAGAT
Source organism: Pseudonocardiales bacterium (assembly GCA_003244245.1). GTDB lineage: Bacteria > Actinomycetota > Actinomycetes > Mycobacteriales > Pseudonocardiaceae. The sequence continues at coordinate 2,207 of QHBY01000355.1, forward strand.
CTCAGAGGCCACGAGATCGTCGAGCGAGCGTGCGCGTCCTACGCCCTGAACCGCGGCGAGCTGGTCGAGGGTGCGTTCCGGCTGCCCCGCGCATGCCGTTGCTCGAGCCTCTGCAGAAGCTGAGGCACGACCCAGGGACTCGATGTCCTCCGGGCGTACGCGCCGCACTCCTGACGGCAGCCGCACCGCGCGTATCAGCCCCCGATCCGTATAGCGACGCACCGTGTTCTCGTGGACTCCCAACCGCCGCGCCGCCTCGCGGATTGTTATCAGAGTGGACTCAGTGGAGATGAGGGAGATGGTAGCTCAAAGCGAGCCTGCGGCGTGCCTCAGCGTCGGTTTCGCTTGCGTGCGGTTCTCGTAGCCTTGCGCTTGGCTCGCCGGGCGCCAGCCGAGCTCGGCGGTCGTGCACANNTGGGCGAGCGTTGAAGTCGGTCATCCACGCCTCGACGGCGTGCTCGTCGCCGAGGTCAACGCCGTCGGCGAGCATCTGAGCGCCCATCGACTTGGCCAGTCCCCAGTTGCCCTGGTCGCGGCAGGCGGCCTCGAACTCCACCGCGAGCTCGCGACAGAACGTGGAGAGCTCTCCGACC
>QHBY01000356.1 GCA_003244245.1 Pseudonocardiales bacterium
GGGAACTCCTGATCGAGCGCGGAGTTCCCGCCACCGACATCGGTCTGGGCGGGCTGAGCGCGGCCGGCGCCGTCGCGCTCGAGGAACAACACCGGTATCTCACCGCTCAGCTCGAGCACTGGACAGGCGTGCGGGCGGAGCAGATCCGCGACGGTGCCGCCACCAACTACGGCCCCGTCGACCTGCGGCCCGGTGATCTGGTGCTGCACCAAGGCCGTTGGTATCCGGCGGTGCGGGTGAACGCCAAGTCGGTGACGGTGCCCTCCCTGCTGGCCGACTGGACCGACACCGTGCGCTACGAGCACATCACCGATATCGCCCGGGCCGACGACCCACGACGCGACGAGGTCCGCATGCAGGCCGTGGGCCTGGCCCGCGCGTTTCGCGGTCCGGCGAAACCCCATCGGGCGTGGGTGGCGCTCGAGGAACGACTCGGCCCGTAGCCCGGCCGGTGGTGGGGCGAGCTGACTCTGCCCGACGGCTCGACGCCGCGTTGGTGATCCTCCGGCCACCCGATCCGATCCGGTGAGAACGCGACTCACCCGCCTACCCCCGGTCGGGAGGGATGGCGTTCTCACACCGATCGGCTGAGTGCCGAACCCTCACCCGCGGGCGCGGCCGCCGGGCTGGGCGAGTCACGCCCCACCAGTCGGCGTGCACCGCCGCGAACCCGTCGATCACGAAGAAGCGAGGTCCACCCATGTCCACATCAACCAGCGACACGCAGCTCACCGAGCAGGGCCCGGTCGCTCTACCCCCAGCGGTGTTCGACCTGCTCGGTCGGCTCAAGGAACTCGAGCATGCCGACGGCTCCTGGCCGGGCGGAGACACCGTCAGCGTGCTGTGCGAGTGGTTCACCGACCTCGGTGTCGATCCCGCCGCCGCCCTGAGCCGCTACACCCGGGCCGAGCCTGATCACGGCGGTGCTCACCCCACGGTGTACCTGGTGCAGCGCGACACCTTCGATGGGCTGTACCTGTTCGCAGACCCGGAGCAGGCGGCCGAATACGCCGCCCTGTTCGACGGCGCCGACACCGGCACCCAGACGGTCATCAACCGTTCCGCCGGCGCCCAGCTGATCATCGACAGCCAGCCGTGTCCGGACCGCGGCGACCGCGAGGACCGCGGGTTGTGCCCTGTCGCAGACCCCGGGTGCGACGTGATGGGCTGCCAGCGCCACGAACACTGCCTAATGGGACCTGCCGAGCCGGATAGGGAAGGCTCGGTGCCGGTAGCCGCCGGTGGGTGAGCACTCGCACCGCCAGGACGTAGTTGAGTCCTAGTGTCAGACAGTGCCCCCACCGGTGGTCGGGAGGTCCTAGACCGCTGATGGGATGACGTGCCCGCTCTGCGTTTCGGAGCGCGAGCACTGGTCCATTAGGCCGCGGTGATCTCCTGCGCGCTGCCAGCTCATGACGGTTCGTGCTGGTGGGAGGGGTGGCGGTGGTGTTGTTCGTCGGCGACGACTGGGCGGAAGATCATCACGATGTGGAGGTGCAGGACGACGCCGGGCGCCGGCTGGTCAAGGCTCGGGTTCCCGGAAGGAGTCGCCGGAATCGCCCGGTTGCACGAGCTGATCGCCGGGTTCACCGGTGAGGACACCAGCGCTGATCAGGTGTGGGTGGGGATCGAGACCGACCGCGGGCCGTGGGTCGCCGCGCTGGTCGCGGCCGGCTATCGGGTGTTCGCGGTCAACCCGCGTCAGGTGGCCCGCTATCGGGAACGACACGGCACTTCGGGAGCGAAGAGCGACGCCGGGGACGCGCACGCGCTGGCCGACATGGTCCGCACCGACGCTCACCAGCTGCGTCCGCTCGCCGGGGACAGCCCGCTGGTCGAGGGGATCAAGGTTGTCGCCCGGGGGCACCAGAGCATGATCTGGGAGCGGCACCGGCACATGCTGCGGCTGCGGTCGTCGTTGCGGGAGTACTTCCCCGCCGCGTTGGAGGCGTTCGACGACCTCACCGCGGCTGATGCGCTGGACTTGCTGGGTGCCGCCCCGGACCCGCAACGCGCGGCGCGACTGTCGCGGTCGCGGATCGCCGGCGCGCTCAAGCGGGCTCGTCGCCGTGACGTGGAGGCCAAGGCCGAGCGGATCCAGACACTGCTGCGCGCTGATCACCTGACCCAGCCGCCGGAGCTGGTCGCGGCCTATGCCGCCACGACTGCCGCGACCGTCGCCGTGATCATCGCGTTCACTACCCAGATCACGACCCTGCAAGGGCAGGTCGAGGCCAGTTTTGGCCGGCACCCGGACGCGGAGATCTACCGGAGCCAGCCCGGCCTCGGTGAGATCCTCGGCGCCCGGGTGCTCGGCGAGTTCGGCGACGACCCCGACCGCTATCAGGGCGCGCGAGCGCGGAAGAACTACGCCGGCAGCGCCCCGATCACCCGCGCATCGGGGAAGAAGACTGTCGTGTTGGCCCGGTTCGTGCGCAACCAGCGTCTCGCCGGGCCGCTGCAGTGGCAGGCGTTCTGCGCGTTGCGCGCCTCGCCCGGCGCCCGCGCCTACTACGACCAGCTCCGCGCCCGCGGAGCCGGGCACCAGGCAGCCCTGCGCCAGCTCAGCAACCGTCTGGTCGGGATCCTGCACGGCTGCCTCAAGACCCGCACCCTCTACAACGAGCACACCGCCTGGGGACACCACCAACCGCAAGATCAACAAAATGCAGCTTGACACCCAACGTCATGGGATGTCTGACATCGTGGCAACCCTGGTGTCGATCGCTGGATGTCATCGGGTAGGTTGTGAGGCATTGGGGCTGTGGCGCAGCTGGTAGCGCA
>QHBY01000357.1:0-20890 GCA_003244245.1 Pseudonocardiales bacterium
GGCGAGTTCCGGGTGCAGCTCGGCGTAGGCGTCGGGCTCGGCGGTGACCAGCGCCCGCACCCGCCGGGTCTGCGCCCCGGACTGGTAGTGCGACCGGTTGCGCCCGGTGCTGAGGTAGTAGGGGTATTGCGCGTCCGGTATCTCCGCCGGGTCGCGGTGCTGGACCGGGTGGAACCGGGCGCGGCTGTCGGGGGTCGCGAAGCGGTCGGCGAACAGCCGAGGCGTGCCGGGATGCCGCTCGTCCGGGCAGGGCCAGAAGACGCCCTGCTCGGCGGCGATGCGGTCGTAGGTGATGCCCGCGTAGTCCGCCAGGCCGCCCGCGCTGGCTGCCCGCAGCTCGTCGAACACCTCACGCGGCCGATCGGCGAACGTGACCCGGCAGCTCAGCCGCTCGGCCAGAATGCGCAGGATCTGCAGATCGGAGGGGACGCCGGTTGGCGGGTCCAGCGCCTTGCGGCGCAGCAGCACCCGGCCCTCCAGGTTGGTCAGCGTGCCCTCCTCCTCCGCCCATTGCGTGCACGGGAGCACGACGTCGGCCAGCGCCGCGGTCTCGGACAGCACGAAGTCGCTGACCACCAGGCAGTCCAGCCCCGCCAGCCGCTGGGTGACGTGGGTAGCGTGCGGCGCGGAGACGGCGATATTGGAGGCGAAAACCAACAGCGTGCGCACCCCACCGTCGGTGCCCAGCCGGTCGAGCATCTCGTAGGCCGAGGTGCCCGGGCCGGGCAGGCTGTCGGGGTCGACTCCCCACACCGCGGCGACGTGCGCGCGGGCCTGGGGATCATCGAGGCGCCGGTAGCCGGGCAGCTGGTCGGCTTTCTGGCCGTGCTCCCGACCGCCCTGCCCATTGCCTTGCCCGGTCAGCGTTGCGAACCCGGAGCCGGACCGTCCGGGCAAGCCCAGGGCCAACGCCAGGTTGATGAACGCCAGCGCGGTGTCGGTGCCGTTGCTGTGCTGCTCGGCCCCCCGGGCGGTGAGCACCATGGCCGTCGACGCCTCACCGAGCAGTCGCGCCGCCTCGTCCAACTGGGCCGCCGGAACGCCGGTGATCCGCTCCACCCGGTCCGGCCAGTACGAGCGCACCACCCGGCGGACCTGCTCGAAGCCGCAGGTTCGCTCGGCGATGTAGTCGGTGTCGATGTGGCCGTACCGGATCGCCAGGTGCAGCAGCCCGTTGGCCAGCGCCAGGTCAGTGCCAGGCACCGGCTGCAGGTGCAGCTTCGAGCCACGGGCCGTGGGGGAGCGCCGTGGGTCGATGGTGATATGTGTCGCGCCGCGGCTGCGGCCCTCGTCGAACCACTGCATGGCCGGCGGCATGGTGTCGGCCGGGTTGGCACCGACCAGCACGACGACGTCGGCCGCGGCGATGTCAGCCAGCGGGAACGGCAGGCCCCGGTCGATGCCGAACGCGCGGGTGGTCGCCGCGGCGGCCGAAGACATGCAGAACCGGCCGTTGTAGTCGATCTGGGAGGTGCCCAGGGCGACCCGGGCGAACTTGCCGAGCTGGTAGGCCTTCTCGTTGGTCAGCCCGCCGCCGCCGAAGCAGCCGACGGCGTCCGGACCGTGGTTGCGCTGGGAGCGGTGTACGGCGCGGGTGACCCGGTCCAGCGCGTCGTCCCAGGTGGTGGGACGCAGCGGCGCGTCGCGCCGGTCGCGGACCAGGGGCTCGGTCAGCCGTTGTGGGTGGTCCAGCAACTCGGCCGCGTTCCAACCCTTGCTGCACAGCCCGCCCCGGTTGGTAGGGAAATCCTCCTGCGGCGCCAGGTGGACCCGGTCGTGAGCGACCCGCAACGTGATGCCGCACTGCAGCGAGCAGTACGGGCAGTGCGTCAGCGTCGGGCGGCGATCCACACTTCCACCGTCCGCTTACCTCGTTTCCGTGCCGTTGTCTGCTGGTTACGGCTCACCCCGTGTTGCGCATTCCGGCAGCGATCCCGTTCACGGTGAGCAGCAGGGCTCGACGCAGGTCCGGGTCGGGCTCGTCCACCTCGCGACGCCGGGCCAGCAGCGACACCTGGAGGTGGTGCAGCGGCTCCAGGTAGGCCGCCCGCACCTGCAGGGTGTGGCGCACCAGGGGGTGCCGGGACAGCAGTGTCGTGCCGCCGGTCAGTTGCAGCACCTCACGCCGGGTCAGGTCGTGCTCGGCGACGATAGTGTCGAACAGCGGCTGCAGGCTGGGTTCGACGAGGGCCGAGACGTACGACTCCGCGATCCGCAGGTCGGTCTTCACCAGCATCATCTCGACGTTTCCGAGCAGGTTGGTGAAAAACGCCCAGTCCCGCATCTCCTCGAGCACCGGACCGAGCCCGGCATCACGGGCGGCCCGCAGGCCGCGGCCGAGGCCGTACCAACCGGGCACGAGCATCCGGGTCTGCGTCCACCCGAACACCCACGGGATCGCCCGCAGCCCTTCCAGCGTGGCTTTCCCGCTGCCCGGTCGTCGCATCGGCCGGGAGCCGACGTTGAGCCAGCCCAGCTCGTCGACCGGGGTGGCGGCGGAGAAGAACTCGGCCAGGCCGGGGAGGCCGACGAAGTCGCGATAGGCGGTCTGGGCGACCCCGCTCACCACATCCATCGCCTCGTCCCACCGGTCCAGCACCTCTGGGGGCACCCGTGAGGTCTGGTGCAGCAGGGTGGCCTCCAGCACCGCGGCGAGGAGGATCTCAAGCTGGTCGTGAGCCAGCGCGCTCAGCGAGTACCTGTCGGAGATGACCTCGCCCTGTTCGGTCACCTTCATCGTCGCGTCGACCGTGCCGTACGGCGAAGCGGCCACCGCCTCCCCGGCCGGCCCACCGCCCCGACCGACCGAGCCACCGCGGCCGTGGAACAGCCGCAGCCGGACCCGGTGCACGGCGGCGGTGTCGCGCAGCTGACGCTGTGCCTTGTGGATCTCCCAGTGGGAGGTGGTGATCCCGGCGTCCTTGTTGGAGTCGGAGTAACCAAGCATCACCTCCTGCAGGTCCCCTCGGGCTCGGACCAGCCGCCGGTAGGATGGGTCCCGCAACATTCCGTCTAGCAGCTCTCCGGCGCGGCGCAGCTCGGCGGCCGTCTCGAACAGCGGCACGAGATCCACCGTGGATGTGCACCCACCGGTCACCAGGTCTCCTGGCGGCGTCAGCGCGACCAGACCGGCCTCCCGGGCCAGCACCGCGGCGGCCAGCACGTCGTCCACGCCCTTGGCCATCGAGATGATGTATGTGCTCGCCGCCCGCTCACCGAAGGTCTGCTGGGCTGACCGGATCGCGTCGAAGACGGTGAGCACGTCGGCCGCCGCTGGTGGCATCTCAGCGGAGCGGGCGGTCAGCGGCCGCCGTCCGGCCAGTTCGCGGGACAGCAGTGCTGTCCGCTCCCCGCGGTCCAGCTCGGCGTAGGGCGCCGCTAGCTCACCGAGCGGGTCGTAGAGCGCGGCGAGGGCGGCGTGGTGCTTGTCGGCGTGCTCGCGCACGTCGAGGGAGGCGAGGTGCAGGCCCAGCGCTCCGGCGCTGCGCAGCGTCCTGGCCAGGGTGGCCTCGGCGATGCGTTCCCCGAGGTGCCCACGCAGCGACGCGTCCATCACCTCCAGGTCGGCCAGGTAGCACTCCGCCCCGAGGTAGTCCCGTCCCTCCTGGTGGCCGACCCCGTCGCGAATCCGCTGCCGGGTACGGGTCAGGCGGGCTTGGATGAAGGAACACTTCAGCCGGTAGGGCTCGTCAGCGTTGAGCCGCAGGAAGCGGTCATAGATCTCGGGCAGCAGGCGCCGGTCACGGGCGAGGCTGCGTCGCAGGTCCTCGGAGACACCCACCACGCGGGTGGACACGCTCAGCTCCTCGATGAGCTGAGCGATCAGCGTCAGCTGGATGTGCAGCGCCCGGTCCGCATAGAGCCGCAAGACATCGAGGGTGACCTGTGGTGAGACGTTGGGGTTTCCATCGCGGTCCCCCCCGACCCAGCAGCCGAGCACCAGCGGACGCGACCGCGGCGGCAGCACGAACGAGTCCCGGGCCAGCTCGGTTTCGAGGTCCTCCAGCAGGTCGGGCACGGCGTGGGTGCCGAGTTGCTCGAGGTAGTAGGCGACCGCGCGGGCCTCGTCGAGAACCGTCGGCTGACCGGGTCGGATCTCGTCTGTCTGCCACAGCAGGTCCACCATCTGCCCGAGCCGGCGTCGCAACGGTTCCTCGGGGAGGTCTTGGTCGAGGACGTCGGCCACCCGGCGCAGGATGCCCTGCACCGACCGGCGGGACACTTCGGTCGGATGAGCTGTGAACACCGGCCGCAGCTCCATCCGCGCCAGTACCGCCTCCACCTCGGCCCGATCGACCTCCCGGGCCAGCCGGTCCACCACCACGCGCAGCCGGCCGTGCTGCCCGCGAACCTGAGCGCGCTGCTCCCGAGAGCGGTGCAGCTGCTCGGCCACATTGACGAGCTGAAAATAAGTAGAGAACGCCCTGGCGAGCTGGACGGACGTGCCGACGTCCAGCGTGGACAGCAGCGACCTGATCTCCGCGCTGCTGTCGGGCAGGGACGTCCGAGCCAGCCTGCGTACCTGTTCCACCAGCTCGAGCAGCTCCTCGCCACCCTGCCGAACCAACGTCTCGCCGAGCAGCGTCGACAACATGCGGATGTCGGCTCGCATGGCCAGGTACTGCGCCTCCGAGACCACACCGGAGTGGTCGGCCACCGAGTCCAGGCGCTTGCCCTGTGCCCGCGGCGTGGATGCGGGCGTCACAGTGCACGTCACCGGTCGCATGGGGCTAGTGGTACTCATTGCCCGATGGAATCTTTGCGATATCCGCAGCCGACACTTCCACGTTGTTGATGGTCACACGGTGGGAAGGCAACCCCAAGCGCAGCCCTGCAAGCTTTTCCCACTGGTAACAGGGTGGTAATGCGCAGTGCTCCGTCGCTCGGGCTCTCGCGCGGTCGGCTTCCGCGCGGTCGGCCTGCACGTGTTGGTGACCGATCGAGGATGATGCAGGCGTGAAGCTGACCCAGTTACCGACCAGCGATCTGGCCCGACACCTCGACGGGCTGCGTCGCGAATACGGGGAACTGCAGGCTCGGGTCCTGACCCTCGACCTGACCAGGGGCAAGCCGTCGGCGGAGCAGCTGGACCTGTCCGAGCCGCTGCTGGAGCTTCCGGGGGCTGGCAAGCACCTGGCCAGCGACGGCACCGACACCCGCAACTACGGAGGCCTGCGTGGGTTGGCGGAGCTGCGGGAGATCTTCAGCGAAGTGCTGGGAGTACCCGTCGAGCAGCTGATCGCGTTCGGTAACTCCAGCCTGGAGCTGATGCACGAGTGTCTGGTGCACGCCGTGCTGTTCGGCGTGCCCGGGTCTGCGCAGCCGTGGGGGATGGGCACCGGGACGGCATTGCTGTGCCCGGTGCCGGGCTATGACCGGCACTTCGCGTTGTGCGAGAAGCTGCGCATCGAGATGATCACGGTTCCGATGGACGCGGCCGGCCCGGACATGGACGACGTCGAGCGGCTGGTCGCAGCGGACGCCAGGATCAAGGGGATCTGGTGCGTGCCCAAGTACAGCAACCCATCAGGAATCCGGTACTCCGAGCAGACCGTTGGTCGGTTGGCTCAAATGCGCACCGTCGCCGCCGATTTCCGGATCTTCTGGGACAACGCCTACGCCGTACACCACCTGACCGGGGTCCGGCACGAGGTCGCCGACATCCTGCAGCTCGCCAGTGACGCCGGCCACGCCGACCGGCCGTTGGTGTTCGGTTCCACGTCGAAGATCACGCTGGCGGGCAGCGGGGTGGCCTTCTACGGCGCGTCCGTGGCCAACGTGGACTGGCTGACCGGGCACCTCGCCAAGCGCACGATCGGCCCGGACAAGATCAACCAGCTGCGGCACGCGCTCTTTCTGGAAACCACGGCAGGCGTGCACGCCCACATGAACCGGCACCGGGCACTGCTCAAGCCGAAGTTCGATCTCGTTCAGCGCACGCTGGGCGATGCGCTCGGCGACAGCGGCGTGGCTACCTGGACAGTGCCTGAGGGAGGTTACTTCGTCACTCTCGACGTGTTGGACGGCTGTGCCAGCCGCGTCGTCGAGCTGGCCGCTGGTGCCGGCATCGCGCTGACCGCCGCCGGCGCGCCGTTTCCCTACGGCAGGGACCCTCATGATCGGGTGATCCGGCTGGCACCGACCTACCCGCCGCTGTCGGAGCTAGCCGAGGCGCTGGACGGGCTTGTCCTGTGTATCAAGCTGGCCGCCATCGAGCGCCTGCTCGACACACCGGTCACGGTGTGACCGGGCGGTTGGACCAGGGGTCGTCGTCAGGGATCTGCGCGCCACAGTGGGTGCACATGACGGGTGGATCCTGGTCGGCGAGTCGGCCGCACTCAAGACAGACTCGACGTAGCCAGCAGGTGGGATCACCACCTTCGTCGGCCATGATCTACATGCGTTCTGGTGCCGCAATGCCCAGCAGGTTCAAGCCCCGACGCAGGGTGCGGGCGGAGAGCTGGCACAGCGCGATGCGGTTGGTGCGGACGCCTTCGGCCGCGGAGAGTACCGGGCAGGCTTCGTAGAAGTCGGTGAATGCCTTCGCCAGTTCGTAGAGATGACCGCACAGTCGGTGCGGTTCAAGGACCCGGCCTACTTCGGCGAGGGTATCGCCGAATACGTCCACGGCGAGTATGAGAGACCGCTCCGCAGGATGCAGTGGCAGCGTCGGGTCAACCTCTACAGGCCCGTCACCGGCCTTGCGGAGGATGGAGCAGATCCGGGTGTGCGCGTACTGCAGATACACCCCGGTGTTGCCGTGCAGCGACACCATCCGCTCGATGTTGAAAACGCAATCCTTGGTGCGCGAGGTGGACAATCCAGCGTACTTGACAGCACCGATGCCGGCTTGCTCGGCGATCCGGGTGAGCTCGTCCTCGGTGAGCTCGTGAGCTTTCTCGGCGACGCTGGCTTTCGCCCGGTGGACGGCGTTGTCCAGCAGCTCCATGAGCTTGACGGTGTCGCCAGAACGGGTTTTGAACGGCCGCCCATCGGGGCCGAGTACGGCGCCGAACCCGACGTGGGTGGCGTCGATACCGTCGGTGAGCCAGCCAGCGCGGCGCGCTGCCTCGAAGATGAGTCGGAAGTGCAAGGCCTGCCGGGAGTCGACCACGTAGAGGATGCGGTCGGCTTTGAGATCGCGCACCCGGTAGCGGATGGTCGCCAAATCGGTGGTGTCGTAACCGTAACCGCCGTCTTTCTTGCGGACCATCAGTGTGACCGGGCTGCCGTCGGGACCGGTGACCTCCTCGGAGAACACCACGAGCGCGCCGTCGCTTTCCACTGCGATACCGGCGGTGGTCAGCTCGTCGGCGACATCGGGCAACAGGAAGTTGTAGAACGACTCGCCGTCGGAGTCCTCGGGCTCCAGGAGTACGCCGAGCCGGTGGTAGATCTCGCGGAACGCGAACTCCGATTCGCTGACGATCTCCTTCCAGCGCGCGATGGTGTCCTTGTCCCCGGCCTGTAACGCCACCACGCGCGCTCTGGCCCGTTCGGCAAAGGCCGGGTCGGCATCGAATGCGGCGCGGGCGGCCCGGTAAAGGTTGTCCAGCGCGGAGACGGTCGAGGTGCCCTCGGTGAGCTGGTCGTGGTGCCAGGTGGCCTCGGGGTGGTCGTCGAGGTACTGGATGAGCATCCCGAACTGGGTGCCCCAGTCCCCGAGGTGGTTTTGCCGGATCACCTCGGCGCCGAGGAAACCGAGGACGCGGACCAGGCAGTCACCGACGATGGTGCTGGGCAGGTGACCGACGTGCATCTCCTTGGCCACGTTCGGTCCGGAATAGTCGACGACGGTGCGCCGGCCCTGCTCCGGACTGCCGATACCGAGGCGCGGACTGGCCAGCCGGGCGGCGACCTGTTGCCAGAGTGTGAAATCCGCCAGGGTCAAGTTAAGGAATCCCGGTCCGGACACGGTGACCCCAGCGACGAGCGTGCCGGTACCAGCGAGCAGCGCCTCCGAGACCGCGCCGGCCACCTCCGAGGGCCTGGTGCGGGCGCGTTTGGCGAGCGCGAGCGCGGCGTTGGACTGGAAATCGGCGTGCTCGGAACGTCGGACGACCGGATCGGCGCCGGCCAGCTCCGGCAGCACCCGATCGATCGAATCGCGGACAGCGACCTCGACCTGGCCGATCAGCGAGCGCACCTCGTGGTCAGTCAACCGGTTATCCTCCCTTTCTGTGATGACCTGTGATGAAACCCGGTCACGGCTCATTGTCGCAGGCCGCGCGGTGCGACGCCGCCGCCTGGTGCTGCGCTGAGGTGGCGATCGCTGCGCGCGGACGATACAAAGACACCTCGGCGGCTGCGGCACGTCGCGGGAACAACCCGGATCTACGGAGGTTGTGTGGACATCTGGCCTGGCTCGCCCTACCCGCTGGGCGCGACCTATGACGGCGGGGGCACCAACTTCTCGATCTTCTCGGAAGCCGCGCACCGGATCGAGCTGTGCTTATTCAACGATGCGGGCGACGAGACACGGATCGCGCTGCCCGAACGCGACGCCCTGGTCTGGCACGGCTACGTGCCGCGGGTCAGCCCCGGCCAACGCTACGGCTACCGCGTGCACGGCCCCTACGACCCGGCGGCAGGCTTGCGGTGCAACCCGAGCAAGCTGCTGCTCGACCCGTATGCCAAGGCGATCGACGGCCGCATCGAGTGGAACGAAGCGCTGTTCGCCTACCGGTTCGGTGACCCGGACTCCTACAACGACGCCGACTCAGCGCCGTATGCGATGACCTCGGTCGTGGTCAACCCGTTTTTCGACTGGTCCGACGACCGGCCGCTGCGAATTCCCTACCAGGAGACGGTGATCTACGAGGCGCACGTTAAGGGCATGACGATGCGCCATCCTCGGATTCCCGATGACGTCCGCGGTAGTTATTCCGGTCTGGCGCACCCGGTCATGATCAAACATTTCCGTGATCTCGGCGTGACAGCGGTCGAGCTGATGCCCGTGCACCAGTTCGTGCACGACTCCACACTTGTCGAGCGTGGGCTGTCCAACTACTGGGGTTACAACACCATCGGCTTCTTCGCGCCGCACAACGACTACGCCTGTTTCGGCACCCAGGGCCAGCAGGTGCAGGAATTCAAGTCCATGGTCCGCGCGCTGCATCGGGCCGGCATCGAAGTCATTCTCGATGTGGTCTACAACCACACCGCAGAGGGCAACCATCTCGGACCGACGCTGTCGTTTCGAGGTATCGACAACCCGGCCTACTACCGGCTGGTCGACGGCGACCAGAAACACTACTACGACACCACGGGCACCGGGAACAGTCTCAATGTCCGGCATCATGAATCGCTGCGGCTGATCATGGACTCGCTACGGTACTGGGTACTCGACATGCACGTCGATGGGTTCCGCTTCGACCTTGCGGCCACCCTGGCTCGGGAATTCCACGAGGTGGCCCGGCTGTCGGCGTTCTTCGACCTGGTGAACCAGGACCCGGTGGTCAGTCAGGTCAAGCTGATCGCTGAACCGTGGGACGTCGGCGAGGGCGGTTACCAGGTCGGCGGGTTCCCACCGTTGTGGACGGAATGGAACGGTAAGTACCGCGATACCGTGCGCGATTTCTGGCGCGGTGAACCTGGTACACTCGCCGAGTTCGCTTCCCGGTTCACCGGCTCATCGGATCTTTATGAAGCAGACGGCCGCCGCCCCATCGCCTCGATCAATTTTGTGACGGCGCACGACGGGTTCACCTTAAACGATCTGGTGTCCTACAACCACAAACACAATGACGAGAATGGCGAAGGCAACCGCGACGGCGAGAGCCACAATCGTTCGTGGAACTGCGGGGTCGAGGGTCCCACCGAGGACGGCAAGGTCGTCGCTCTGCGGGAGCGCCAGAAACGCAACTTTCTGACCACGCTGTTGCTTTCCCAAGGCGTTCCGATGCTCGCGCACGGAGACGAGTTGGGCCGCACCCAAGAGGGCAACAACAACGTCTACTGCCAGGACAGCAAGATCAGTTGGGTGGACTGGGACGAGGCACGGCTGAACTCGGTTCTCACCGAGTTCACCGCCCATCTCGCCCAGCTGCGGGCTGCTCACCCGGTGTTCCGTCGCCGCCGGTTCTTTCAGGGCCGCTCGATCCGCGGCTCCAATATCGAGGACATCGCCTGGCTGCGCCCGGACGGGCAGCAGATGAGCGAGGAAGACTGGAACGTCACGTCCACCAAGAGCGTCGCGATCTTCCTCAACGGCCGGGGCATCCCCGAAGTCGACGATCTCGGCGAACGGATCATCGACGATTCCTTCCTCCTTCTCATCAATTCTCACCACCGGCCGGTCATTTTCACGCTGCCCGACTCGGGATATGGTCGGAGCTGGGAGTTCGTCGTGGATACCACCGACCCGCTGCTGGCTAACGCCCGACGCAAGCAGCGGGACGCGGTGCCAGGCGGCAAGTTGCGGGTCCAGGCGAGGGCGATGCTCGTGCTCCGTTGCCGATACTGAGTGCCGTTGGATTACGTGGTTACAGCCATTGAGCGACGCCCCCATGGCCCGAACAGGTGCCTCGCCGATGTTGGCTGAAGCTGTAGTCGCCATCGGAGCACTGGGCGGTGGCACCGGCCGGTGCTGCGGCCGCCTGCTGTGGTCGGGGTATGCAGTTGCCATCGCTGTTTCGGTAGGAAGACGCGACGCAGGAACTGTTTTCTTGCGCTGAGCGCAGCGGCGCGGGAGCGACTGCGGCGATACGGGGCGCAGCTACCTGGCGGGCAGGAGGTGGCGCTGCCACTGTCGAGGTGACGGCAACAGGTGGTGCTGGCACCGTCGGTGTCGGGTCAGGCAACGGCGATGCTGCGCTGCCGCTCACCTGGGTGGGAGCCTGTGAGCCGTAAGGTGATGCTGCCGTCCCGGTTTGGCACCCCGAAATCGAGGCGCTACTAATAAGAAAGGCACCGATGATTGCTGCAGAGGCGAGTATTCGCCGAGAAGCGAAACGCGAGCCGGTCGGTGACATGTGAGCCTCTTTCGTCGGACCCACGACATTCAGTGTCCGCAGGTGTGCTGCCTTTTTCGCAGAACTGTCGGCAGGCGTTACCGCTGTAACGGCGAATGCTGCACTTGCGATAGCGATGATCGAAGTGGAGGCTTGACAGGTCGGCGTCCTTCGCAAGCGCTACCCGCGCACGTGGGCCGTCGCGGGGTCCCGTGTACCCCCGGAGTGGGCTGACGGCAGAATGACGGACGTGAGTGCAAGATCATTTGCGCAGTACCTGTCCGGGTTGAGCGAGGCATCGTTGGTCGCACTGCTCCAAGCGCGTCCGGACGTTCTGGTGCAGCCCGTTCCGCGTGGTTTCGGTCAGCTCGCCCAGCGGCTCAGCGGGGCGGATTCGCTGGGTGCCGCGTTGCGCACGGTGAACCGGGACATGGTCATGGTCGGGCAGGCGGTCGTCGCGCTCGGTGCGTCGGCGACGATGCCAGCTCTGGTGCGACTGGTGGGTGCCTCTGAGCCGGCGGTGCGAGTCGGGGTAGCTGAGCTGTGTGGGCGGGGGCTGGCCTGGAACAGCGCCGGGGTGTTGTACCTGCCGCAACCGCTGGAGGCGCACTGGTTGGCGGAGATCGGTGGCGGCCGGCCGGTGGCGAAGATCGCGGGATCGGTCCTCGCCGAGAACCTGCGGGTGGCGGTCGGCGCGTTCGGTGCCGCGACCGACGGTCTGCGCAAGCCGGAACTGACGGCCCGGCTGTGCGAGCTGATGGCGGATCGGGCCTTGCTGGCCAAGGTGATCGCCGCACTGCCAAAACCTGCCAGGGACCGGCTCGGCGAGTTCCGCCGTGGCTATCACAACTACTACTACTCGGGGTTCGGTCGCCCCCGGGCGCGCGGCGCCGCTGATCGGGATCCGACCGAGCTGCTGATCGCGGCTGGCCTGCTGCTGTCCGTCAACCACGAGCCTGAGCTGCCCAGGGAAGTGGCGGTCGCGGGTTGGCTGGCCGAACGCGAGCTCACGCTGACCGGACGGCCGGTCATCCCGCCAGCCGGTGGCGACGAGGCGGCGGTGCGTCGGGCCGCCCAAGCCGCTGCCCAGGAGACGCTTCGCGGGATGACGACCCTGCTCGACGAGGCCCGGGCGACGCCGATCGCGGCGCTGAAGAAAGGTGGGGTCGGGGCTCGCGAACGCGCGCGGCTGGCGAAGCGGCTGTCGGTCTCAGCCGACGTCCTGCTGTTGTGGATCGACCTGGCGTACGCGGCCCGTCTGCTGGGTCGAGCGGACGCGGGGTACGCGCCGACGCGGTCTTATGCGGGATGGCGGGCCGCGGAACCAGGTCGGCAGTGGGCCGTATTGGCCGACGCGTGGTTCTCGCTCGAACACGCACCGACCAACCGGGAAACCGATGGGGACAAGGAACATCCGCCACCCCTGCCGCTGGCGTCCGCTGCGGGGCTGTTGCGGCGCGCTCTGCTGACGGCCGCCCGCGCGGGTGCGTCCGTGCGCGCCGCCGGTGAGAAGATCGACTGGTTCTTCCCGCTGCACGGCTACGACGCTGAGCGACGGGGTGACAAGGTGGCCGCTGCCATCCGCGAAGCCGAACTGCTCGGGGTGATCGCGACCGACATGGTGTCGGAACTCGGAGAGCATCTGCTGGCGGCCGCCGGGACCGCGCCGGAGGATGCGGTGGGGGAGCTGGCCCGGCGGTGCACCGCGCTGCTTCCAGAGGCGTCATGCAGCGTGATCCTTCAGTCGGACCTCACCGCCGTGGTCTCCGGCCAGTCGAGCGCGGCGGTGTCGCGGCTGCTGAACGACTCGGCGGTCGCCGAGACCCGCGGAGCCGCCAGAACGTGGCGATTCACCCCAGCCAGCGTGCGGGCCGCTCTCGATGCGGGGTGGGCGGCCCAGGACCTGCTCACCGAGCTGGCCACCCACTCGGACCGCCAGATTCCCCAGCCACTGGAATATCTGATCACTGACGCCTCCCGCAAGCACGGCCAAGTGCGCGTGCGTGGCATGCGCTCCTGCGTCATCGCCGCCGAGGCATTGATCACCGAGATCCTGCACACCCGATCTCTCAACAAGCTGCACTTCAGTCGGCTCGCCCCTACCGTCCTGGCGAGTCCATCCAGTCTCGATGACGTGCTGGCGCGCCTGCGGGAAGTCGGCCTGTCGCCGATGGCTGAAGATGCCCAAGGCACGGTGCTCGTCGAAGCCCGTCACGACCACGAGGCGCCTACCCTCGATCATGCGGCCAACACAAGTCCGCGAGCTATGCTCCCGGCCGCCGAGCTGGTCCGGCAGCTCGCTGCGGACCCCGACGGCGAGACCGCACGGGCCACCTCGGACCAGGACACCTTCGACCTGCTCGCGGAGCTCAATGCGCACCTCGACGACGCCGAGCTGGAGCTGCTGTCAGACGCCGTGGAGCACCACAACGACGTGCTCATCGTCTACCGTGACAAGAACGGCAGCCGCAGCACCCGGGCAATCCGGCCGCAACAGCTCTACGGCAGGTGGCTCGACTCCTGGTGCCATCTGCGCAACGCCCAACGCGATTTCACCATCGCCAACATCGAGGCCGTCGGCCCCGCCCGTTGATCGGGTGACGGCTTGAAGGTCAGCTCAGGCCGGTTGCATGGGGCCGATGACGTTGCCGTCAGCGTCCTTCCCGGAGGCGATTAGCGTGGGAGCGACTTGACGCGTGTCTTGATGTCGTCGACGTGCCAGTAGCCGACAGGACCTGTCATTCCCGGCTGTGGCCATGGGGATCCAGCCCGACATCACGCCTTCCTCGCTGCCTCCCGCGGCGGTGATTTCGACGCGCTGCTCGCGGTGCTTGACCCAGACGTCGTGCTCCGAGCTGACGGCGCGGCTGTGCGTGCGGGCGCCACGAGGGAGGTCTGCGGTGCGGCGTCTGTGGCCGACACCTTCTCGGGGCGTGCCCGGCTCGCCCAAGCGGCGCTGGTGAACGGAGCTGTGGGAGCCGTGTGGGCTCCGGGCGGACGACCGCGTGTTGTGTTCGGCTTCACGATCACACGCGGGAAGATCGTCGGAATCGACCTGGTCGCCGACCCCGAGCGCCTT
The DNA here is from genome assembly GCA_003244245.1 of Pseudonocardiales bacterium. Taxonomy (GTDB): domain Bacteria; phylum Actinomycetota; class Actinomycetes; order Mycobacteriales; family Pseudonocardiaceae. The sequence continues at coordinate 14,032 of QHBY01000357.1, forward strand.
CGCCAACTCGATCTCGCGGTTCTCGACGACTGACCGCTCAACCTACATTTGCCCGGCCACCCGTTGATCACAGTCACACCGTTGACACTTGGGAGCTTCTACCCCCAAACCATTACTCTCCAGGCAACGCCAACGTCGTGTGTGCACGGATTCGGCGGTACAGCTGAGCAGCATGGGGGATTGCGATGGCGGATGCGGGGAAAGAGCGCTGCGGTACCTGGGCGACCGCCGCGGCTCACGCACGAGGAGCTGCGATGGGCGCAGTCCCAGACACGGGAGGCGCCTCGGCGCCGGTACGGAATTGCCGCGCGGATACTGTTCAGATCGCTCGACATCGTGTACGGCAAGCCGCTCACGCTGAGCAAGTTCAAGGTACTCGAGTTGATCGCCCGCGTTCCGTACATGGCCTGGGAACAGGTCGCCTTCATCGCCATCACCCACGTACACGCGGACACAGGTATGGCCCGGCGCATACACGAGCGTGTTGCTGAGTCGCGCGCACAGCAAGACAACGAGATGTTCCACCTGCTCATCATCGAGGAGCTGATCGCCAGGTCCGGTCGGCGCCAGCCGCAGATCAAGTTCTTCTGGTTACCGCAGGCGATCGCATTCGTTTATTATCAGTTGTCCTGGTTGCTTTTCGTGGCGCGCCCGCGCTGGGCATATCGCCTTAATGCGGACTTCGAAGACCACGCGGAGCACGAATACATGACCATGGTTGCAGAGCATCCCGACTGGGAGAGCACATCATTCGAATCCTCGTTCGCCGGTGACTTCGGCAAGTTCGCCTCTCTCGCGGACGTGTTTCGGCAGATCGGCCACGACGAGCGGGTCCACAAGCTCGAGAGTGAAGCCCAGATGAAGAAACCCCGGTTTCGCTGAATTCTCGCCCCCTCGGTTATCCTTGGTGCTGTGGGCCGATCCGGGCACCTGTCTTGCCCGCGCGGCTGGACAGCGACCGTTGTGGAGGGATGGGCGTGGACCGAAGCTGGTGCCAGTGGCATCCGATCACGGAGCTCGACACTGCAGTGCTAGCGCGCCGGGCGCCGCATCTCGACGGCTTGGCTCAAGCTTGGAAAGAGGAACGGGAATCCATGCGGGCGCTCGAGGTGGAGCGAGCGTTCCTCGAGCGCTGGAAGAACAGGCTAGCCGTGGAAACCGGTGTCCTGGAGGGTCTGTACTCGATCGACACCGGTGTCACCGAAACCCTGATCGAGCGAGGGTTCGATGCCACATTGATTCCAAATGGCTCGACAGATCGGGATCCCACGGTGGTGGTGAACCTGCTTCGAGACCAGCGGAGCGCCGTTGATCTCGTGTTCGATGTCGTCGCCCAAAGGCGCGACCTGAGCCTGTCCTTCGTCAAGGAGGTTCAGGCTCTGCTGACCCAGTCCCAGCCCACCACGACGGCCGTAGACCAGTTCGGGCGAGCCGTCGAAGTCGAACTACGCCGAGGCGACTGGAAAAGGCTGCCCAACAACCCCACGCGCGCTGACGGCGTGGTCCATGAATATTGTCCACCTGAGCAGGTGCAGTCCGAGATGGAGCGGCTCATCGCGTTGCAGGAGCGCTACCTCGAGCAGGGGGTAAGCCCGGACGTGCTCGCGGCGTGGCTTCACCACCGGTTCACGCAGATCCACCCGTTTCAGGACGGCAACGGCCGGGTCGCGCGGCTGCTTGCCACGCTAATCTTCGTCCGGGCTGAATGGCTGCCGCTCGTAGTTCGTCGGGACGATCGTGTACGTTATCTGGACGCGCTTGGGGCGGCTGATAGAAACGACCTCCTACCATTGGTGGAGTTTTTCGATACCCTGCAACGAGCCGGTTTCATGCAGGCACTCAGCGTCGCTGCGCAGGTGACGCAGGAGCAGGACGAGCTGGCGGTCGTCCTCACTGCGATTCAGGATCGATTGGCTGCCCGTGAAGAGGTCACCAGCAGTGAGCTTGAGACCCTGGCTGTCGATCTCCGGGACGATGCGAAAAACCTGATGACGGAAGTGCAGGAAGAACTCCGATCGGTGCTCAAAACTCGCGGTGTACGGGGGCGAGTTTTTGTGGACGCTAATACCACCGATACGAAGATGTGGTATCGGAGTCAGCGGATTGACCTCGCTGGTGATTTCGACTATTTCGCGGACTTCACCCGGTACAATCATTGGGTCCGGTTGAAGATCGACCTAGACAGTCGGTTCGACGTGCTGCTCTCCGTCAGCGGGGTTGGCCGCAACACCGGGGCCCTTGCTGTTGTCGTTGGGGCCTGGGAGGTCACCTCGAACGGCGAGGACGGCCCCGATCGGCGGCCGGTGCAGGTGGTGAGCCAAGAACCCTTCACCGCGACGAGCCGAGAAGACCCTGAAACCGTGCGAGAACGTTTTATCGGCTGGCTTCGAACCGACTTGGCCCGTGCCCTGGCGTCTTGGCAACGAGGCCTCTGACTGCGCGGCCGGGTATGGTCCTGGCGCCGCCAGCGGTCCCGGCCGCACGATCTGCGTAGCCGAGGGGTGCTTCCGGCTCAGCCGTACTGACCGTCGCGGAGCGCGGTGGTGAATGCTGCCCAGGAGGGTGCGCGGACGGTTAGCACGCACCAGCGGCCAGCGGCACCACTCGGAGCGTCACGTGGGGTTGCTCCGCCGCGCCGAGAAGGTGGTGCAGCTGCCGGTGCATCACCCCCGGCTCGCCGACTGGGCGGCGCAGGGTCCCCTCATCGACCACCGCGAAGAACTGCGGGGCGCGGGCGCGGCTGAGTACCGCCTGGCGGGCCATCCGGGAGGCCACCAGGTTGTCCAGTTCGGCCTCCGAGACGGTGGGTTCGACGCCCTGGATGATCGCCCGCGCGTACTCCGCGGTCTGCAGCAGCCCGGGCACGAACAGAGCCTCGTAGTTCTGCACCCGAGTGGCCTTGGCCTCGAAGTCGATCAGGCTGCGCCACAGCTGGGGCAGCCCGGGCTGGCGGGTCCACTAGCCGCGTTCCTCCGAACGCCGCACCAGGTCCAGCAGCCCATCGCGGATGGAGGCGGGCACCTGATACAGGCCCAGCAGCGCGGCGACATCCTCGATCTGCAGGCCGCTGTTGCCGGTCTCGATCCGGCTGATCTTGCTGGTCGACATGCCCAGGCGCTTGGCCACCTCTGCGCCGGACAGCCCCGCCTGCTCACGCAGCACACGCAGCTCGGCGGCGACCTGGCGAGACCGGACCGAGGTGTGCGGGTTACCGGGCATGGCGTGCACTATGCAGCGTGCGAAGCACCAGTCCAATCACTCAATCAGGTCATTGCGTGCAGTATTTGCAATGTTCGATGGTTCGGCATGGATCGAGTGGAGATCGAGCGCAAGATCATGAGCGAGATGGTGATCGAGAAGACCTGGGAGATCCCGGCCTACGGCGGCAAAGGGCCGGTCACCGTCGCTCTGCGGATGCCGGAGGGTGACGATCACCGATTCGCAGGGGCAGGCACATCGTGATCTCACCCGAGCAGGCCGACATCGTGAGCGCCAAGATGGGAAACGTCGCCTCGTGGATCGAGGACACCGCGGGCAACTGGGAGCCCTGACGGACCGGTGCGGCAGACTGGCTGGGCAGCGTCGCCGTCGAGAGTCGCCGTCGAGAGGAGTCACCCGTGACCCGGCCGCTGGCCGATGTGCTGGCCGTCGCCCGAGACCAGGTGCTCGAACAGGGAACGGGGCTGCCGGAGCAGCAGGTCCTTGCGGTGCTGGAGTTGGACGACAACCGGTTGGACGAGCTGCTCGCGCTGGCGCATGAGGTGCGGATGCGCTGGTGCGGTCCGGAGGTCGAGGTCGAGGGCATCGTCAGCGTCAAGACCGGCGGCTGCCCGGAGGACTGCCACTTCTGCTCACAGTCCGGCCAGTTCAACTCACCGGTGCGGGCGGTGTGGCTGGACATCCCAGGGCTGGTCATGGCCGCCAAGCAGACCGCGGCCACCGGGGCGACCGAGTTCTGCATCGTCGCCGCAGTCCGCGGGCCGGACCGTCGGCTGATGTCCCAAGTACGAGCCGGTATCGAGGCGATCCGCGCCGAACCGGAGACCGCAGAGATCAACATCGCTTGTTCGCTGGGGATGCTCACCCAGCAGCAGGTGGACGAGCTGGCGGCCAGCGGCGTGCACCGCTACAACCACAACCTGGAGACCGCGCGCTCGCACTTCCCGAACGTGGTGACCACGCACACCTGGGAGGAGCGCTTCGAGACGCTGCGGATGGTGCGTGAGGCTGGGATGGAGGTCTGCTGCGGCGGCATCATCGGGATGGGGGAGACGGTGGTTCAGCGCGCTGAGTTCGCCGCGCAGCTCGCCTCGTTGGCTCCCGATGAGGTGCCGATGAACTTCCTGATCCCGCAGCCCGGCACCCCGTATGAGAGCTACGACGTGGTGGCCGGCGCCGACGCGTTGCGGACCGTGGCCGCGTTTCGGCTCGCGCTGCCCCGCACCATCTTGCGCTTCGCCGGTGGCCGCGAGCTCACCCTCGGGGATCTGGGCGCCGAGCAGGGCATGCTGGGCGGGATCAACGCGATCATCGTGGGCAACTACCTGACCAACCTCGGCCGGCCGGCGCGGGCGGACCTGAAGATGCTCACCGAGCTGCGTATGCCGATCAAGGCCTTGGGCGCGACGTTGTGAGCTTCTGCGACGCCTGTGGACGTCCGGTTGATGACGGTCAGCACGTCAGCTGCGCTCATCGCCGGGAGCTCGATCCGCCGCGATATTGCCCGGAATGCTCGCGCCGGATGGTGGTGCAGGTGACGCCGACCGGCTGGTCGGCGCGATGCAGTGCACACGGCCCGCATCCGAGGTCGGGATGAGCGCGGCGCAGCCGCAGGTCCGGCAGGCTTCCGAGCCGGTGCCGTCCGGACCCGGTGCGGTGGTTCGGGGCGACCTGGTCCCCGCGCTGGGTGTGCTGTGTGCGGTGGCGGTGCTGGGCCTGCCGCTGGGCGTCCTGTGGTCCTGGCTGGCGCCGCCCGAGTTCGTAGCGCGCTCCGCGCTGGCCCCCACGCCAGGCGGTGTGCTGCCCTTCGTAGGGCAAAGCGAGCTTCGCTTCGATGACATGGCGACCTTCGTGCTGCTCGGGCTGGCCGCCGGGGTGCTCACCGGCGCGGCGTTGTGGCTGTTCCGGCGATGGCGTGGCCCGTTGGTACTGGTGGCCGCGGTGCTCGGCTCGCTGGTGGCGGCGTGGTTCGCGATGCGCGTCGGGCTGTGGCTTGCCGCTGCGCACTACCCCGATCGGACGAAGACCGGCGTGCCGTTCCCGAAGCCGCCGGTGCTCGAGTCAGCTTGGGTGATCATCGCGCAGCCGTTCGGCGTCACGGTCACCTACTGCCTCACCACCGCATGGAACGGCGCCGAGGACCCGCGCTCGTGAGGTCAGTTGCGGCTAGCCTTCTCCGCGAACTGGTTGAGCGGTACCGGCACCGCACGCAGCGTCCGCAGGAATGCCGCCTCCCGCACCAGCAGGGTGCGTACCAAGCGTAGCCGATCGGCTGGGTCGCGTTCCTCGAGCAAGGCTTGACGATCTTCCAGGGTCAGCAGGCAGTCCGAGGCGAGCAGGTGCGCCAACGTCGCGACGTCGACGTCCTCTTTGGGCTCCTCCCAGTCACCGTGCTGCCACGCCGCGCAGCAGTACTGCCGGTGGGCTTCCCGAGCCGAGCGGGACAGCATCGGCAGGAGCATCGACTGCTCTGCTGGTAGATCGTCATCAGGCACCCACTCGACACTTCCCACCAGGTACGGCGCGGTCGTGTTGTCGATATCGAGCAGCCGGAACCGCCTCTTACCGCGAGTGACGATGTCGAAGCGACCATCGGGCAGTCTGCGGGCATCCTGGAGCAATGCAGTGCATCCGATGTCGTGGACCTCGTCGGCGGACTCCACACCCTGCTTGACCGCGATCACCCCGAAGCTGCGGCCGGGTACGGCGCCGGTCACCAGGTCGACGGTCAACTGACGGTAACGGGGCTCGAAGATGTGCAGCGGAAGCGACGCACCCGGTAGCAGCACAGTGCCCAGCGGGAATAGCGGGACGGTCTCGGCCACAGGTAAACGTTACGGTGCCGCACGCGGATCCGCTAAATGAACTGCCCCTTCCGGGGAATGCTGTGATTCCGGTGGTCGCAGCACCGCGAACGGGTCGGTGATCCGCATGCCGCGCTCCGCGAAGCGGTACAGCGCCGCGGGTCGGCCGCCGGACGGTCCCGGCGCGGCGGTTCCGCCAGTGGGCACCAGCACCCCACGGCGGGCCAGCACTCGCTGCAGGTTGGTCGCCGATACTCGGTGGCCCAGCGCAACGGCGTAGAGCTCGCGCAGACTGGAGACAGTGAACTCGGGCGGCGCCAGCGCGAAGCCGAGGTTGGTATAGGACAGCTTGGCGCGCAGCCGGTCCCGGGCCCGACGCACGATCAGGCCGTGGTCGAAGGCAGTGCGCGGCGACTCTTGCAGGGCGTCGGTCACCGGATGCCACGCGGTGTCGCCGGGCAGCGCGGGATCGGCCACGCAGGGCACCAGTCCGAGGAAGGCGGTCACGACGGTCCGCTCCTGCGGCATCCGATCCGGCGCGCTGAAGACCTCGATTTGCTCGACGTGCGCGACCTCGCGGACGTCGACCTTCTCAGCGAGCTGGCGCAGCACCGAGGTCTGCACGTCCTCGCTGTTACCGAGCCGGCCGCCCGGCAACGCCCAGCGCCCGGCGTCGGGCTCGATGCCGCGTTGCCACAGCAGCACCTGCAGCTGCCCGTCACGGACCTGCAGCACAGCGGCGAGGACTTCGTGCATCGCGAGGCCACCGCTGTTATCATTCATGTTTTCGATTGTAAGGCGAAAACTAGGCAGGGGCCAGCGTCGGTGCTGGCGAA
>QHBY01000357.1:20897-29215 GCA_003244245.1 Pseudonocardiales bacterium
GCTACCCAGGGCCGGAGCTTGATCGAGCTTGGCGGCAGGAGGTGCGCGAACTCGCCCGGCAGCGCGACGCGGTGTTGCTCGCGCACAACTACCAGGTGCCCGAAATCCAGGACATCGCCGACCACGTGGGGGACTCCCTGGCACTGTCGCGCATCGCCGCTGACTGTGCGGCGAGCACCATCGTCTTCTGCGGCGTGCATTTCATGGCCGAGACCGCGAAGATCCTGGCACCGGGCAAGACGGTGCTCATCCCAGACGCGCGCGCGGGTTGCTCGCTGGCCGACTCCATCGACGCCGAGCAGCTGCGGGACTGGAAGGCCGAGCACCCCGGCGCGGTCGTCGTGTCGTATGTGAACACCACGGCCGAGGTCAAGGCCGAGACCGACATCTGCTGCACGTCGTCCAACGCCGTCGAGGTGGTCGACTCCATCCCCGTGGACCGTGACGTGTTGTTCCTGCCAGATCAGTTCCTCGGCGCGCACGTGCAGCGCGTCACCGGCCGGACGAACCTGTATATCTGGGCCGGTGAATGCCACGTACATGCCGGGATCAACGGCGCCCAGCTGGCCGCGAAGGCCGCGGCCAGGCCCGATGCCGAGCTCTACATCCACCCGGAATGCGGCTGCGCGACCAGCGCCCTGTACCTGGCTGGTGCGGGTGCGGTACCCGCCGAACGGGTGCGGATCTTGTCCACCGGCGGCATGCTCGATGCTGCTCGAGCGACTGGCGCGCGTGAAGTACTGGTAGCCACCGAAATCGGCATGCTGCACCAGCTGCGCCGCGCGGCTCCCGGGGTCGACTTCCAAGCGGTCAACGACCGGGCCTCCTGCCGGTACATGAAGATGATCACCCCAGCGGCGTTGCTGCGCTCACTGCGCGATGGTGTCGACGAAGTGATCGTCCCGGCCGACATCGCTGCGGGCGCCCGTAGCGCGGTGCAGCGCATGATCGCTATCGGCCGGCCGGGCGGCGACGAGTGACGGCCTGGGAGGCTAGCGTGGATCTCGCGGTGGTCGGCACTGGCGTCGCCGGGTTGACCGCCGCTTTGCGCGCCGTCGAGCTCGGCCTGCGGGTGGTGGCCGTGACCAAGACCACGGTCGAGGATGGCAACACCCGGTGGGCGCAGGGCGGTATCGCGGTGGTGCTGCCCGGTCATCATGCGTCACCGGCCGGCGACAGCGTGGACGCGCACGTGGCGGACACGCTCGCGGCCGGCGCCGGGCTGTGCGACGAGGCGGCCGTCCGGGCGATCCTGGCCGCCGGGCCCTGCGCGGTCAACGCGCTGCGGGCGCATGGCGCCGTCTTCGACGGTGGTTGGGCGGACGTGCAGCGCACCAGGGAGGGCGGGCATCGGGCCTACCGGGTGATCCACGCCGGTGGTGACGCCACTGGTGCTGAGATAGAGCGGGCGCTGGCCGACTCCGCCCGCAGCCGCCAGTTGGCGTTGTTGGAAGGGCAGTCGGTCACCGAGGTGCTGCGCGACGACACCGGCCGGGTCGCCGGTCTGGCCCTACTCGACGAGCTTGGGGACGGCGTGCTGCGCGCTCGGGCCGTCCTGCTTGCCACCGGAGGTCTCGGTCAGCTCTACGCCGCCAGCACCAATGCCGATGTGGCCACAGGTGACGGGCTGGCACTGGCGCTACGGGCCGGCGCGCTGACCGCCGACCTGGAGTTCGTGCAGTTCCATCCGACTGCGCTGTACCTCGGCACGGGCTCGCGGGGCCGCCAGCCGTTGATCACCGAGGCGGTCCGGGGCGAGGGTGCGGTACTGCTGGACACCGCCGGCGCCCCGGTGATGACCGGCGTACATCCGCTCGGTGCGCTGGCGCCGCGCGACGTGGTGGCGGCGGCGATCACCAGACGGATGGCGGCGACGGGCACCGACCACGTCCTGCTGGACGCTACCCACCTCGGCGGCGCGGAGCTGCGCCGTCGTTTCCCGACGGTGTACGCGGCCTGTAGGTCGATCGGCGTTGATCCAAGCGGCGAGCCGATTCCGGTGGTCCCGGCGGCGCATTACCACTGCGGCGGCGTGGTCACCGACACCAGCGGCCGGACGACGGTGCCCGGGTTGTACGCCGCGGGAGAGGTAGCCCGGACCGGTCTGCACGGCGCGAACCGGCTCGCTTCCAACAGCCTGTTGGAGGGGCTGGTGATGGGGCGACGGGCCGCGGAGGCGGTGGCTGCTGACTTCATGGTGTCACGGTGTCCCGGCCCGCCGCTGCCCTCCTACGACCTTCGCCCGGTCGCTGATCGCGACGCGCTGCAGCAGTCGATGAGCGCGCACGCCGGCATCGGGCGAGACTCGGCCGGGCTCGCGGCTGCTTCGTCGGTCGCGGAGGCCACGACACGCCGGCGGATACGGACGCCGCGTGACGCTGAGGACGCTGGGCTCACCCTGGCCGCGGCCGCCGTGCTCGCCGCCGCCGCTGCGCGCACCGAAAGTCGTGGTTGCCACCTCCGCACCGATCACCCCCGCGCCGCGAAGCGCCGGCGCAGCATCACCGTGGTCCTCGACGATGCCGGAACGCCGGTGCCGGCCGAACCGGCGCTGGTGGGTGGGGTGGCGTGAACGCCGAGATCGCCACCGTGGGACTTAATGCCGACGAGGTACGCCGGGTCATCAGCACCGCGCTGGCGGAGGACCTGCGCTACGGCCCGGACGCCACCACCGCGGCCTGCGTGCCCTCCGGAGCTGTCGCGACGGCTACCGTCTCGCCACGTAAACCTGGCACGCTAGCCGGTTTGCCGGTCTTCATGGCCGTGCTCGACGAGGTGCTCGGAGCAGGAGGATACGAGATCATCGCGCGGCGCCAAGACACCGACCGGCTTGCCGCCGGCGATGTCGCCCTCGCGGTCCACGCCCCGGTGGCCGGCTTGCTCACGGCCGAGCGGACCGCGCTGAACCTGCTGTGTCATCTGTCCGGGGTGGCTACCGCCACCGCGGCATGGGTGGATGCGGTCGCTGGCACCGGCGTATCGATCAGGGACTCGCGAAAGACGCTGCCCGGTTTGCGCGCGCTGCAGAAATACGCGGTTCGCTGTGGCGGCGGGGTCAACCACCGGATGGGGCTCGGGGACGCGGTGTTGATCAAGGACAACCACGTGGCCGCCGCTGGTTCGGTGACTGCGGCGATCGCGGCGGTGCGGGCACATGCTGCCGCGTTGCCTTGCGAGGTGGAGGTGGGCACCCTCGATGAGCTGGAGGAGGCCTTGGCCGCCGAAGTCTCTCTGGTGCTGCTGGACAACATGACGATCGCGCAGTGCGCCGAATCGGTCCGCCGTGCCGCGGGTTCGAGCACCGAGCTGGAGGCCTCCGGCAGCCTGACCCTGGACCTCGCCCGGACCTACGCCCAAACCGGAGTGCGCTACCTCTCCGTAGGCGCACTCACCCACTCCGCCCCCGCCCTCGACCTCGGCCTGGACTTATCGTGAGCCCCGGTAGGTGCCACCATTTGGAGCCGAATCCGCGATTTTCACGGTCTCGCCGATCGTCATTCGGTTCCGAATGGCGCCTATGTGGTTGCCAGGAGTACTGCGAGGGCTTCGTGCCGCTGGTCGTGGATCTGGTCGCCGCGCACGTTGCCGACTATCGCGCCGCACGCCGTGCAGAGCTTGCCGGCTGACCGGAATTCGTAGCTCGGCGTCCGCGCGAGCAGCTCCCGCGCCATGTCTTGGGGAATTGTGCGTCCTCTCGTGAGGTGCCGCTAGCGGCGGCCGCAAGGCGCCGCGGTGATCCGGGGTACGCAGTCCGCGTAGGTCAGCAGCAGGTCCACGGCCGCGTCGTTGCGGGCGGTCTCCCGGTCGATCACCGACGCCGGTGGGTAGAAGCCGCCTTGCGTCAGACTGGTCGGGTACATCTCGAGGGTGTAGGACCAGATGTGGTGCTGCGCCCACATCCAGTCCCCGATCGAGCCGTCGTTGATGTAGAGGTGGCTGGACTGCTCAGGTTTGTAGCCGTTGGTTGCGGCCAACTGCTCGCCCAGCTTGCGGAAGGTGTCCGCATCGGACTTGTTCAGGCCAGGCCCGGTGTCACTGGAGGTGAACCCGTAGGGCCAGAGCACCAGCTCGGAGAAGCTGTGGAAGTCGATATGAGCGGTGATCTGCTGCACACCGCCGATCACCCGGCTGTTCACCCAGTCCCGGAGCTGCGCGGTTTCCGGCGCGGAGAATGGGGCGGGGCCGTGGTAGGTGTCGCTCGCGGGATTGGAGCTCGACCCGTCGCAGCAGCCCCACTCATCACCCCAGTTCCGGTTGAGGTCAATGCCGACCTCGCGATTCTCCGGGGTTGGCTGGCGGTTTTTTCGCCACATCGCGAAAAGCCCGGTGGAGATGTCATATTCGGCGCCGTCCGGATTGGCCATCGGCATCACCCAGATCTCCCGAGACTTCAACAGCCGGGTGATCGCCGGATCGGTTCCGTAGCCTTGCGCCAACCGCCGCACAATGTGCATGCACATTTCGACGGTGATGTGCTCACGGGCGTGCTGAGCGCAGCTGAACAGCACCTCGGGCTCGTGATTATCAACGCGGACGTCGTCGCTGATCTTCACCAGCAGCAGCGGACGACCCTGCACCGACTTGCCGTAACTCGATACCGCGACCTGGTTGGGGTGCGCGGCGGACAGCGAGTCCAGCTCGGCGGTGAGCTGGCGGTAGGTGTGATAACCCTGGTACCCGATGGGGAATTGGCCGGGCGCTACCGGTACCGGCAGTGGTGCCGTCGCTGGAAGTGGGTCCAGTCGCAGCCCGCCGGCCCGCAACCGGTCAGCCTGTGCGGGAGTGGCCCGGACCTCCAGATAGTCGCGGCCGCCGGCGAGGACCTCCACGCCCTGGTTCGCGACGGCGGTGCGCGCGGCCGAGTTGTCCAACCCCGCCACCCGGTACGCCGCCAACGGCGGAGCCGGGTCCGCCGGCGCCGCGGCCGCAGAGAACGGAATGACAACCGTGAGCATCCCCAACACAGCGCCCACCGCAACCCGCCGCACCGACATCCCACGGAGCGTAATGCCGCCCGCCGTCCCACATTCAGCAGGCTCAGCCGGGTTATTTCCCGGTGTCAGACCCCGCTGAGCCGCTCGATGCGCAGCAGCGTCCTACGCTGGGAGGCGACGCTCGGATTGAGAGGGGCTCGCATGCTTGGCCGCACCGACCTGCGTGGTCGTCTTCCCGGCCCCGCGGCGCTGCGCGGCATGCTGCCGCGAGCTGAGGTGGATGTCGACGCGGTGGCCCACCAGGTGGCGCCAGTAATCGACGCGGTGCGCGACCGCGGTGTGGCGGCGGTGCTGGAGTTCGCCGAACGCTTCGACGGGGTGCGCCCAGCCGGTGTCCGGGTGCCGGCCGATGCGTTGCGCACCGAGCTGGAGCAGGTGGACCCCACGGTGCGCGCCGCACTGGCGGAGTCCATTGCCCGGGTCCGCCGGGCGCATGCCGATCAGCGGCGCACCGAGACGGTCACCCAGGTGGTGGCCGGCGGCACCGTCACGCAGCGGTGGGTGCCGGTGGCCCGGGTCGGGCTCTACGCGCCTGGCGGCCTGGCCGTCTACCCGTCCACAGTGGTGATGAACGTGGTGCCCGCACAGGTGGCCGGGGTGGAGTCGCTGGTGGTGTGTTCACCGCCGCAGGCAGCCCACGGCGGCCGGCCGCACCCCACCGTGCTTGCTGCCGCCGCGCTACTCGGGGTCGACGAGGTATGGGCCGCCGGTGGAGCGCAGGCCATCGCACTGCTCGCCTATGGCGGCACGGACACCGACGGCGCGCCGCTGGACCCGGTAGACATGGTTACCGGCCCGGGCAACATCTACGTCACCGCAGCCAAGCGCGCCTTGCGCGGCATGATCGGCATCGACGCCGAGGCCGGCCCCACCGAGATCGCGATCCTGGCCGACTGCAGTGCCGACCCAGCGCACGTCGCCGCTGACCTGATCTCGCAAGCTGAGCACGACACCCTGGCGGCCAGCGTGCTGGTCACCGATTCGGTAGCCCTCGCCGACGCCGTCGACACCGAGCTGCACCGGCAGGTCGCGGCCACCAAGCACACCGAGCGGATCCGCACCGCGCTGACCGGCCGGCAGTCCGGCTGCATCCTCGTTTCCGATGTGGAAGCAGGGCTGTCGGTGATCGACGCCTACGCGGCCGAGCACCTGGAGATCCAGACCGCCGACGCCGCCGCGGTGGCCCGCCGGGTACGCAATTCCGGGGCGATCTTCGTCGGCCCGTACGCGCCGGTGTCGCTCGGTGACTACTGCGCCGGCTCCAACCACGTGCTGCCCACCGGTGGCTGCGCCCGGCACTCCTCGGGGTTGTCCGTGCAGACCTTCCTGCGCGGGATCCAGCTCATCGAATATGACTCCGATGCCCTGATGAAGGTCGCCGACCACGTCGTCGCGCTGTCGGAGGCCGAGGACCTACCCGCGCACGGTCAGGCGATCACCGCCCGGTTCCGCGGGACCTCGCGGTGACGGCGGTGACCACAGTGACACCGGAACAGGATGGGATCGGCTGCGATGTAACGCTCGCCGACCTGCCGCTGCGTGACGAGCTGCGAAACAGCACTCCCTACGGGGCGCCGCAGCTCGACGTCGCGGTGCGGTTGAACACCAACGAAAACCCCTACCCGCCGCCTGCCGGGCTGGTCGCCGACGTCACCGCCGCAGTGGCGCAGGCGGCACGAAACCTGCACCGCTACCCGGACCGGGATGCCGTGGCGCTGCGCACCGACCTGGCCTGCTACCTGGCCGAACGCACCGGCGTGGCGCTGACCGCGGCGAACCTGTGGGCCGCCAACGGGTCCAACGAGGTTATCCAGCAGCTGCTGCAGGCCTTCGGCGGCGCCAACCGCAGTGCGCTGGGTTTCATTCCGTCCTACTCGATGCACCCGATCATCTCCGAGGGCACCCGCACACAGTGGATCCCGGCGCCGCGAAGGACTGACTTCTCGCTGGATCCCGTGGGCGCGGTGGCGGCCATCAAGGAGCATCGGCCCGACGTGCTGTTCGTAACCAGCCCCAACAACCCGACCGGGCAGTCGATCCCGCCTGGCGACCTGGCGGCGGTGCTCGCCGCGGCGCCGGGCATCGTGGTGGTCGACGAGGCCTACGGGGAGTTCTCCCGGCGTCCGAGCGCGATCAGGCTGCTCGAGCAGTTCGCCGACCGGCTGGTGATCTGCCGGACGATGAGCAAGGCGTTCGCGTTCGCGGGCGGCCGGCTGGGCTACCTCGCCGCCGCGCCGGCGGTGGTGGACGCGCTGTTGCTGGTGCGGCTGCCCTACCACCTTTCAGCGCTCACCCAGGCGGCCGCCTGCGCCGCGTTACGGCACGGATCGTCGACACTGCAGTCCGTGGCCACCTTGGTGGCCGAGCGCGAGCGGGTCATGGCGGGGCTGCGCCACCTCGGCGCCCAGGTGGTGCCCTCCGACGCCAACTTCGTGTTATTCGGACGTTTCGCCGACGCGCCGACGGCATGGCAGCGTTACCTGGAGCACGGTGTGCTGATCCGGGACGTGGGAATCGCGGGCCACCTCCGGGTGACCGTGGGTACCCCCGCGGAGAACGACGCGTTTCTGGCCGCGAGCGCGGCTGTAATGGCTGAGGAGGCACGGTGAGCCGCACGGCGCGGATCGAGCGGGTGACCAAGGAGTCCTCCGTGCTCGTCGAGCTAGACCTCGACGGCACCGGGTCCACGGAGGTGAGCACCGGTATCGCCTTCTTCGACCACATGCTCACCTCGTTAGGCAAGCATGCGGCGTTCGATCTGGTCGTCCGGGCGACCGGGGACGTTGCAGTCGACGCCCACCACACCGTCGAGGATGTCGCCATCGTGCTCGGTCAGGCACTGCATCAGGCGCTGGGGGACAAGTCCGGCATCCGGCGATTCGGCGACGCCTGGGTGCCGATGGACGAGACGCTGGCGCATGTGGCGGTAGACGTGTCCGGGCGTCCCTACTGTGTGCACACCGGTGAACCTGACGTACTGGCTGGTTTCGTCGTGGGGGGCAACTACCCGACAGTGCTCAACCGGCACGTCTTCGAGACGCTGGCCGTTCATGCGCAGCTGGCTCTACATATCCGGGTGCTGCATGGTCGCGATCCGCACCACGTCACCGAGGCGCAGTACAAGGCGCTGGCGCGGGCATTGCGCGCCGCGGTGGAGTTCGACCCGCAGACCTGCGGGGTGCCCTCCACCAAAGGCGTCCTGTGAGCTGGGTCGGTCTAGCCCTGCTGGCCGTGGCCGGCTTCCTGCTCGGCGGTGTGGTCACGGCCTGGCGCAGCTCACGCGCGCTGGCCGTGGTGCTAGGCCCAAGTTTCCCGATCTTGGAG
>QHBY01000358.1 GCA_003244245.1 Pseudonocardiales bacterium
GGACCCCTGAATGGACACGTTCGGACAGCGTCTCCCGGGTGTACTTGCCGCTGAGGAAGCCGGAGGCGAAGTAGGCCCGGCACTTAGCTAAATCGGGACCGGGGCGAGCAGATGTGCGAAGACCACGATGTTATCTATGTAGTTGCCGGTTGACCTGTCAAAGCTTCCACCGCAGGTGATCAACCGTAGCGCGGCGAAATCGGTGTCACCGTAGACGGTGCGGGATGGGAACGAGTGCTTGGGAAAGGATGCAACGGAATCGACCTCGAAGGCCGCCGTGGTGCCGTCGGCGCGGCCTACCTCTATCCGTTGCCCGGGCTTGAGGGCGCCCAGTTTGAAGAACACTGATGGCCCCTCCTTGGCGGAGTCGATGTGCCCGACGATCACCGACGGTCCGATCTCGCCCGGGGCGGGTGAGTAGCGGTACCAGGCAGCCTGGTTGTAGAGCGGGCCGGGCTGCGGGACTTCCAGGGTGTGGTCGGGGTTCAGCCCAACACTGTTGACCGGGGAAGACACGTTGATCGCCGGGATGTGGATCGAAGTGGGCGCGGATGCCGGCAACACGGGCGTTCTCAGCGGTGCGGCCGGTAGCGCCGGGGCAAGCGCAGCACCCGGGGCGGCAACCGTCAACGACGGCTGCGGCGCAACCTGCTGGTGCTCCAGCGCGTAGCCGACCATCGAGGCTCCACCGAGCCCCAGCACCAGGGCGAACGTCGCTGCGACCAGCCGCCGCCTCCTGGTCCCGACCCCGTGGTCGGTTGATCGTGGCACCGCGGGCGTTCTCCGATCGGGTGGGGGATGGTGCTGGGTCGCGATCCGGATACGACGTCGCGACCCAGCACCATCGGTTGAAGCCCCCAGTGCAGTTCTAGCTCGTGGCGTTCGAAGACGCATCACGCCTACGGACGGCATAAGCACCGGCTCCAGCGCCAACCAGCAACGCCGCAGCCCCGGCCCCAAGCAGCCCTGTGTGTTCCACGCCAGAAGTGCTTCCGCCGCCTGCGGCCACGCCGCCGGAGGGCGCCTGCGCCGGTCCCTGTCCCTGCGCCTGTCCCTGTCCCTGTCCCGGAAGCTTGACGATGACCGTGGCGATGCCGACTGTCGTTCCGCCCTTAAGGGCATCGGTGCTGAACGCCTTGTTCAGCGCACTCGCGGCATCATCGGACAGTTTGACCGTCGTACCCCGGAGCGTGGCCGTGCCGGCTTGGGTGTTGGTGGTGATCGGCTGGAGAGTTGATCCGTCGAGATCGAACAACTTGGTGCTGTCGGCAAGGACCTTGTCGTTGGCCAGCACCTTGCCGGTCAGCGTCGCCGGGTTGCCAGGATCGACGACGAAGTTCTCCAGTGTCACCGCGGTGCCACCCTTGGTCAGCTTCAGTCCACTGCCCTCGTGCATCAACATGCCCTGCACGTAGGGGTCGACGTCACCGGGCTTGTAGACCGTGACGTGGCCACCGGTGATCGGGAACGTGGCAACACCATTGTCAACCTTCGCCTTCCCGGACGGTGAGGGTGCCACATCCAGGGATTTCAGCGCCGAGACAAACCCGGAATCCAGGGCGACCGAGGTGGACACACCTGTGACGTTGGGAATGTCCGCCACCGGCGGGGGCGCTTGCGGAGCAGCTGTTGCGACGCCGCTGCTCAAGGTAACCATCGCGGCCGCAACCACTCCCGTGGCCAAGAGTCCCGCAGCTCGCCTTGCAATTTTGCCCATTCAAGAGCTCCTCAACTGAATTAACCGGCTGTCTTCGCCAGCTGTGTATTCAACCCCTATCCCGAGGCGGCCCCTGAAAAACCCGTTTTTACGAACTGTTACCGATCTGTTACGCACACCGCATGTCTGCCAGCCGCATCGGCAAGTGGAACCATTTGCAGCCGGAGATCTCCTCAATTGAGTGCGGCGGTGATGCGGTTCGTCTCGCCCTCGTTCGCTGTCCGGTTACCTGCCGGGCGCAGGGTGTCGAGCTCCGTGATCTCCGCGGGGGTGAGCTCGATGGCCAGCGCATCCAGGTTTTCGGCCAGGTAGCGCTGTCGTTTGGTGCCCGGGATAGGCACCACGTCGGTTCCCTTGGCCAGGATCCAGGCCAGCGCGACCTGGCCCGGTGTGCAGTCGCGGCTGATGGCGACGGTGCGCACCACGTCGAGCAGGCGCTGGTTGGTGACCACGTTCTCCGGGCGCCACCAGGACAGCGTGCGCCGGTAGTCGCCCTCGGCGAGATCGTCGAGGTTGCTGACGGCGCCGCTGAGCATGCCTCGCCCGAGCGGGCTGTAGGGCACCAGTCCGATGCCCAGCTCTCGACAGGTGGGCACCACGTCGTCCTCGATGTCGCGCGCGAACAGCGACCACTCGGTCTGCACCGCGGCGATCGGGTGCACCGCGGCGGCCCGGCGGATGGTTTCCGGCGCCGCCTCGGACAGCCCGAGGTGGCCGACCTTGCCGGCGGTGACCAGCTCGGCCATCGCCCCGACGGTCTCCTCGATGGGCACTGTCGGGTCGGCGCGGTGCTGGTAGTAGAGGTCGATGTGGTCGACGCCGAGCCTGCTCAGCGAGGCGTCGATGGCGCTCCGGACGTACTCGGGACGGCCGTCGGCCGGGTTCGGGCCGGAGAAGCCACTGCCCGGCGCGCGCACGATGCCGAACTTGGTGGCGATGATGACCTGGTCGCGTACCGGAGCCAGGGCGCGCCCGACGAGCTGCTCGTTGTGACCGAAGCCGTAGATATCGGCGGTGTCGAACAGGGTCACGCCGAGATCGACGGCACGGCGCAGCAGCTGCGTCGACTCGGCGTCGTCCACCGGGCCGTAGGCGTAGCTCATGCCCATGCAGCCCAGGCCCAGCGCGGAGACGGTCGGTCCGTTGCTGCCCAGGCGGCGGGTGGCGATGGTTGTCTTGTTCGTCATGCTTTCGACAGTAACCGCGGCACCGCCGTTCTGCAACGCTACGTTGCGTATCGCTAGAATCTGGATATTCTCGTCGGATGGGAGCTGCGGGTAGGCCGAAGTCGGACAAGGCACGCCGCGCGGTCCTCGCCGCCGCGCTGGAGCTGGTGAAGGACCACGGCTACGCGGCGCTGACCATCGAGGGGATCGCCGCCCGGGCCGGCGTCGCCAAGACCACGATCTACCGGTCGTGGCCGAGCAAGGCGGCCGTGGTGATGGACGCGGTGTTCGTCGAGTCCGACCCTCGGCTGTCGTTCCCCGACACCGGCTCGGCGCGCGAGGACCTGCGGCTGCAGATCTCCCGGGTGGCCACCCTGTTCACCGAGCCGGGGTTCGGCAAGCCGTTCGTCGGGTTACTCGCCGAAAGCCAGCACGATCCCGCGCTGGCCGATGCCCTGCACCAGTGGCTGATCACGGCCCGGCGGGCTGGTGCGGCGGAGGTGCTGCGCAGGGGGGTCGAGCGCGGCGAGCTGCGCGCCGACCTGGACACCGACGTGGCCATCGACGCGCTGTACGGGGCGATCTACTACCGGCTGCTGGTCAGCCACCAGCCGCTGTCGGCGCAGTACGCGCGCACCGTGGTGGACGAGGTGTTTGTCGGACTGCGGGCACGCGAAGATATTTAGAAGATTTGGACGAAGACCGGGTCACGTTGCGGTGCAACCGCCACCGCTACAGGCGCAGCCGGCGCAACCACCCGCCGGCGCTGGGATGGCCGTGGCTACCCGGTGACCCAGCAATCCACCGGCGAGCAACAGCCCGACCGCGCCGGTGCCGGCCACCGCAACGATCACTGTCAGTGCCGGGCCGCCCGTGCCGAGGGCCAGGCCGCCGCCAGCGGCACAGACCGCGCCTGCCGCGACCACGGTCGGCGCGGCGACCCGATTGGCCGCGCTGAACGCGGCGTCTGAACGCAGCGTTGCAGCGGTGCGGATGCCGGCGAAGCGGTTGCGTGGCAACCGCCGCTGCCAACCGAGCAGCCCGACGGTGAGCAGTGCCGCGGCGGCGCTGAGCAGCACCACCGCGAGCAGCCTGGAAGCAGACACGGCGGCCAGGATACCGGGGGCAAGCTCGGGGCTAGCGGTGCACTTCGCCGCGGATGAACGCCTCGACGGCGGCGTAGGCGTCGGAGTCGGAGTACTGCTCGGGTGGTGACTTCATGAAGTACGCTGACGCGGAGGTGATCGGGCCGCCGATACCCCGGTCCTTCGCGATCTTCGCCGCGCGGATCGCGTCGATGATCACGCCGGCGGAGTTGGGTGAATCCCAGACCTCGAGCTTGTATTC
>QHBY01000359.1 GCA_003244245.1 Pseudonocardiales bacterium
CGCCACGGCCGGGACTGGCGGGGCCGGTCGCGGGTGCCACGCTCCGCGCAACGCTGGGAACGGCCCGGCAACGGCGACGACTTCCCTACCGCGTGGGCCCGCACGGCCGCGGCCGGGGCGGTGCGCAGCGCCCTGCAGCAGGCGATGCTCAAGCCGGTGATCTGGAGCCAGACCCGGCCGGTGGTGCACGGCCGCGAATATCTCGACAGCGTCCGCGGCCCGGCGGTGTTCGTCGCCAACCACTCCAGCCACCTGGATACCCCATTGATCCTGGGTGCACTGCCACCGCGGATCACCAAGAAGCTCGCGGTCGGGGCCGCCGCTGATTACTTCTTCGACTCTCGGACCGTCGCCGCGGCCACCACGCTGCTGTTCAACGCCTTCCCCGTGGAGCGGCGCGCGCGACGGGGCCGCAGCCTGGCCGCCGAGCTGGTCGATGGCGGCTGGAGCCTGCTGCTCTACCCGGAGGGCAGCCGCACGGTGGACGGCTGGCTCACCGGGTTCAAGCTCGGAGCCGCGCAACTCTGCGCGATGAAGGGGGTGCCTGCGGTGCCGATCGCGCTGCGCGGCACGTTCGCCGCGATGCCCCGCGGCCGGCGCTGGCCGCAACCTGGCAGGCCGCGGGTCACCGTCCGGATCGGCCGACCGCTGCGCATCGCAGCAGATGAGACCGTGCCCGAATTCCGCGTCAGGCTGGTGCGCGCCGTGGCCACTCTCTGGGCCGAGGACGACCTCGGCTGGTATGGCGCCCTACGAGCGGCCGCCGACGACTCGCTGGCGCTGCCTACCGGATCGCGCAGCGCGCTGCCCACCACCGCGTCCGGCCAGCCCGCGCAGGACAACGATGTGGCCCCGTGGCGCCGGGTTTGGGAGGCCACCCGACCTCCCGCCGATGACGGTCCCCGCCAGGTCTGGCCGGGCTAACCGCGCGGTGACAGCTTGCCCCGCCCGGCGCAGCGTCGTCGGTCAGCCGGCGTCGCCGCCCCCGGGTAGCGACTCGTAGATCTCCTTGCACTCCGGGCATACCGGGGAACCCGGCTTGGCGGCCCGAGTCACTGGGAACACCTCGCCACACAGTGCGACCACCTGCGTGCCCATCACCGCGCTCTCGGTGATCTTGTTCTTGCGCACGTAGTGGAACATCTTGGGCGTATCGTGGCCGGTGCCGTCGGTCCCCTCAGGGCGGGTATCGACATCTGGCAACGTTTGGGTCGGCGTGCTCACCGGTCCATCATGCCACTCGTGAGTGGGAACCAAGGTTACCGCCGCTCGCTAGCCAGCAGAGCCACTCACCAGCGGAGTTCAGCCTTCGACGATCGGGTGGTCGCCGCTCTCCAGCTCACGGCCACGAAGGTCGCCCTGCTCCAGGCCCTGGCCCAGCTTATGGACATGCTCGGCCTTTCGGGGCGCCCGGTCATTGGCGATGAGCACCGCCATCCAGGGCAGTGGTACCGAGAGCACGACGAAGGCCAGCGCGACCCACCAGGTCTGATAGAAGACGCCGGCGAGGATCAGGCACGGGATGCGGGCCGACATCAGGATCGCGTACTTGCGCCTCCGGGCGGCGAACTGCTCGGCGTAGGACGGTTCCGCCGCCGTGATGAGAACCGCGGCATCGCCTCGTCGGCGAGCGTGCTCAGGGTGATCCCGCGCGTCCTCACGTCCCGATTTGATACTCCCAACCTCCTACTTCTTCGCCCTTGCGGCTGCCTTGACCTGTTGCTTGTACTCCCGAACCTTGGCCAGCGAGTCAGCATCGGTCACGTCGGCGACCGAGCGGTAGACACCCTCGTCCCCGAAGGGGCCGGCCACTTCCCGCCAGCCGTCGGGCCGCACGTTACGCTGCTTGCCGAGAAGCGCTACGAAGATCTGCGCCTTGTACGTTCCGTAGCCAGGCAGCGCGACCAGCCGATCGAACAGCTCCGGCGCGTCTGCGGCATCCCGCCACAACCTGGTCACGTCACCGTCGTAGTGCTCGACCAACGCCCGACAGATGTCCTGCACGCGCCCAGCCATCGCCTTGGGATACCGGTGCAGGGCGGGCTGCTCGGCGAACAGAGTCGCCAGCGCATCGGGATCGTATTCAGCCAGCTCGTGGACGTCGAGGTCGTGCCCCAGGCGCTGTTGCAGTTCGTAGGGTGCCGCAAAGGCCCGCTCCATGGGCACCTGTTGATCGAGGAGCATCGCCAGCAGCAACGCCAGCGGATCCCGCTCCAGCAACGAGTCTGCCGGTGCGTCCTGGCTCAACATCAAGCTCACCAAGACCTCCTCGGCACGGATAAGTACCCACCAAGCCTACTACCCGCCAGCGCTGCGCAGCCTGGCGAGCACTGATCAGATGTCGATGCCGACCAAGCCCATCACTTCGGTGCGCCAGTCCTGGTAGTCGGTGGCCGCGCCGGACCGTTCCTGGGGGCTGCGCTGAGTCTGCGCATCATCGTCGCCGCCCAGCGCGTAGTGCACGATCTCCTGGTCGCTGCGCCGGCTGCTGACCACCTTCACCGCTACGTGTTTGGTGGCGAGCTCGGCCCGGGTGGCGTGCGCCAGTAAATGCAGCAGTGCCAGCCGCGATTGCTGGTCATCGGGCAGCGACATCTCATCTGGGGTATTGCCGGACACCAGCACCACGGTCGCGCCGGGTGCGAGCACCGGTAGCACCCGGTCGACCGCGCTGAACCGGGCCAGTAGGCCCGCAGACAGGAACGAGCCGACGCGCGCGACTGCGGTGTCGCCATCGGGATGGATCGTAACGGGCAGCTGGATGTAGAAGTCGAGGCCATCGCTGCCCGGATCCCCCGGTAGCGCCGCGGGATCGGTGATGATCACAGGGTCGGCGCCCGCGTCCTTGAGAAGTTGAGAAAGCCGTTGCGCCCGGTCGGCAGACCCGCTCAGCAACCCGATAGAGGACATCGACCCTCCTGCAGTGCGTTCCCACCGATCGATGGAACACTCGGTCAACTGATCACCGTTGTCAGGTCATCGTAGGAGCCGGTGGCAGCACCTGGCGAGGGCACCGGAGGTATCGGAGGGCGAGTCCCCCGAATGGCTGCGCTTCATACTCACCTACCCTGGAGCGCCCTTGCCGGGACCCCAGGGTTTGGTGGGTTCGTTACCGGGTCCGCCCCGGCGCGGTGGTTGCTATTTCTTCGAGGCCGTCCGCATCCTGAGCCGAACCTGCGCGCCGCGTCATCGGACGTGACGGGACGCCGTTGGCCGCATCCTGCATGTCCTTGCCGGCATCCTTCACCTCATCCTTCACCTCGAGGGCGGCCTCTTTCGCAACAGACGCAGCTTTGGTGGCGGCCGACGTGGTGGCGGCCAGCAGGCTCTTGGTGAACTCCCGCTGGGTCACCAGCATCTGCTCGGCGAAATCGAACATGCTGTCCACGGCCTCGACGGCGCCGCGCAACTTGGTGTCCGACACCGGCACGAACCTCTGAAAACTGTCTGTCCAGATCTCCAGCGCGCTGGTGATGGCTTCCTGGCCGCGACGGGCGGCGTCGGTCATGGTCTCGTGCGACGTGGTCATCGTCATCCCTTTCCTCGCTCATCGGATACGATCACCAAACTACGCACGATTGATAAGTATGTCAAGCAAGGCTGTCCGGGGTGCTCGCGCCGCTACCGACCACTTCTGCCGTCGATGAAGCTGCGGTACACCCCGAGCAGAGCTTCGCGCTGGGCCTCGGTAAGCCTCGGGTCGCAGCGGATGCTGGCCTCGGTACTGGCCGGCTGACCGGCAGGGACGTCGGCCGCAGGTTTCATCCAGCCGGCCTTCGCCAGAAGCTGGTCGGTGGTCAACCCGAGCGCGTCCGCGATTGCCCGCAACACCGTTAGCGACGGCTGGTGCAGGCCGCGCTCGACCTGGCTGAGGTAGGCGTTGGAGATCCGGGTCAGGGCTGCCATCTCGCGCAACGACAGGTCGGCCAGCTGCCGCTGGGCCCGGATGAACCCTCCCAATGCCCCTAGCTGGGCCTGCCAGGGGTCGGGCACCGTGCCGTCGTCACTCGCGCTCGCCATGGCTCACATCATCCCGCTACAGCGCAGCCGTGCGCCGCAAGCTCTCATGTCTCGCGCACGTAGCTACCCGGGGCGGCCTCCAGCGGCGGGTGCATGGTGCTGCCCATCGGAGGTGGTGCCTGCTGCGGTCCGGCCTGCTTGGCGATCCACGGCGTCCAATCCTCCCACCATGATTTGGCGACCTCGGTGGCCTGCTGACGCCAGGCCTCCGGGTCAGCCGGCAACGTCTCCGCCGTACCCACCCAATGTTTGGACTTCGGGTTCGGGGGGTTGACCACGCCGGCGATATGCCCGGAGTTGGATAGCATGAACCGCACCGTGCCGCCGATGAGACGGGCACCCGCATAGACCGCCTTCCATAACGCAATGTGATCGCGCTCGGCGGACACGAAATAGCTGTCCTGGCTGATGCGGGTGAGATCCAGCTTCTCCCCCGCCAGTTCGAGCTCACCTTTTGCCAGCCGATTCTCGAGGTACAAGGACCGGAGATACTCGATGTGCATGGCGGCGGGCATCCGGGTCGAATCGGAATTCCAGCTCAGAATGTCGAACGGAGCCGGCTGCTCCCCCAGCAGCCAATTGTTGACCACGTAATTCCACACGAGATCCCGGCCCCGCAGCAGGTTGAATGTGGTGGCCATGCTGTCCGAGGGCAGGTAGCCCTTGCTTGCCATGACGCGGTCCAGCCGCTGGACAGCGGCTTCGTCGGTGAACACGCCGAGCTGGCCAGGCACGGTGTAGTCCAGCAGGGTGTTCAGCACGGTCAGCGAGCGGATCCGGTCCTCGCCGCGGCCGGCGAGCCAGGCGAGCATTCCCGTCGCCATGGTGCCGCCGAGGCACAGCCCGATCAGGTTGGTCTGTGGGGCTCCGGTGATCTCCTCGACGACCTCCAGCGCGACCAGCAGACCCTCCCGCAGGTAATCGCTCATCGTGAGGTCGGCCAGCGTCTCATCCGGGTTCCGGTAGCTGATCATGAAGCAGGTATGACCGTGGCGCACCGCCCACTCCACCAGGCTCTTTCCCGGCGCAAGATCCATGATGTAGTACTTGTTGATCCACGGCGGGCTGAACAGCAGCGGAACCTGGTGCACGGTCTCGGTCTGCGGTTTGTACTGGATCAGTTCCATCAGGCGGTTACGGAACACCACGCTGCCCGGCGTCGCGGCCAGCTCGCGGCCAGGGCGGAACTGTCCCGGTGTGACCTGGCGGGGCATGCCGTTGTTGGTCGCCATGTCCCGCAGCACGTTGCCGGCTCCGCGCAACAAGCTGAGGCCACCAGTATCGAACGCCTTCTTCAGCGCAGCCGGGTTGGTCGGTAGCCAATTTGTCGGCGCGGTGGCGTCGAGCGCTTGGCGCAGCGCGAAGTCGGCCTTGCGTCGGGTGGCGGCATCCAACTCCGCTCTATCCAGCAGGTCCTGCAGGAATCCCTCCAACAGCGCGTGTTGCTGGCGCACCAGGTAGAACAGCGGGTTGGTGGTCCAGGCTGGATCGGCGAAGCGGGCGTCCTGAACCGGCTTAACAGGGCCTTCCCGGTTCAGGCCGATGCTGCGTAGCGTCGCGGTCACCACGGCTTGCGCGCTACGTTTGCCGTAGTCCATCGCCGACTGCGACAGTGCCGGCGGATTGCCTGCCACCGACATCGCGAGCTTGCCCAGGGCTGCTCCGAATCCGGCCGGGTCCATGTCGGCCGTCGCGGAGTCGATCCCGAGCAGCGACTGGATCGATGAGGCGATCTCAACGGCGTCTCGGCGCAACTCGCTCCAGGGATCGCCGTTCGACGGGTTCGACGGGTTCGACGGGTTCGACGCGTTCACGGACAGCCACCTCCATCTCGGCTACCTCAGTATCTCGGCTACCTCAGTGCCTCCGGACACCATAGGCGACCAGTTCGCCTGGCAGGATCCGTCGCCGTGCGAGCGGTAGTGAGCCGAGTCGCGGAGGCAGCGGTTCTCGTCGACGACCAGTTGGTCGGCGAGCTCGACGGGCCCGGGCTGCTGGTGTTGCTCGCGGTGACTCACAACGATGGTCCGGCGCAGGCCGAGACGATGGCGCGCAAGCTATGCGAGCTGCGGATCCTGCGCGACGAACGCTCCGTCGCCGACACCGGCGCCGGGGTGCTGCTGGTCAGTCAGTTCACCCTCTACGCAGCGACACGCAAGGGTAGGCGGCCTTCCTTCACCGCGGCCGCCCGCCCGACGCACGCCGAACCGCTGGTCGAGGAGGTCGTCGCCCGGCTCCGGGCCCGCGGGATCATCGTGGCCACCGGCCGCTTCGGCGCAACAATGGCCGTGCGCAGCGTGGCCGACGGCCCGTTCACGGTCCTCATCGACGTGTGACGCCCTTCAAGAGCTACCAACCCGGGCGATAAACCCCTTAACCGGCAGTCAACCCTGAGAAGTGTCTGAGGGTCCACCGGATCGGGCACTTCGCCGGGTACACGTTCGTCGAGCTGGGCGAGAGTCCGGGAACGGAATCCGGGCTCCCGACGTTGTAAAGGTCATCGCCGCGGGTACTCGATGGCCAGACTGGTGCAACGTCGCGCGCCGACCACCATACGCGCCGGAGTCGGCACGAGGATCCGTCCGCAGGAAGGAACCTGATGACCGCCGCGCAGATTTTCGTCGAACCGGACCCCATGCTCGAGGCTGACCTCGACGCCCAGAGCCCAGCGGCCGACTTGGTGCGGGTTTACCTCAACGGAATCGGGCGCACCGCGCTGCTCAGTGCCCAGCAGGAGGTTGAGCTCGCGAAGCGCATCGAGGCCGGCGTGTTCGCACGTCACACCCTGGATACTGCGACGCGGCTGTCACCCAGCCGACGCACCGATCTCATCCGGCTGGTGAGCGACGGTCACAAAGCCAAGGACCACTTGCTGGAGGCCAACCTGCGGCTGGTGGTGTCGCTGGCTAAGCGCTACACCGGCCGCGGCATGCCCCTGCTGGACCTGATCCAGGAGGGAAACCTCGGCCTGATCCGCGCGGTGGAGAAGTTCGACTACACCAAGGGCTTCAAGTTCTCCACCTACGCCACATGGTGGATCCGGCAAGCCATCACTCGTGGCATGGCCGACCAGGGACGAACCATCCGGCTTCCGGTGCACTTGGTGGAGCAGGTCAACAAGCTCGCCCGGATCAAACGCGACCTGCACCAGCAGCGAGGTCGGGAGGCGACTCACCAGGAACTGGCTGAGGAATCCGGCATCCCGGTGGAGAAGGTCGCCGACCTGCTGGACTACTCCCGGGATCCGGTAAGCCTGGACATGCCGGTCGGCGTCGAGGAGGAAGCTCCGCTGGGTGACTTCATCGAGGATGCCGAGGCCACCGACGCCGAGTCCGTGGTGATCTCCGGGTTGCTCCAGGACGACCTGCGCCGGGTGCTGGCGACGCTCGAAGAGCGGGAGCAGAATGTCATCCGCCTGCGCTATGGCCTCGACGACGGCCAGCCGCACACGCTGGACCAGATCGGCAAGCGTTTCGGACTCTCTCGCGAACGGGTTCGTCAGATTGAGCGCGAGGTGATGGCCAAGCTGCGCCATGGCGACCGCGCGGAGCGGCTGCGGGCGTACGCCAGCTAACCGGCAAGGAGCTTCAGCGAGTTATCGCTCGAATGGAGGCATTGACGCCACCGCGCTTGGACCGGCACTGTCACCTCAACATGTGATGCAGGCCACGTGTTGTGCAGACCACGCGACGTCAGCTCAGGGCTGTCGCGCGCCGCGGAAGGTCGGACCCGTCGGGGGTCCGGCCTTCCGACTCCGTTTCCCGCCGTCAAACCCGAGGGTCCTCGGGGTCGAGTCCGTGCAGCGGGTAGACAGCGCGCCGGGTCGCCTGGATCGCCAGGTCCACCTCGGTGTCGCCCGTCCCGTCCCAGGGTGTCCAACGGGGCTCGGTACCGTCGGTCATCGAGGTCGGCAGCTGTGTGCCGCGCGCCACGGCGGCGGCATACGCCGTCCACTCGGCCGGTACCGCTGTGTTCGGGTCCACCTCGCGGTCGAGAAGAATTCCCAGCAGGTGTGTCCACGATCGCGGAACCACCCGGAACAGGGCGTAGCCGCCACCACCCAGAGCGAGCCACCGGCCGCCGGCAGCGGTGTCGGCCAGGTCGGCTAGCGCACGATGCGCGGCGCGCTGACCGTCGACCGACAGCTCCAGGTCGGCGAGCGGGTCTTCGACGTGCGTGTCCGCGCCGTGTTGGGTGACCAACACCTCGGGCTGGAACGCGCGCAGCAACGCGGGCACGACCGCGTGGAAAGCCCGCAACCAGCTGGCATCGCCCGTGCCTGGTGGAAGCGGGACATTGACCGCAGAACCTTCAGCACCGGGGGCTCCGACGTCGACGGAGTTGCCGGTGCCCGGAAACAGCGTCGCCGGATGTTGATGCAGCGAGATGGTGAGCACCCGAGAATCGTCGGCGAAGGCATCCTGCACACCGTCGCCGTGATGGACATCGATATCGACGTAGGCCACCCGGGACACTCCGCTATCGAGCAGCCGACGAATCGCCAGCGCGCAGTCGTTGTAGATGCAGAAGCCCGAGGCGTGGTCACGCATCGCGTGGTGCAGCCCGCCGGCGATGTTCACCGCCCGCGCCGCACGGCCGGTGAGGATCTCCTCTGCGGCGACCAGCGAGCCACCGGCGACCAGTGCCGAGGCCTCGTGCATGCGGTGGAAAATGGGGTTGTCCGGGGTCCCCAGACCGTGTCCGACGTATCCGCGCGGCGCTCGCTTGACCGCAGCGAGGTAATCCCGGGAGTGCACGGTGCGCAGCTCGTCGTCGGTGGCCGGTACCGGCGCCAGCGGCTGCACTCCGTCCAGCACACCCAGCGAACGCGCCAGCCGGACGGTGAGATCCAGCCGGATGGGATTCAGTGGATGCCGGCCACCGAGGTCGTAGCCCAGGAGGGCCTCATCCCAGACGACGACCGCGCGAGGAGCGCTCATGGCCCAGCACGTTACCGGCCGTGGTGGTGTGCGAACCGCTACCCGGGATTCGGACCGGTGGCCACCGGGCGGGCGGGGTCGGTGCACCACTGCGACCACGACCCAGCGTAAAGCGCTGCCGGCCGTGCCGGCGTGGTGACGCCGGCCCGCTCAAGTCCGAGCACCAGCGCACACGCGGTGATCCCGGAGCCGCAATAGGCGCCGATCTCGGCCGCCCCGACACCCCACCGTTGCGCGAGCTCGCGCAACCGGCTCGGCGATAGCCAGCGGCCCTGCGCGTCGGTCAGCTCGCCATACGGCGCGCTGGCTGCCCCGGGTATGTGACCAGCCCGCGGGTCGAGCGGCTCGGTCTCACCTCGATAGCGGGGCGTCACTCGACCGTCGAGCAGCACGCCGTCGCGGGCCAGCGCCGCGGCTTGCGCCGCCTCAAGCACTGGCATTGCCCCGGGCCCCACCGTGCTCGTACCCGTCTGCCGTCGAGACACGTCGACAGTCACCGGCAGCCCCGCCGCTCGCCACGCCGCGATCCCTCCGTCGAGCACCGCAACCTCAGGGTGTCCTACCCAGCGCAGCAGCCACCACAGCCGTGCCGCCACCGAGCTGTCAGCCGCGTCGTAGGCGACGACCGGGGTCGTGGCGCTGACGCCGGCCGCCCGCAGGGTTGCCTGCAGCGCCGCTGGCTTCGGGAGGAGGGGGTGGCGTCCATCCGGCCCCGGCGGCCCGGCCAGGTCGGTATCCACGTCGAGGAAGACCGCCCCAGGCAGATGACCGGCCTCGTAGTCGGCGCGGCCGGGCCCGGTGAGCGACCACCGTACGTCGGCTATGGCAGGGGGCTCGGGGCTAGTGAGCAACGCAGCTAGCTCTCGGGCCGTGACCACCGGATGCATACCACCCATCCTGCCCTCACTGCCAGTGGGTTTCCGCCATATCCCCACCAGGCCACTACCATAACCACAACCGAGGGAGACTGGTGTGAACGATCTCATCGACACCACCGAGATGTACCTGCGCACCATCTTCGAGCTCGAGGAGGAAGGTGTGGTCCCGCTGCGGGCGCGGATCGCCGAACGCCTGGGACAAAGTGGGCCTACTGTCAGCCAGACGGTGGCCCGCATGGAGCGGGACGGCCTGCTGACGGTGGCCGACGACCGGCATCTCGAGCTCACCGCGGAGGGCCGCAGCCGGGCCACTTCAGTGATGCGCAAGCACCGGCTGGCCGAGCTTCTTCTCGTCGACGTGATCGGGCTCGAGTGGGAGCAGGTGCACACGGAGGCCTGCCGCTGGGAGCATGTGATGAGCGAGGCGGTGGAGCGAAAGCTGGTCGCGCTGCTGGGCAACCCCACCACGTCTCCGTACGGCAACCCGATCCCGGGGTTGGACGAGCTCGGGGTCGGAGAGGCCGCTGGCCCGGTCGAACCCGACCTCGTCCGGCTCGACGAAGTGGCCCGACGCGGCGGCGGCACGGTAGAGGTGCGACGTATCTCCGAGCACGTGCAGCTCGACCCGACCTTGATGGCGGACCTGCACAAGGTCGACGCGGTGCCCGGCAACGTGGTGGAGGTGGCTGCCCAGGCACGGGCGAACCATCCGATAGTGCTGTCCGGCCGAGGGACCAAAGTCGAGGTGAGCGGCGCCCTCGCGCACGCGGTCATGGGCCGTCGACGGTGACAGGATTGTCGGCTATGACCACGCCGGAGCGAATGCGGCTGCTGGTCACCGGGGGCGCGGGTTACATCGGCAGTATCTGCGCCACGCGACTGGTTGAGGCCGGTCACGACGTCGTGGTCCTCGATGACCTGTCCACTGGGCACCGGGACGCGGTGCCGGCGGCCTGCCGGTTCATCGAGGGAACTGTCGAGGATGCCGGCGCGGTGCTGGCCGAGGGCTTCGATGGTGTGCTGCATTTCGCGGCTCGCTCGTTGGTCGCGGAATCGATGGCGCTACCGCAGCGCTACTGGCTGGGCAACGTGGTGGCCTCGGTGCGGCTGCTCGAGGCAATGCGAGAGCACGGGACTCCCCGGCTGGTCTTCTCCTCCACCGCCGCGACCTACGGCGAACCCGCGTCGGTGCCGATCACAGAGGATGCCGCCACCCGACCGACCAACCCCTATGGGGCAACGAAACTTGCGATCGATCACGCCATCGGCTCCTATGCCATCGCGCACGGCATTGCAGCCGTGAGCCTGCGGTATTTCAATGTCGCCGGCGCGTACGACCGCTACGGTGAGCGGCACACGGTCGAGACCCACCTCATCCCGCTGGTACTGCAGGTCGCTCTCGGTCACCGAGAAAAGATCATGGTGTTCGGGGAGGATTGGCCCACCCCGGACGGCACCTGCATCCGCGACTACATCCATGTGGTGGACCTCGCCGACGCTCACGAGCGGGCACTCGCGCAGGCCGTGCCCGGCGCGCATCGGATCTACAACCTGGGCAACGGAACCGGATTCTCGGTGCGCCAGGTGCTAGACACCTGCCGGGAGATCACCGGGCACCCGATCCCGGCACAGTGCGCGGCGCGCCGACCCGGCGACCCGGCGGTGCTCATCGCCGCCAGCGATCGAGCGCACTGCGAGTTGGGCTGGAAACCGCGGCGGGCCGATCTCGCCGTGATTGTGGCCGACGCGTGGGAGTTCGCCCGCCGCGGCTAGGCGCGCCCACGCGGATCACCAGTCACCGCTTTCGTCGCGATCGTCTATTGGCGGAGTTGCGCGCGGGTCGTATCAGGGCGGCAGCAGCGTCCGCGGCGACGCTGCGTAACAACTCCGGTGACAGACCACCGTCGAGTGCCGCCCGCAGCAGCCCAGACAGTGAGTGATGCGGGCAGGCGTGCAGCGCGGCGTCCAACGCGACGCCCGCAAGCGCGCCGTCCCCGCGAAGGTACGCGGCGAGCGCCAGCAGTGCCGCAGGTTCAGCCCGCTCCGGCGCGGGAGTCGCGCGAACCAGCGCCAGCCAGAGCTGCTCGGCGGCGGCCGCGCCGGGACCTGTACACCAGGGCAGGCAGGAGTCCCGGACCCGGTGGTCGCACAACGCGGAAGCGACCTCCGCGACGACGCCGTCACTCAATGCCAGATCTCCCGCGGCCGCGGCCCGGTGCAGCTCCTTCAACCGGGCCAGCCGCCGGGCTACCAGCCGCGCGCTCATCGGATGCTCCGCATCGGCCGCGTCCAGAAGGATCGCCCGCCGTTGCAGTGTGGTGGGATCGTCCTCGGCCACGAGCTCGGCCATCTCTTCCCGGCTACCGAATGTCACCGCACCTGCCGCGACGGTAGCGGCCGCCAGCGGGCTCGTCGTGGGATCGGCCACCGTGCCGGCACAGAGCGGATCGTCGTAACAACGCCACGGCGCGCCGCGCGCTGTCTCGGCGGTCCACGCCGCGTGCACCACGGGGAGCCCCGCGCCGGTCAGCGCATTGTCGAGGGCGTCGACCAACGCGCGGTGTGGCGGATCGCCAGCCGGAGAGCAACTACCTCCGACGACGATCAGCGCGACGCCCGTGGGACGCTGCCGGGCGATCGGTGGCAGCAGCTGCTCGGCCAACACCACGGCCTGGTCGTCATCGACCAGATCGGCCCGCAGAGTCAATCCAAGACTTTTACCGTGTAGCGCCAACAAGACCACGGAGTTGCGCGGGTGGAAACCCAGTAGATGCGGGACAGCGGCGATCAGCTCGGAGGGGTCGGATAGCCGGATACGGCCGGCGGTAGGTGCGCTCATGACGTCGAACCGTCCTCCCGCGGCAGCTCGGGGGACAGTCACGTCATAGCCCGCTGTGGACTGCGGGTATGGGTGTGGACTACTACCCCGCCAGGAACCGTCGCGCACCGTGGAATGTCGGAGCAGGTGGTTATCCTGCCGCGCCGGCACGCCCATCGGCTCCTGTGTGAACCTCACGCGGCCTTCGGCAGACGTACGTCACCGCGGGAGGCAGATTCCACCAAACTGTGCGAGTGGTGAGAACCTCGGAGAACATCTCGCCGAGCAACGCCCGGAATTGGCACGCTCGAGTCAACGACAACGCATGCACGTAGGCGAAGGTGGTGAAGCAGCCCCCTGGTCGCAGCGAGCGCGCCGCCGCGGCAACGATCGCCCGCTGCGTGTCGGTTCCTATCAATAACCACGGCAGGCCGCTGACCACGGCGTCCACCGCAGGCACTTGGTGCTCGGCGAACAGCCGCTCCAGTTCGGCGGCGTCGCCGACCAGCACCTCAACCCGCGCATGCCGGGTACGCAGGTAGTGGGCCAGTCCAGGGTCGATCTCGACCGCCACATGGCGGCCCCGACCAGCGAGGCGATACTCGATGGCCGTCGTGACCGAACCGGTTCCCGGCCCGAGCTCCACCACGACCGGGTCGCCGATGCGGGGCACTACGGCGGCCAGCCGAGCCGCCAGTTGGGGGGAGCTCGGCGCCACGGCGCCCACGGTGGCCGGACTGCGCAGCACAGCACCGAGGAAGGCGACGAGGTGTGGCGGTAAGAGCGGCATGGCGCCGAGCCTGCCCGCCGCAACGCCCTGTTGTGAAGTCGATCTTCGCCAAACGCGGTGTTGGGTGATGCATAGCTCACACCTAATCGACACTGAGAAGCCTGCGCAGCCGTCAGCGGCGTGGTGGCCGAGTCCTGAACTGCGGGACTGCTGAGGCGTCGCCGCGACGGATGGAATGGATTCGCCCTCGTGCAGCGTTATATCAACTGTGAATGTTGAGCTGTACCACATTGAAGCCGAGCCTTCGACCGGGGAGGGCACGGTGCTCGTGCACGCCCTCACCGGATTTGTCGACGCCGGCCAAGCCGGCCAACTGGCGGTCGCACATTTGCTGACGAATCTGGACCACCGGGTGGTCGCCACCTTCGACGTCGACCAGCTGCTGGATTACCGTTCCCGCCGGCCGGCGATGACCTTCGACGAGGACCGTTGGGCGAGTTACGAGCAGCCCAAGTTGGTGCTGTACGAGGTACAGGATTGCGGAGGCACCACATTCTTGCTGCTGACTGGCCCGGAGCCGGATCTGCTATGGGAGCGGTTCTCCGACGCGGTTCGCGAGCTGGTCGAGCGCTTCGCAGTTGGCCTGACGGTGGGTTTGGGCGCGGCGCCGATGGCGGTCCCACACACCCGCCCATCAGCGGTTACTGCACACGCGACCCGTCGTGAGTTGATCTCCGGTTATCACCGGTGGTTCAACACGATGCAGATGCCCGGTCACGCCGGAGCGCTGGTGGAGTTGCGGCTGGGCGAGGCCGGGCACGACGCGATGGGGTTCGTCGTGCACGTGCCGCACTACCTGGCTCGCACGGAGTACCCAGAATCCGCTCGTGGCCTGCTGGAGCACTTGGCCCGCAGCAGCGGGCTGAACCTGCCTGTCGAGGCTTTACAACCCGCAGCGCAACGGGTTCTCGCCGAGGTCAACGAGCAGATCGCCCGCTCCCCGGAGAGCATGTCGGTGGTGGCCCGTCTGGAAGATCAGTTCGATGCCGTCACGGGCGGTCCTGACCGGCGCCCCCTGGCCGCCCTGGATGCCGAAGCGCTGCCCACCGGCGACGAGATCGCCGCGGAGTTCGAGGCCTTCCTCGCCGGGCTGGACGGCTCCGCCGAGGGCTAGCCCTGCGCCCCTGAGGTCAACGTCAGCTGCCGGGGAGCTGGCCGAGGGTCACCGTGACGGTGCGGGTGGCGCCCTGCGTGGTGGTCAGGGTGACCTCGACCTTCTGACCCGGATCGAGCGTGGCCAGCGCCTCGGCGAGGTCAGAAGCCCGGTGCACTGGAGTGCTGTTCACCGCAGTGATTACCTCGCCAGGCTGGATCCCGGCCGCGGCAGCGGGGCCGGCAGGCACGACGCTGACCACACCCATGCCAGCCGGTTGGCCGCTCGAGCCCACCACGGTAACCACGCGGACACCCAACTCAGCCCGATGCGAGTTGACCACATGGCCGTCGTGGGCGATGAGCTGCCCGGCGATGTCGGTGACGAGATTGCTGGGAATCGCAAACCCCAGGCCCGGCGCGGCGCCGCCAAGACCGCCCGACTGCGGCTCGAGCGCCGCCAGCGTAGGCACTCCGATGACGTCACCAGCCAGGTCGACCAGCGCGCCGCCGCTGTTGCCGGGGTTGATCGCGGCACTGGTCTGGATGATATCGGGCAGCGTCGCGGGCTGGGCAGATCCCTCGGCGGGCTCGGTGACGGTGCGTCCGGTGCCCGAGATGATTCCGTCGGTGACGCTGCCGGTCAGCCCGAGCGGGTTCCCCATGGCCAGCACGATGTCGCCGGCCTGCAGCTTGGCGGAGTCGCCGAAGTGCGCCGGGTGCAACGTCGATGGTGGCTGGTCGAGTTTGATGACAGCGAGGTCGTCGGGCCGGTACGCGCCGACCAGCGTGGCTGGGATGGCCTTCGGGTTGTCGGCCAGGCGCACCTGGAATTTGGTCGCCTGACCCACCACGTGGGCGTTGGTGACGATGTCACCCTTGGTGTCGAAAACGATACCCGAACCGAGAGAGCGGTCGCTGGTGATCTGCACGACCGAGGGCAGCACCTTGGCCACCACGCTGACATAGGCCTGCTCCAGCGCAGGAGCGTTGGGCGGCACTGACGGGGAACTGGACGAGGTCTGCACGGCGGTTCCGCCGGCGGCGCATCCAGCCGCGGCGAGTACCGCGGCGGTCAGTACGGTCGCCAGCGCGGGATGGGACAGGTTCATCGTCGGCTCCCTGCGACTGATCGGGTGCGGCCGGCTCGGGCCGCGGCGTCGTCGTCCATGGCGGCGCCGCTGGCCATCCGCTGTGCCAGCCGCGAAGCCAGGGCCATGATCGTCAGGGCCGGGTTCGCGGCACCCTGTGTGGGACACACCGATCCGTCGGCGAGGAACAGGTTCGGGACCGCCCCAGGCGCGCTGATTGGCATCGACGACGCTGTTCTCGGGAGAAGTGCCCATCCGGGCGCCGCCGATGAGGTGCGCGAAGCGCTGGATGGTGAGCACGTCCTGAGCTTCGGCGGCATGCAGGATGTCGGTGTCGACGTCGCGCCCATCCGATCGATGAGGTGCTCAGCGGAGACCACCGCGCTATGCGAGGCCGGTGGTGGGCGGTCCGATTCGGGCTCAGGGAGGCGGCGATTGGCGCGGCGGCGGGTGAACAGCATGGCGATGTCAGCTCCTCGACGCTCAGCGCTGCCGATGCGGCAGGAACTACGCAGCTTGGTCGTGACACCTTGCTTGATCACGCCCCACCGGTCCTCGTCGCCGGCCAGCATTGCCTTGGCGGCGTCGGTGATCTGTTCGAAGGTGGCGTGCGGCGGCACCGGTGGCACGTTGGGGTCACAGCGCACGTCCAGTAACGTCGGCTGGTCGGCGGCCAGCGCACGGTCCCAGGCGGGAGCTATGTCATCGGGCTTGTCCACTGCGATGGCCCGCAGGCCCAGACTTGCTGCGAAGCCGGAGTAGTCGACGTCGGGAAGGCTTTGGGACTCGACGAACTTGGGTGCGCCCCCCATCGCCCGCATCTCCCAGGTGACCTGGTTCAGATCGTCGTTGTGCAGCACGGCGATGACCAGCCGAGGATCCGACCACTGCTCCCAGTACCGCTTGATGGTGATTAACTCGGCGAGACCGTTCATCTGCATCGCGCCATCCCCGGCGAACACGATCACCGGCCGGTCCGGGCAGCCGAACTTCGCCCCGATCCCGTAGGGCACCCCTGGCCCCATGGTGGCGAGGTTGCCCGACAATGACCCGCGCATGGTGCCGCGGAACTTCAGTTGCCGGGCATACCAGTTGGCTGACGATCCGGAGTCAGCGGTGACAATCGCGTTATCAGGTAACCGGGTGCTCAACTCGGAGAATAACCGCATCGGGTTGATCGGACCTGCCTCAAGGCCTGCCTGCATCGCCATGGTCTCCCACCAGCGCGCCACATCGGACTCGATGCTCTCCCGCCAGGATCGGTCTTCCTTGCGGGTCAGCAGCGGGAGCAGCGCACGAAGGGTGGCCGCCGCATCGCCCACCAGGTTCAGCTCGTAGGGATAACGCATACCGATCATGCCCGGATCGACGTCGATCTGTACCGCCCGGGCCTGGCCGAACTCGGGCATGAACTGGGTATAGGGAAAACTGGACCCGACCGTCAGCAACGTGTCAGCCGCGCTCATCATCTCGTAGCTCGGCCGCGTCCCGAGCAGCCCGATCGACCCTGTGACATACGGCAGTTCGTCGGAGAGCACGTCCTTGCCCAGCAGCGCTTTGGCCACCCCGGCGCCGAGCAGTTCGGCGACCTGCTCCAGCTCGGCCGTGGCTCCCCGGGCCCCGGAACCCGCCAGGATCGCGACCTTGCTGCCGACGTTGAGGATCTCCGCCGCCTGACGCAACGCGTCGGAGTCCGGCACGATCTCGGGCCAGCGGATGCCCACGCTGGAGGGCACCATCTTGAACTCGTGGCTCGGCGCGGAGTACGCCAGCTCCTGCACGTCGGCCGGCACGATGACAACGGTCGGCGCTCGCCGCGCCAACGCGATCCGGATCGCCCGATCCAGCACATTGGGTAGCTGTTCAGCGACGGTGACCATCTGCACGTAGTCGCTGGCGACGTCCTTGAACAGGCTCAGCAGGTCGACCTCTTGCTGGTAGGAGCCGCCCATCGCGCTGCGATTGGTCTGCCCGACAATCGCCAACACCGGCACGTGGTCGAGCTTGGCGTCATAGAGCCCGTTGAGCAGATGGATAGCACCAGGTCCCGACGTCGCCGCACACACACCGAGCCGCCCGGTGAACTTCGCGTACCCGACCGCTTCGAAAGCCGCCATCTCCTCATGACGGGCTTGGACGAACTGCGGCTTGTTCTCTGCCCGACCCCACGCGGCCAGCAGGCCGTTGATCCCGTCGCCGGGATACGCGAAGACGGTGTCTACGTCCCACTCCCGCAAGCGGCTCAGCAGATAATCGGCAACTTTCGGTGCAGCCACAGCGATCCCTCCGATGACCTTGAATGTCCGCCCGCACTCTCAAGATTCCTCGGCGGCCTTCCCGGAGATCGTTGCCACTACGCACATATCTTCATTTCGTGAGTTGCGTCACAGACCAGTCGCTGAACAGCTAGTCGCGCGCCTGTCCGATCTGTGGACCATGGTCACCCGCAGCGCCTACACCCAGCTGCGCCGCTCACCGGTGCTCCTCGCCGGTCTGAGCCTGCTCTACGTCGTCCCGCCGATCGCCGCCGTCGCCGGGCTGGCCAAGCGCTGCCCGGGACCGCTGCGACCGGCTTCGGCGCGTGGGCGGTGATGGCCGCTACCCAGGCGCCGGTGCTGCGACTCTACGGTCTCTCGCCGCTGCGCGGGCTCACCTTGCCGGCCGTCGCTACGTTTTTGCCGCCATGACAGCGGACTCGGCGCGCCGCCACGCGACCGGTCACGGTGGCGCCTGGAAGGGGCGGCTCGCTCAGCTGCAACCGCTGGTCGAGCCACAGCCCTCACAGACGTAGCAGGATCCGGCTGGACGCATCTTGGTCCCGCATGTCATGCACAGTGGCGCGTCAGCGGCCTTCCCCAACTGCAGTTCCAGCAGCTCGGTGGAGCTGCCCACGTATACCGGGGCCGGTCGGCCCGCTGCCAGCGGAGCGGGATTGCTGAAGTCCACTGAGGTGCGGAGGGACTCGACGTCGGCCCCGCTGCCCGCGTCGATGCCGTAATCCCCGGCCACCTGCGCAGTGCGCTCTTCGACGGTCAAGATACCCAGTTGGTCCCGCTTGTCCTTAGGCAGCTGATCCAGCGCGACTCGACGGAACAGATAGTCCACCACGCTGGACGCCATCCGAACGTCCGGGTCATCGGTCATCCCCGCCGGCTCGAAACGCATGTTCACGAATTTCGAGACGTAGGTCTCCAGCGGTACTCCGTATTGCAACGCTATCGAGATCGCGATCGAAAAAGCGTCCATCACCCCGGCCAGCGTAGAACCCTGCTTGGACATCTTCACAAAAATCTCACCCAGCCCGCCATCCGGGTATGAACCTGCGGTCAAATAACCCTCAGCGCCACCAACGGTGAAAGAAACAGTTTCACTGGGCCGCTTCTTGGGCAACCGCTTGCGGACCGGCCTGGCGTCGGCTACCGCCGCCTTGTCCGCCCCGGTGGTCGCGGTCTTTCCGGTTGACAACGGCTGACCCACCTTGCAGTTATCCCGGTAGATCGCCAGCGCCTTGACTCCCATTTTCCAGGACTGCAGGTAGATCTCTTCGACCTCGTCGACGGTCGCCGTCTCCGGCATGTTGACAGTTTTGCTGATGGCGCCCGAGATGAACGGCTGGGTCGCCGCCATCATTCGAACGTGGCCCATCGGGGGAATGGCCCGCTCCCCCATTGCACAATCAAATACCTCGTAGTGCTCGGGGCGCAGCCCAGGGGCATCGATCACGTGGCCGTGCTCGGCGATATATTCGATCACCGCCTCGCTCTGCTCCTGCTGGTAACCCAAAGCAGCGAGTCCCTTGGGCACCGTCTGGTTGACGATCTGCATGGATCCGCCGCCTACCAGCTTCTTGAACTTCACCAGCGAGAAGTCCGGCTCAATACCAGTCGTATCGCAATCCATCATGAATCCTATAGTTCCAGTCGGCGCTAATACACTGGCCTGAGCGTTACGCCAACCATTGCTCTCTCCGATTCGCATACCATCTTGCCACGCCCTGGTGGCCGCCTTCTGCACGGCACGATCATTGTGGTCGTAGGTTCGGATCAAGTCATTGGCGCCAGCGTGCTTGCGCATCACCCGCTGGTGCGCTTCGGCGTTGCGCGCATAACCTTCATACGGACCCACGACCCCGGCGAGTTCCGCGGAGCGTTTATAAGCAGTACCGGTCATCAGCGAAGTGATCGCCGCCGCCAGCGCGCGTCCGCCGCCCGAGTCGTAAGCGTGCCCGGTGGCCATCAACAACGCCCCGAGATTGGCGTAGCCGATGCCGAGCTGCCGGAACGCCCTGGTCGTCGCCCCGATCGACTCGGTCGGAAAGTCCGCAAAGCAGATCGAGATGTCCATCGCGGTGATGATCAGCTCCACCGTCTTGGCGAATAGGTCGGCATCGAAGGTGCGGTCCTCGCGGAGAAACTTCATGAGATTGATCGAAGCAAGGTTGCAGCTGGAGTTGTCCAGGTGCAGGTACTCACTGCACGGATTAGAGGCGGTGATGCGCCCCGACTCCGGGCAGGTGTGCCAGTCATTGATCGTGTCATCGTATTGCAAGCCAGGGTCGGCGCATTCCCACGCAGCCTTGGTGATATCGCGGAAGAGCTCCCTGGCGCGCACCGTTTCGATGACCTCGCCGGTGGTTCTGGCGCGCAGCCCGAACTCGCCTTCGGCCTCCACGGCGCGCATGAACTCGTCGGAAACCCGGACCGAATTGTTGGCGTTCTGGTACTGGACCGACGTGATGTCCTTGCCACCGAGGTCCATGTCGAATCCAGCGTCACGGAGCACTCGGATCTTGCGTTCTTCAGATGCCTTGGTCTGCACGAATTCGGCGATATCTGGGTGATCGACGTCGAGTACAACCATTTTGGCGGCGCGCCGGGTGGCACCTCCTGATTTGATGGTGCCCGCCGAGGCGTCCGCCCCGCGCATGAAACTCACCGGACCGGATGCCGTGCCTCCGGAAGACAGCAGTTCTTTCGACGAGCGGATACGGGAAAGATTCAATCCGGCACCAGAACCGCCCTTGAAAATCAGCCCCTCCTCCCGGTACCAGTTGAGAATCGATTCCATCTCGTCGTCGACCGAAAGGATAAAACACGCTGATACTTGTTGAGGTGAGCTGGTGCCGACGTTGAACCAGACCGGGGAGTTGAAGCTGAACACCTGGTGCAGCAGCATCCAGGTCAGCTCCTGGGAGAAGATCTCCTTGTCGGTGTCGGTGGCGAAGTATCCGTGCTGGACGCCAGCGGCGGTGTAGGTCGTCACGACGCGGTCGATCAACTGACGCAAACTCGACTCGCGCTGCTCGGTACCCACCGCGCCTCGGAAGTACTTGCTTGTCACGATGTTGACGGCGTTAACTGACCACGAGTCGGGGAACTCCACACCGCACTGTTCGAAGTTAACCGTACCGTCGCGCCAGTTGGTCATCACGACGTCCCGGCGCTGCCACGTCACCTCGTCGTATGGGTGGCGCGCCCCAGTGGTGTGGACCCGCTCCATCCGTAGCGCGCGCTTAGGCTGTGCGGCCGACGAAGCTCCAGCGGCTCCCGCCCCGTTGCCAGCCGAAGTCCCGACGATCTCGGTCATCCCTCATCCCTCTCAGTCCGGTGTGCATACTCGCGGCTTCGGGTCTCCCCGGCCGGAGCGGTCGGATCCTTCGTCGTGCGGTCGTGGCATGGGAGGTTACGCAGGCTTCGGATCTCCTTCTCGAAGTCCTCGATCGACGAGAACGACCGGTAGACGCTCGCGAAACGTAGGTAGGCCACTTCATCGAGGTCCCGCAGCGGACCGAGGATGGCCAATCCGACCTCCTGACTGGGCACCTCGGCGCTGCCCATGGACCGGATCACCTCTTCAACCCGGTGCGCCAATTGCCGCAGCGCATCCTCGTCCACCGGGCGCCCCTGGCATGCCCGGCATACACCGCGGATGATCTTGTCGCGACTGAACGGCTCGGTGACACCCGAGCGCTTCACCACGGCCAGCACCAGCTCCTCCACCGTCGTGAACCGCCGACCGCACGCCGGGCACGACCGGCGTCGGCGGATCGCCTGGCCATCCTCTACCTCGCGCGAGTCGATGACGCGCGAGTCGCCGTGCCGGCAGAACGGACAGTGCATAACCCTCACCCCTCCCCAGGGTCACGCCGATGCGTACCAGCACCAGGCCCAACATGTACGCGAACAACATCGCTGTAACTACTATATGTTGTGGTGGCCCATAAAGTCGAGCCGCCACGGCGCAGGCCTTCAGGCACGCGGTGAGCGCGTCCTGCCCGCTGAGGGCCTACCGGGTTGAAGCCGCACGACGGTGACGAAGAAGCAGCATCCGGCCGCCGCAGGGCTGGTACTGGGCGGCGTGGCCCACGGACGGATCTGTGATCGTCAACGTCCGTCGGGCACCTGCAACCGCTGACCGGGCTCTATGGCGGAGCCCACGATCCCATTCAGTTCCCGGATCCGGTGCACCACCGCACGCTGGTCAGACTGTGGCGCCACCCGCCGCGCCACGTCCCAGAGGGTCTCGCCCCCGCCCACGCGGATCACCGCCGTCTCCGCCGGAATCCCAGGGCTTGCGCCCTGCCCGATCCAGCCGAGGCCACCGACCACGGCCACCGTCACGGTAGCCGCCGCAACTACGCCCGCCAGCCGGCCTGACCGCAGCACGGGTAGGCGTACCGCCGCCATCGCGACCTGCGTCGGGACCGGCATCCGCCGATGCACCAAGCATCCCGCCTGGTGGCTCCGTACGGCAGGAGCGAGCGGTGGCACGGGCGCTGGAGGTGCCGGAAGCGCCGGTGTGAGCGCTGCCAGCCGCCGCACCGGCCTGGCGCTGCTCGGCACGACCTCCACACCTCGCGCCGCGGGCGGACTGCTCAACCGTGCTGGTGCCGTCATCAAGACTCCTCATCGCGGGTACCATCGAACGCGCGTTCGATCGAACTGCTGTGCGGTGTCTATCACGGCGCCCCGACAGAGTCGGTGACCGTGCGGCGTGTTGTTCGAACAGATGTTTGATCTTTGACCGGGCGGTGGCTAGCGTCAGCATCGTTACGCGCCGTGGGGGTTCGACGGTGGTCTCGTAACTTCGCAGCCCGAGGAGGAGCGTTGGGAAAACAGCCAAGTGACAAGCCGGAGGTAGCCGTTTCCGGAGCGCAGACCCACAGCCCGAGCCATGCCGCGCAGGTGCATGTTTTCCCCGACCTCGACGACAGCACTGGCAACGACAGCCTCACCCCGCGCCAGCGACGGGTTCTCGAGGTGATCCGGGAGTGGGTGGAACGGTTCGGCTACCCGCCGAGTGTGCGGGAGATCGGCGAAGCGGTCGGGCTCACGTCGACATCGTCGGTCGCACACCAACTGCGTGCCCTGGAACGCAAGGGTTACTTGCGCCGGGATCCCAACCGGCCTCGCGCGGTCGGTGTCCGGCCCGCCGACAGTCCACCTCAGGCCTCGGAGACCCCGAGCGGGGAGCCCGATCGCCCCAAGCCTGTTTTCGTTCCCGTGGTCGGCCGGATCGCCGCAGGCGGACCGGTGCTCGCCGAGCAGGCTGTCGAAGACGTCTTCCCGCTGCCGAAAGAACTCGTCGGTGAGGGATCCCTGTTCCTGCTTCGCGTCGTGGGAGACTCGATGGTCGACGCGGCGATCACCGACGGGGACTGGGTGGTCGTCCGTCAGCAGCCCAGCGCCGAAAACGGAGACATCGTCGCTGCCATGATCGACGGTGAGGCAACCGTGAAGACGTTCAAGCGCCGTGACGGGCACGTCTGGCTGCTCCCACACAACGCCGCCTACCAACCGATCCCAGGCGACGAAGCGACCGTACTCGGCCGGGTGGTGACGGTGCTGCGACGGCTGTGAGTCTGCCGACGAGGTCAGGCCTAGACCAGATACGCGGTGAGCGCACGGGCGAGGTCCGGTCGCACCCGTGCGCGCAGCCAGGTGCCGTTTTCGGTGTGGTCGGT
Organism: Pseudonocardiales bacterium; assembly: GCA_003244245.1. GTDB lineage: Bacteria > Actinomycetota > Actinomycetes > Mycobacteriales > Pseudonocardiaceae. The sequence continues at coordinate 23,593 of QHBY01000359.1, forward strand.
AGCCAGCATCTCGCCCTCGGCATGCACCCGAGCGACCAAGGCACCCTGGGTCCACGGCAACAATGCGTCGACTTCCACGTGCGGTTGCGGCAACCCGTCGGCGATCCGCTGGACCAACCCGACGATGCCGGCCCCGGTATGCGCGGAGACGAACGACGCGTTCGGCAGCACGTGGCGCAACCGAGACAGCACGAGCTGGTCCGCGTCGTCGATCTTGTTCACCACGAGCAACTCGGGCGGCATCGGCGCCTCACGCCCCCTGGTGATCTCAGCGAGAACCTCGTGCACCGCCTCCACCTGCAGTTCAGGCATCGGATCGGCGCCGTCGACCACATGCAGCAGCAGATCCGCGTCGGCCGTCTCCTCCAACGTGGAGCGAAACGCCTCCACCAACTGATGCGGTAGGTGACGGACAAAACCGACAGTGTCGGTGAGCGTGTACTCCTGCCCTTGCGGGGTGCTGGCCCGGCGAGTGGTGGGATCCAGGGTGGCGAACAGGGCGTCCTGCACCAGCACCCCAGCGCCGGTGAGCACATTGAGCAGGCTGGATTTGCCCGCGTTGGTGTAGCCGACGATGGCTACGTTGGGCACCTCGTTGGCGCGCCTGCGGCCCCGCTTGGTGTCGCGAATCGTTCGCATCGCGGCGATCTCGCGGCGCAGCTTGGCCAGCCGGCGGTGGATGCGCCGCCGATCGGTCTCCAGCTTCGTCTCCCCGGGACCGCGAGTACCCACTCCCCCGCTGGCACCGCCGCCCGCACCACCAGCTTGCCGGGACAGCGACTCGCCCCAGCCACGAAGCCGCGGCAGGAAGTAACTCAGCTGGGCCAGCTCGACCTGCGCCTTGCCTTCCCGGGATCGGGCGTGCTGGGCGAAGATATCCAGGATCAGCGCGGTCCGGTCAACGACCTTGACCTTGAGCTTGGTCTCCAGCTGCCGCAGCTGGCCGGGGGTCAGTTCGCCATCGCAGATCACGGTGTCCGCCGCGGTGCGCAGGACGACCTCGCGCAGCTCGAGGACCTTGCCGGAGCCGATGTACGTCGCCGGGTCGGGGCGCTCGCGGCGCTGGACCATGGCTTCGAGCACCTGCGACCCGGCAGTCTCGGCAAGCCGGGCCAGTTCGGCCATCGACGCCTCGGCCTGGGCTGCGGAGTCGTCGGTCCATACCCCGACGAGCACCACGCGCTCCAGGCGAAGCTGCCGGTACTCGACTTCGGTGACATCAGCGAGCTCGGTGGACAGCCCGGGCACGCGACGCAGCGCGGAGCGCTCTTCGAGATCCAGCTCACCTCGGGAGGTATGAGGGTCGGGATCACGGGACGGAAGAATCGGTGAGGTTGTCATACACCTCTCATCGTGACACGTCCGGGCGAATCATGCTCACGAATTCGCCCGCGCACCCAGTTGATCAGTGCGCCGACCACCAGTCGAGACCCAGCCAGCCCCGCGCGACGAGAACCGCGGGCCCGGTCAGCGTGCTGCCGTCCCCGGTGATCTCGACGTGCAGCCGGCCGCCGGATACCTGCACGTCCGCCTCGCCGGTGTCCTGGTCGTGCGCATCCAGCACCGCGGCGAGCGCGGCCACCGTTCCGGTGCCACACGAGCGCGTCTCGCCTACTCCCCGCTCATGCACCCGCATCCGCAGATGCCCTGCGGACAGCACGTTGATGAACTCGACATTGACACCGGACGGGAAGGTTGCGGGATCGTGCCCCGGCGGCACAGTGAGGTCCAATTGTTCCACCGCCACCTCGGTCATGCAGGCCAGGTGAGGATTGCCGAGATCCACAACGAGCCCGGTGAACGCTGCACCCCCGACGGTCACCGTCGATGTGCCGTTGCGCTGCACCTGACCCATCTCGACCGTCACCGAGCCGTCCTCGTTGCACCGCACCGTGCGGGGTCCAGACCGGCTGCCGATCCGGAACTCGCGGTCGGAGACAAACCCGGCGTCAGTCAGGTAGTGGGCGAACAGTCGGGCCCCGTTACCGCATAGCTCAGCGACGGATCCATCGGCATTGCGGTAGTCCATGAACCAGTCGTCCGGTGACGTGTCCGGCGGCGCGTCGCTCACCAGCGCACCTGGTACCACCCGCAGCACCCCGTCGGCACCCAGCCCACCGCGTCGGTCGCACAGTGCGCGCACCCGAGATGGTGTCAAGTCCACTGCGCCGGTGGGGTCGGGCAACAGGACGAAGTCGTTCTCCGTCCCGTGCCCCTTGAGAAACTCGATGCCCTGCTCCATCGGCTGTGAGCCTATCCGTCCGCGGCCAAGCGCAGTGCGGCGTCGACCAAGTCGGGGTGCTGGCAGTCCAGCCACCGGATCCGGCCGTCGCGCCGAAACCAGCTGCGCTGCCGGCGGACGAAGCGCCGGGTCGCTTGGGCGGTCGGGCCCGCGGCGCAGGCCGGATCGGCGCCCGCGTCCAGCGCGGCGATGACCTGCTGGTAGCCCAGCGCTCGCGAGGCCGTTCGGCCGTCCCGCAGACCGCGAGACAGCAGTTCGCGGACTTCGTCGACCAGCCCGTCGGTGAACATCCGATCCACTCGCGCGTCGACCCGCTCGTCCAGGACCGCAGGGTCGGTATCCAACCCGATGATCGTGGCTCGGTAACGCGCCGGGCCGGGCGGTGGCAACACCGCGGAAAACGGACGGCCGGTGAGCCGGATGACCTCCAGCGCCCGCACCACCCGACGCCCGTTGCTCGGCAGGATCCGGCCGGCCGCCACCGGATCGAGTCGATGCAGCCGGTGATGCAGTACCGGCGCCCCCTGCTGCGCCAGTTCGGCTTCGAGCTGGGCCCGCAGTTCGGGGTCGGTGCCCGGGAAGTTCAGATCGTCCAGCACAGCCTGCACGTACAATCCGGAACCGCCGGCCAGCACCGGCACCTCACCGGCGGCGAGTAGCTCCTCGATGATGCGGCGGGCTTCGCGCTGGTACGCCGCCACCGATGCGGCCTCGGTGACGTCGAGGACGTCGAGCAGATGGTGGCGCACCGCAACGCGCGCGGCGGCCGGTAGCTTGGCGGTACCGATGTCCATACCCCGGTACAGCTGCATCGCGTCGGCGTTGACCACCTCGCCACCCAGACTGCGGGCCAGCTGCACCGCAAGGTCGGACTTGCCGGTGCCGGTCGGGCCGACCACCGCGAGGGCGCGTGGATTCATCCGGCCGGCACCGGGATCGGTGGATGTGGCGCCACCGCCACGCGTACGATCACCGCTGCAGGTTAGTGCCACTTCGCACCTGCTCCCTGCCCGCGCGCCTGAACTGCTCCAATGCGGCCCTGGCCGAGCGTTTCGGGACAGCCCGTCGTGGTGCACGCACCTGTGCAGTCGGGGCGCCCGCAGGACGCGGCGGCGGCCACGAGCTTGAGGAAGGCCGGCATGACCGAGGACAACCGGACACAGCAACATCTGGAGACCAGTGCTCAATCCGGTGCCCGACCCTTCGTGTCGCGCGCCTGCCGGGATCCGCAGCGCTGGGGACGAATCGCTGCCGACGGAACGGTGTACACCCACACCGCTGGCGGCGAGCGAGCAGTCGGTTCGTGGCAGGCCGGCACGACCGAGGAGGGGCTGGCCCACTTCGCGCGCCGCTTCGACGACCTGCTCACCGAAGCCGAACTGCTCGAGTCCCGGTTGACGTCGGGAGTAGCTGACCCCAAGCAGGCGCTGTCCCGGGTCCGAAGCTTGCGCGATGAGCTCGTCGAACCGACCGCCATGGGCGACCTCCTCGGGTTCACCGCGTTCCTGGATCACCTGCAGCGGCGCGCCGAGGACACCCTCGCCGGCGCTAAGACAGCCAGAGAGCAGGCCAAGGCGCGAGCAACCGCCCGCAAGGAGGCACTAGCGCAGGAGGCCGAGCTGATCGGCGCCGAGTCCACCCAGTGGAAATCCGGCGGCGACCGGCTGCGCACCATCCTGGACGAATGGAAGACGATCAAGGGCGTCGACCGGAAAAACGATGAGGCGTTATGGCGCCGCTTCTCCAAGGCCCGGGACGCCTTCGCCAGGCGACGCGGCGCGCATTTCGCCGAACTCGACCGGCAGCGCGTCGGGGCGCGAAGTCGTAAGGAGGAGCTGGTCGTCGAGGCCGAGGCGCTGGCCGACTCCACCGACTGGGGCACCACCGCGAGTCGCTTCCGGACCCTGATGGCGGAATGGAAGACGGCGGGGCGCGCCCCCAAGGAAGCCGACGACGCCTTATGGCAGCGGTTCCGCGCCGCCCAGGAACGCTTCTTCACTCAGCGCTCGGCCACCTTCTCCGGTCGCGACTCGGAGTTGGAGCGCAACATGACGCGCAAGCGGGAGCTGGTCGCTGCCGCGGAACGGATTGATCCGGCCGGTGATATTGAGGCGGCCCGGACCCAGCTGCGGGATATCCAGGAACGCTGGGAGAGCGTGGGCAAGGTTCCGCGCGAGCGGGTCAAAGAGCTCGAAGGCCGGTTGCGTGCCGTCGAGGACCGGGTCCGCACCGCGGCCAACGCGCAGTGGCGGCAGATCGACCCCGAGTCCGAGGCCCGCGTGGCCCAGTTCCGGGACCGGGTGGAGCAGTACGAGGCACAGGCGGCGAAGGCCCGCGCCGCTGGAGATGATCACCGCGCCAGCACCGCGCAGGCCCGGGCTGATCAGTGGCGGGAGTGGTTGGCCGCAGCCGAGCGGGCTGTCACCAGCCGGTGAAGGGGACCGGCTACTGGCGCGACACTGCGAGCCGCAGCCATTGCACGGCCAGCACCGCCACGGCCAGCACCGCCAACACCAGCCCGATGCCGGGCCCGGCGCCGTGCACGGTCTGCCGCGACCAGATTGCCCACACCCCGTCGAGCACGCAATAGGTACAACCCAGTGCGCTGGCCCAGACCAGACCCCAGCGCCGGGTGACGAGCGCCAGTGCGGACACACCGACGCCCATCACCAGCGCCACGCCCCCGAACATCCGCGGCAGCAGTCCGACCCGGTCAACCGGGTTAGCGGTGCCGCTGAGCACGTCCCAGCCGCTGGCATCGCCTACCCACGGCAACGCGACGGCCAGCAGCAGGAGCATGATCGCCCCGGAAATCACCGCTGCGCGGGCGCCCGGGTCGACCCGGTGCAACGCCGAGCGCTCCACTGCGTCGATCTCAGCCCGCAGCGCGGCGATGCCATTCGGATCGTCGGTCATATCGCCGCCCTGGAGAATGAGGGCAGTCCGAGAAGCACCCCCGGGGTGGTCGGGCGTCGACCGGCCGCCCACGCGTCGCCCGCAGCGGTCTGGCGGTGCGCCCGCAAGGCCATGTCGGACACCAGGTGGTGCGGCGCCGCATAGGTGATCTCCGCGAGTACCACATCGCCCGGCCGGATCTCCCTGTCTCCCGGTTCGAAGTGCACCAGCCGGCCGTCCCTGGCGCGCCCGCTCATCCTCCGGGTGACCGCGTCCTTGCGGCCCTCCCCCTCGGAGACCAGTACCTCCACCACGCTGGCGGCCAGGCTTCGGTTGAGTTCCCAGGAAATGCTCTCCTGCAGCGCGACGAGCCGCTCATAGCGGTCCTGCACGACCGCCTTGGGCACCTGGCCGTCCAGGTCCGCGGCCGGTGTGCCCGGACGGCGCGAGTACTGGAAGGTGAACGCGTGCGCGAAGCGGGCTTGCGCCACTACGTCCAGGGTGGCCTGAAAGTCGGCCTCGGTCTCACCGGGGAAGCCGACGATGATGTCGGTGGACAGCGCCGCGTCGGGCATCGCGGCCCGCACGTCCTCGACGATCTTGAGGTAGCGCTGCGCTCGGTAGGAGCGGCGCATCGCCGCCAGGACCGCATCCGAGCCGGACTGCAACGGCATGTGCAGCTGGTGGCAGACGTTCGGGGTCGCCGCCATCGCCTCGATGACGTCTGAAGTGAAGTCCCGCGGATGCGGCGAGGTGAAGCGCACCCGCTCCAGACCGTCGATCGTCCCGCAGGCGCGCAGCAGGTCGCCGAATGCGCGCCGATCCCCGAAGTCGACCCCGTAGGCGTTGACGTTCTGTCCCAGCAAGGTCACTTCGACGACGCCCTCGGCCACCAAGGCCTCGATCTCCGCAAGCACATCACCGGGGCGCCGGTCGACCTCCTTGCCGCGCAGCGCGGGCACGATGCAGAAGGTGCAGGTGTTGTTGCAACCCACTGAGATCGACACCCAGGCGGAGTGCGCCGAGTCCCGCTTCGCCGGCAACGCAGAGGGAAATACTTCCAGCGACTCCGCGATCTCGATCTGGGCCGCGTCGTTGTGCCGGGCCCGCTCCAACAGTACCGGCAGCGAGCCGATGTTGTGGGTGCCGAACACCACGTCGACCCAGGGCGCCCGCCGGGTGATCTCGCCGCGGTCTTTTTGCGCCAGGCAGCCGCCGACGGCGATCTGCATCCCCGGGTGATCGCGCTTGATCGGGCGCAGCTGACCGAGGTTGCCATAGAGCCGGTTGTCCGCGTTCTCCCGCACCGCGCAGGTGTTGAGGACGACCACATCCGGGGTAGCGTCGCACCCCGCAGGCACGTACCCGGCCGCCTCGAGCAACCCGGCCAACCGTTCGGAGTCGTGCACATTCATCTGGCAGCCGTAGGTGCGCACACGGTAGCTACGTGGGCACTGCTCGGTACTCACCATCATCTGCAGATCACCCTTCCTTACCCATCCAGGGTAGGGCCGGGTCGAAACCCGCCATCGAGCCACCCTCGTCCCACGGGCAACCGCGTGGTAGGTATGACTCGATGCCCCACCCACTTGGAGGATCGGATGAGCGCGCCCGCGACAACCGACCCGCCGATGATCCGGATGGTGGGTGTGCACAAGCATTTCGGGTCGCTGCACGTACTTCGCGACATCGACCTGGACGTGGCGCCGGGCGAGGTGGTGGTGGTGCTGGGACCCTCCGGGTCCGGTAAGTCGACGCTGTGCCGCACTCTCAACCGTCTGGAGCCGATCGACGAGGGCCGGATCGAGATCGACGGAATACCGCTGCCCGAAGAAGGCCGGGAGCTGGCCCGGCTGCGCGCCGATGTCGGCATGGTCTTCCAGCAGTTCAACCTCTTCGCTCACAAGACGATCGCGGAGAACGTCGAGCTCGCTCCGGTGCGGGTGCGCCGGATCGGCAGACCCGAAGCGCACGAGGCTGCGACGCAGCTGCTCAAGCGGGTCGGGATCAGTGATCAGGCCGACAAGTATCCCGCGCAGCTTTCGGGTGGTCAGCAGCAGCGAGCCGCGATCGCCCGCGCGCTGGCCATGCGCCCGAAAGTGATGCTCTTCGACGAGCCGACCTCGGCGCTGGATCCCGAGATGGTTCAGGAGGTGCTCGACGTGATGACGTCGCTCGCCCGCGATGGCATGACCATGCTGGTGGTCACCCACGAGATGGGCTTCGCTCGCCGCGCCGCGCACCGGGTGGTGTTCATGTCCGACGGCGAGATCGTCGAGGACTCCGTGCCCGATCAATTCTTCACCGCGCCGCGCTCGGATCGTGCCAAGGAGTTCCTCGGCAAGATATTAACGCATTGACGATTCATGGCCGGGGTTCCTACTAGGTTCACCAGCACTGACGTGAGGAGTAGCGCATGCGCTGCAAGGCCGTCCTGAGAGTGGGGGTAGCCATGGCCGCATTCGCCATGGCTACGACCGCATGCGGGCAGCAGCAAGACCTGGGCGGCGGCGGCACGACGCCGACCGTCGCCCAAGGTGTCCACTTTGAGCCCGGCACCACGATGGCCAAGATCGCCGAGGCCCACACCATTCGGATCGGCACCAAGTTCGACCAGCCGCTGTTCGGCCAGCAGACACTCGGCGGCAACCTCACCGGCTTCGACACCGAGGTAGCCCGGATCGTCGCCGGCGCGCTCGGGATCCCGCCGGACAAGGTGCAATGGGTGGAGTCGCCCTCCGCGCAGCGTGAGGAGTTGATCAAGCAGGGTAGAGTGGACCTGGTAGTGGCGACTTACACGATCAACGACAAGCGCCGCCAGCAGGTCAGCTTTGCGGGCCCGTACTACCTCGCCGGGCAATCGCTCATGGTCAAGTCCGACAACACCACCATCACCGGGCCCGACTCGCTACGCGGCGCCAAGGCCAAAGTGTGCTCGGTGCAGGGTTCAACCCCGGCGGAGAACATCCGGAAATACATCGATCCCGCTCAGCTCACGGTGTTCGACGTTTACTCCAAGTGCGCCGACGCGCTGCGCACCGGCCAGGTCGACGTCGTGACCACCGACAACGTGGTCCTGCTGGGGTTCGTGAGCAACAGCAACGGCGCGTTCAAGCTGGTGGGCGACACCTTCACCAAAGAGCCCTACGGCATCGGGATCCGCAAAGGTGACGTCGCATTCTGCACTTTCATCAACGACTCGCTCACCCAAGCGGCCAAGTCCGGCGCGTACGCCAACGCCTGGAAGACGACGGCCGGGAAGGTAGCGGAGCAGACGCCACAGCTGCCCACATTCGACAGTTGCAGTTAACCCCGGTACGCCCGTGGACATCATCCTCGACAACTTTGGGTTGTACCGCGACGGCTTTATCACAACCTTGCAGATCTGCCTGTACGCGGCGGTCGGGTCGCTGATGCTCGGTACTGTGATCGCCACCTTCCGGGTCTCCCCGTTGCCGCCGCTGCGCGCCACGGGTACGGCCTGGGTGACCGTGTTCCGCAACTGCCCACTCACCATCGTTCTGTTCTTTTGTGCCTTCGGCCTGCCTGAGCTCGGCATCAAAGGCGCCTATTTCTGGTTCGGCATCACGGGCCTGGTGCTCTATACCTCGGCCTTCGTCTGCGAGGCCGTGCGCAGCGGGATCAACGCGGTGGCGCCCGGACAGGCCGAGGCAGCTCGGGCAGTGGGGCTGACCTTCACCCAGTCGCTGCGAGACATCGTGTTGCCGCAAGCGCTGCGCAGCGTCGTGCCGCCGCTCGGTAGCGTGATTATCGCGATGGTCAAGAATTCGGCGATCGTCGGCGCGTTCGGGGTTGGCGGGGATCTGTTCAGCGTGCAAGCCAGGCTGACCTCCGCGCAGGGACTCTCGCTCATTCCGGTGTTGCTCGGAGTGGCGTTAGGCTACTTGGTCATCACGATTCCGGCCGGCGTGGCGTTGGGCGTCATCGAGCGCAGGGTCGCGGTAGTGCGGTGAGCATCACGATGCTCTACGACCGTCCCGGCCCGCGCACCCGCAAGCGCATCCTGGCAGTCAGTATCATCGTCAGCCTGGCGCTTGCCACGCTGGTAATCCTGGTGATATATCGGCTAGCCGCTCAAGGCCAGCTCACCGAGGAGAAGTGGGGACCGGTCGTCAACCCGGCGAACCCGTTCTTCGTTGCGCTGTGGGCCAACCTTGGCCTGGCTATGCTGCGCAACGGCGAAGCGGCCGTCCTGGCGATGGTGTCCTCGCTGCTGTTGGGCGCCGTGTTGGCCGTGACCAGGATCAGCTTGCCCCGCTGGGGACGCTGGAGCGTGGTAGCGCCGATGGAGTTCTTCCGCGGTCTGCCGGTCGTCATCGCGATCTTCTTCGCCGCTCGGGTGCTGCCCGAGCTCGGCGTGAGCCTCCCGCTGCTGTGGTATCTGGTGATCGGACTTACCGCGTACAACTCGGTGATCATCGCCGAGATCGTGCGGGCCGGTATCGCGTCGCTTCCCCGCGGCCAGGCCGAGGCCGCGGCAGCAATCGGGCTCACTCGCGGACAGGCACTGCGCTTGATCCTGGTCCCGCAGGCCGTCCGGGTGATGCTCCCCGCGCTGATCAGCCAGCTAGTAGTGATCTTCAAGGACACCTCACTCGGTTTCGTGATCCAGTACGTCGAGGCGGTGAGGTTCGTGGGAATCGCCATTCAGCAGCTACGCAATCCGCTGCAGCTCTACCTGGCCATCGGCGTGATTTTCATCCTGATCAACTACGGGCTCAGCAGGCTGGCCGTGTGGGCCGAATGGCGGTTGACTCGGGTACGACCGGGTGCGGTCGTGCCCAAGGCCACGACGACACTAACGCCGGGCGAGCCGATCTTAGCCGGGACCAGCGCAGCCGGAGGCTGATGCCATAACGGAGTGGGTCTCCATCATCCGTGGTCAGTTACGAGGGGGAAAGATATGAAAACCACGAACACCGCGGCGCCCATGGCGCTCAGTGCGACGCTGGCGATGGCCACAATGGCTGTCACAATCGCGACAGCCCATGCCGATGGGGAGGACACCTGGACGTACTGGGGCGACGGCGTCTCGCCTGTGACCGGAGACCGCGTCACGACGTTCAACGGAGGATTCGGAGGTCCCGACGACACGACATGCTCCCTGTCCCTGCGGGTAAGACGCTACCCCGACTTGCCGAACAGCCCCGGATGCTGGAACCAGCGTCCTACGCTCAATGCCCCAACCCGCGCGGCACAGCCTTCGAGCTGACTCTGGACATGTGGGACGAGCACTTCAACAAGGTGGCGCATAGTGAGGTCATCCAGTCGAACACCTTGGCCGCACAGGCGCGTGTAAACGGCCCTCGGGGGCGACGCTGCTTCACAGTGACAGGCATCAAGAACGGCTCATACACCGGAGCAGGACAACTCGACATCTGCGGCACCTGGTAGGGGCCGAAGATGATCTCTCGCTGATCCGCTTGCGGACGCACGCGGCCTCCTCACGCGCCTTATGATCGCGGAGCTCGCCGCGTAGGCGGCGCGGACCCTCGGAGATCAGCTCGCGTACAACGTGCGCACCAGGTCCTCGATGGACGGCTCCGCCACGGTCAGATCGCGCACCGCCACTCGGCTCGCTACCTCCGCGATCAGCGTGGCCGCGGTGGTCTGCGATGGCGAGAACGCCAGTCGCTGGCGCAGCCCGTCCGCCTCCACCGTTACTCCGAGCACACCGGGCAGTCCGTCCAGCGCCGCTGACGGCTCCATCAGCTCCACCACCAGCTGGCGCGCGCCGCCGAAGCGCCGCCGTAGCGCGTCGAGGTCACCGTCGACGAGCACCCGCCCGTGGTCGATCACCACCAGCCGGCGGCACAGCCGCTCCACGTCGGGCAGGTCGTGGGTGGTGAGCAGCAGCGTCACGGCACGCTCGGCGTTGACCCCGGCGAGGAAGCCGCGCAGCCGTTCCTTGCTGGCCAGGTCCAGCCCGATGGTGGGCTCGTCGAGCACGACCAGCTCGGGGTCGTGCAGCAGCGCGGCGGTGACCTCGCCCCGCATCCGCTGACCGAGCGAGAGCTGCCGGACGGGCACCCGCAGGAACCCTGCCATGTCGAGCAGCTCAACGTGCCGCTCCAACCGCTGCGCAAACACCACGGGCGGAATCCGGTGCACGACGCGCAGCAGCTCGAAGCTCTCCACCAGAGGAAGGTCCCACCACAGTTGGCTGCGTTGACCGAACACCACGCCGATGCGGCGGGCCAGCTCGCGGCGCCGCCGTACCGGCTCCAGCCCGCACACCTCAACCCGGCCCGCGGTCGGCACCAGGATTCCCGTCAACATCTTGATCGTGGTCGATTTACCTGCGCCATTGGGGCCGAGGAACCCGACCGCCTCGCCGCGAGCGATCGACAAGGTGACGCCGTCGACGGCGATCACCGGCGCGGCCCGGCGGCGTCGGAACTCGCGGCGCAGCCCCTCGGTTTCGACCGCCGGTGAGCCGGCTCGGCTCTGACGCGAGGAGCTCACGAGCCGGTCCCCACATAGCGCCGTAGGCCGGTCCGCCATACCAGCGCTGCGGCGGCCACCGCGACCGCTGCCACCAGCGGTGCGCACCACTGCAGCGCGGTCGGCAGGCCTAGCGGGTCAGGCTTGCCCAGCAGGCCGAGCACGGGATAGTAGGCCACGAACGCGCCGGGTACCACGAAGGCCAGCAGCCGGCGCACCCAGTCGGAGAAGATGGTGATCGGGTAGCTGGTGAACTCGTTGGATCCGTAGGTCACGCTGTTGGCAAGCTCGCGGCCGTCCACCACCCAGAAGCAGACCGACGTGGCCACCACCCAGATCGCGCCGAGGAGCACCGCCCCCGACAGCGGAGAGGCAATTCAGCAGCAGCACCCTCGCCGGGGTCCAGGCGACTCTCACAGCGAGCAGCGCGTAGGCCAACGTCAGCGCCCCGGCGGCCACTCGACCGATCCGGCGCAGCGCGATGTCTGCGGCGCAGAGCTGGCCGAGCACGCTCAGCGGGCGCAGCAGCATCGCGTCCAGCTCGCCGCGGCGGATCAGGTCCGGGAGGCGGTCCAGTTGCCCGACGGCCAGGTCGGCCAGCCCGAAGCCCACCGAGGCCAGCCCGTAGATCAGCAGCACCTCGTCACGGGAGAACCCGCCCATCGCGGCCACTCGGCCGAACAGCACCAGGATCGCCAGGAGGTCGACGCCCTGCGCGAGCCCCTGGCCCGCGAGCTGCAGGCCGAACGATGTCGGGTAGGCGAGCTGGCTGCGCACCGCCCCACCCAGCAGTCGGCGGTAGGCCTCCAGCCGCTCAGCCACCTTGCACCACCAGCCGGTGCACCGCCCGCGCCAGCACCAGCCGTCCAGCGCCGAGCAGCAACACAGCCCACAGCAGCTGGCCGGCCAGCAGCCAGGCCGCGTCGCCCCGCCCGAGCAGCAGGTCGGTCGGGGTCTGGACCATCGCGGGAAACGGCGTCGCCGCCAGGACCGCGGCCGCCCAGCCAGGGAAGTACGGCACGGGAATGATCAGTCCGGCCAGCATGGGCGCGACGACGGCATAGATGGTGAGCACGCCGCGCGAGTCGAGCAGCCAGAACGCGGTGAGGTTGATCAGGAAACGCAGCCCAAAGCTGACCAGCACGGCGAGCAGCACGCCGACAGCGAAGGACAACCAGCGAACGGGCGACGTCGGCAGCGCCAGCTCGAAGGCCAACCCGCCGATCACCACCGGCACGGCAAACCGGGTCATCATCGCGAAGCTGGCGCGTCCGAGGTCCTCGGCGAGCAGCGCCGCCTGCAAGTCGACAGGGCGCAGAAGGTCGGCGCTGACCTGACCAGTGCGCACCCGCCCGGCCAGCTCACCTTCCCCGAAGATCATCACAACGACCAGCAGGCCCTGCCCCACCCACACGAAGGTGACCGCCGACGCCGGGTCGTAGCCGGCCACCCGCGCCGACCCGGCGAACACGGTGAGCACGATCGCGGTGCGAAGGAAGCCGAACATTGTGTTGGTGACGAGGCCGGCGAACACGGCCTGGCGGTAGGTGGCGTAGCGCAGGAACCCGGCGCGCGTCAGCCGCACCGCGCACGTCAGCACTCGATCAAGGTTACGGCTGCGGTCAACTACTCTTCCGGGAACCCCTAGAGTCGTCGCGGTGCGCAGGCAACCGGTGACCCGTGGTCCACTCTCCCGGTCCCGGTCAATCTTGTACGTCATGCGCCGGCGCGGATGGCTGCGGCCGCGCCGGATCGGTTGCCTGCTGATCCTGCTGGTGATCGTCGGGATCGCAGCGTTGTGGCTGCTGGGCCGGGCCGTCGACGGGGTCACCGATCGGTTCCGCGATCACCCCGCCCCGGTGGCGGGCAGCCCCTTCGACACCGTCGCGCCAGCACGCCCGGCAAGCAGCGGATCACCGGCCATCGACCGGATCACCCGGCGCGGCAAGCTCATCGTCGCTGTCCAGGAAAGGCGTGGGCTGGCGCAGCGCTCGCCCGGTTCCGGCGGATACACCGGGTTCGACATCGCGATGCTTGATCTGATCGCACGTGACTTGGGGGTGGATCCCGCACGCACCAGCTTCAAGCCGCTGACCGGGGGAAGTCGGGAAGCGGCACTGGGCCGAGGCGAAGCGGATCTCGCGCTCGGCGGTTACGCGATCACCGCAGCACGCAGCGCCGAAGTGGGCATCGCGGGCCCCTACTTGGTGCTGGGAGGCACCGAATACGGCATCGGCCTGCCGCCGGGCGACCCGGTGCTGCGCGAACGGGTCACCGCGGTGTTGCGGCGCGCGTTCGACGACGGCACCTGGGCGCGGCGCTACGCCGAGGATCTCGGCGCGCCGGTACCCAACCCCCCGGTGCTGCGCTGATCTACTTCTGGTTGCGCCGGAACAGCCGGATCAGCGGGTCGAACCGGAGATCCACCACGCGCTCCTTCATCGGAATCAAGGCATTGTCCGTGATCTTGATGTGCTCGGGGCAGACTTCGGTGCAGCACTTGGTGATGTT
>QHBY01000360.1 GCA_003244245.1 Pseudonocardiales bacterium
CTTGGAATAGATCATCTAGGCGGTGCTACCTGACCATCTGGCCCGTCTGACTGGTTCGGCGTTCTTCTGACCTGACCAACCGTAGAGACGCGCGGCGAGAGCGATATCTGCCAGATGGCATATATCGGGGCTGCCGGTGGCCAGGAGGTGAGCGACGGACGGTCAGATCAGAGACAGACTGGGAACGTTCCCAGGATCGGGCAGGTGTTACTTGTTATGCCACGGATGGGACGGCAAGAGTCATCGCTTGGAGTGTCGGTCGTGGGGCGCGGGTCGGGTCTGAGTCTGGTGGCTTCGGCTGCTAGGTGGGAGCGTGAGGAGGTGCCCAATTAGTGAAGATGTGTGAGAGGTGGGCCTTGACGGTGCCGGGGAGATGAACATTCGTTCGCCGATCTGGCGGTTGGTGAGGCCGGCAGTGATGTGGTGCACAACGTCGAGTTCGGTGGGGGTCAGGCTGTCCCAGCCGCGGGAGGGGCGCTTACGTTCGCCCCGGGCCCGGCGAACATAGGCGACCGCCTCGTCGGTTTCCAGTGCAGCGCCCGCAGCGAACGCGGCGTGGTAACCGTCGGGTCCTAGCGCCTCCCGGATGGTGCTCTCGACGCAGGCCCAGAACTTCTGTTCGGGGGGAAAGCGGACGATGCCGAGCTGATCGCGACCGGTCGCCGCGACGCCCAGCAGCCGCGCGGCCTCCTCGAAGCTTTCCTGGGTGGCAGCAACGGCGGCGAGCGTGTCGAGGCATTCCGGGATGTCGAGCTCGAAGCCTCTTGCCACCAGGCGGCCGAGTGCATCGTGGATGTACCGCTCGGCCTCTGTGGCCTGGCCGGCGGCGAGCGCGAGACGGCCCAGCAGGCGTTCGGCGTTGGCCTGCATCCATCCGCTACCCAGCCGCTGGGCTACCTCCAGCGCCTCCTCGGCGCAGCAGCGAGCCGCGTCCAGGTTCCCATCGACCCGCTCCAGGGCGCCGAGGGCAGCAAGGTGCCAGGTCAACAGGTAGACAAATCCCGAGAGGCGCTCGACTTCGATGGCGGCCTCAAGATGCTCGCGTGCCGCCGTACCCGCGCGGCGGCGAGCTCGATGGCCAGCGGGATGCCGTCGAGGTCATGGCAGATCTGTGCCACCGCCGGCGCATTGGCCGCGGTGATCGCGAACTGGGGGCGAACCTGCCCGGCACGGTCGATGAACAGGGCCACCGCGTCGGACAGTCGAAGCGCCTGGATCGGCTCCCGCGCAGGCTCGACCGGCAGCGACATCGACGGTACCCGCCAGGTGATCTCGCCGGCACCCCCAGCGGTGCGCGGCTGGTCGCGAGGATCGTCAGCGACGCACACGCGCGCAGCAGCGCATCCGCGAGCTGGGCGCAGGCGCTCAGCAGGTGCTCGCAGTTGTCCAAGGCGACCAGCGCGCGGCGTGTGCGCAGGTGCGCGATGAGGGTGGCGAGCAGGGACCGACTCGGTGCGTCGGCCGACGAAACTGGTTAGTTCTCCGGGCAGGTTGTTGGGCATCGTGTCTAGCGAGCGCAGCGGGGGAAACTCGCTGGGCAGATCTGGGTGCACCAGTCCGAAGATGTGCTCAGGCCGCCCCAGATCGCGCAGCCGGTGAACGCCGAGGTCGGTGAGTTCGGCGTGCTCGGGCAGCCGGTCGAGGACCAGGTCGCGCGTCGCGCAGGACAGCACGACCTGCCCGCCGTGGGCGACCGCGCACAGCCGAGCGCAGCGGCTGACCGGCTGGCCGAAGCAATTCCCTCGTCGCGCCGCGGCGACTTCGCGGTCTGCAAGGCGATGCGCAGCTTCAGCGTCGCCCCTTCAGGCCAGCCCCCGCAGTGAAAAGCACGCTGGACGTCGATCGCGGCGGCCACCGCATCCGAGGCGCGGGTGAACGCCACGACGCCTTTGTGTTCTTCCTCCAGCAGCCGCCGCACACCGCCGTGCCGCGATATCGCCTCGTCAAGCAGTTCGTCGTGGCGGGCGACAGCGGCACCCACCACCCCGGGAGCACACTCCTGCAAAGGCGTCGAACCCTCAACGTCGGAGCATGAACGTCGCCGTGCGGACCGCTCCGTGACAAGGCGCCTGCTCAATGCTCCCTGCGTCCACTGGGGTTCCCCTACACCGGCGGCCGGCCCGTTCCAGCCGCGCGCTCGCCATTGTCTCATCGCCAGCATTCAGTGTGCGCGGTTTCTCGGGCACTCGAAAGAACCGCTGGCTCACCGCCGTGACCATCCGGACGTGACCGACTGCAGCGAATCTCCCCTCAGGCATGCCGTGCTCTAGCCACATGGCCGATGTAACCCAAGGCGCCGAAATCCACGATCAGGGTGTTCGATGAAGGTGCACCAGCGCTGACACGGGCTGAGGCACCGATGACCTGCGGCGGGCGACGAGCCCGCCAAGAGGCCGCAACGGGGAGGTTCTGACCATGTATCAAAAGATTGACGATGTGCTGCAGGCCGCCGTTGCCCGAGGTGATGTCCCGGGCGTTGTGACCATGGCGGCCAGCGACGACGGCATCATTTACGAAGGCGCAGCCGGCAAGCGCACCGTCGACGCCGACGACCCGATCACCCCGGACACCATGCTGCGGATCGGGTCGATGACCAAGATGGTCACTACGGTCGCCGCGTTGCAGCTGTCCGAACGGGGCAGCCTGGAGCTGGACGCTCCGGTGGACACCTACCGGCCACGGTTCGCTGATCTTCAGGTCCTTGTGGGTTTCGACGGCGACACGCCCAAGCTGCGGCCGACCGTCGCGCGCGCCACGGTCCGACAGCTGTTGACCCACACAGCGGGGCCGGCGTACTGGTTTTTCAACAGCGATATCGATCGTTACGAGCAAGTCACCTGCACACCCAACGTGACATCCGGCAGCGATGCCGCGTTCACCGCCCCACTGGTGCACGATCCCGGCACCCGTTGGGAGTACGGGATCAACACGGACTGGTTGGGCAAGGTGGTCGAAGCGGTTAGCGGCCAGTCGCTGGACGCGTACTTTCAGGACCACATCACCGGCCCGCTCGGGATGATAAACACCACGGCGAGGATGACAGAGGCACAGCGCGCCAACTCGACGCCGGTCCATGTCCGCGGCGAGGACGGCGCGTGGGTCGCGACCGATATCGACTGGGTGCAGGAGCCGGACTTCTGGGCCGGCGGGCACTTCCTGTACTCCACTCCGCGCGACTACCTGGTCTTCCAGCGCATGCTGCTCGACGGCGGCACGATGGGCGACGTACGGATTCTCAAGAAGGTTACCGTCGACGCGGCGTTCACCAACCAGATCGGCGGTCTCAACTTCCCGCCGGCGATCCCCACCGCGCGTCCGGAGTTGAGCGCCGACGTCAACTTCGGTCCAGGGTTGAAATGGGGTTTGGGCCTGCTGCTTAACGAGACGCAGCATCCGGGCATGCGGGCGGTCGGCAGCGGCGGGTGGGCCGGAACTTACAATACCTACTTCTGGGTCGACCGCGCCAGCGGAGTGACCGCCGCGACCTATTCACAGCTCCTGCCGTTCGCCGAGCCCAAGGTGCTGCAGCTTTCCGTCGACGTCGAGCAGGCTCTCTACACCTCGCGGTGAACGTCGGCCTGAGTAACGCCAATGGCTCCACTGGCCACGAATGCAGAATGCGCGGAGCGCGCGACGCGAATCGAACCTGCTCGATGAACGCGCACAAGCGCTGAAATGGGTTTGAGGCCTCGACGGCCGGGAGGAACAGATGGCTGTTGCGGTGGGTCGCTCGCCCACCGGACCGCCGCCAACATCAACGCGGCCGGTCAGGCGCCGACGTAAGTTTCCCGGCCGTAGAGCGGGAGTCATCGCTCGGCAGCGTCGGTCGCGGGCGACGCGTCGAGTCGGTGTCTGATGGCTTCGGCAGCGAGGTGGGAGCGTGAGGAGGTGCCCAGTTTGGTGAAGACGTGTGAGAGGTGGGTCTTCACGGTCCCTGGGGAAATGAACATGCGCTGGCCGATTTGGCGGTTAGTGAGTCCAGCAGCGATGTGGCGCACGATTTCAAGCTCGGTGGGGGTGAGGCTGTCCCAGCCGTGGGATGGGCGTTTTCTTTCGCCCCGAGCCCGGCGGACATAGGCAACCGCCTCGTCGGTTCGCAATGCGGTTCCCGCGGCGAACGCGGCGTCGTAACCGTCATGTCCCAGCGCCTTCCGCGTGGTGAGCTCGACGGAGGCCCAGAACTCTGGTTCGGGCGGGAAGCGGACGATGCCAAGCCGCTGTCGGCCGGCGGCCGCAGCGCCCAGCAGCCGCGCCGCCTCTTGGAAGCTCTCCTGGGTGGCGGCGATGGCGGCGAGCACATCGAGGCATTCCGGGATGTCGAGCGCGAAGCCCTTGACCGCCAGCCGGCCCAGCGCATCATGGACGTATCGCTCGGCCTCAGCGGCCTGACCCCCGGCGAGCGCGAGTCGGCCCAGCAGGCGTTCGGCGTTGGCCTGCATCCATCCGCTACCCAGCTGCTGGGCCACCTCCAGCGCCTCCTCGGCGCAGCAGTGAGCCGCATCCAGCTTCCCGTCGACTCGCTCCAAGGTGCCCAGGACCGCGAGGTGCCAGGACAACATGTAGACGAATCCCGAGCGGCGCTCGGCTTCGACGGCCGTCGCGAGGTGCTCGCGCGCCTCAGGGAACTCGCCTAGCGCGATCTCGGTTTCGCCCAGCATCTGATGGGCAATGCCCAAAGCGAGGCCCGCGCCGGTCTCCAGCACACGCGTGAGCGTCGTGTTGGCGAGCAAATACGCGAACCTGATGTCGCCGCTCGCAAGGACAACGTGCGCCATGAAGCCGTTGGCGAAACCGTTTGTGACCGGGTCACCGACCTCGTCGCTGGCAGCGACGGAACGTGCGAGCGAGTCGCGGGCCTCGTCGAGCCGTCCCCTATAGATCGCTTCCCAGCCCCGGCTAAACCAGTGCCACGCCAAACCCCTCCGATAGCCAAGCCGGGTTGCGGCCGTATACGCCTGATCAAGCACTCGGCGAGCGGTGTCGAACTCGTCCTGGAAGATCCAGGCACCCGCGAGCGCCAGCGCAGCAGCATCCTGGCACCAATCGTCGCCAGCTTGGGTGGCCAGCTGCACGCTGCGCTCGAGCAGCGTCCGCGCGCCAGCCCGGCCGCCGAGTATGGCCATCAGCCCGAGGGTGTTTAAGGCTCGGCCCTGCGTCCATGGGTCGCCACAGGCCTTACCGATCTTCAGCGCCGCCTGCGCCCACTCGTGCGCCGCCTCGTAGGCGCCACTCCATACTCCGAGGTGTGCGCGGCCCGACAGCACCCGCCCGCGTAACGAAGTCGGCTCCTCGCCGGCGGTGTCCAGGGAGCGGGCGTAGGCTGCGTCACCTTCGCGGTACCGGCCAGTGAACAGCCAGAACATCGTCAACGCGTCCACCAAACGCAGCGCGGCGTCAGGGTCGGTCGCAACCGCCCACTCCAGGGCTGCCCGCAGGTTTGGTAGCTCGGTGGCGAGAGTGTGCAGAACGGGATTGTCGCGTCCGGCGCCGAGAACCTCCGTCGCAGCGGCCTCGGCCAGCGCGAGGTGGTAGGCCAAGTGGCAGTCGCGCAGGTCGTCGACTTCGTCGGCGTCGGTCAGGCGCGCCATGGCGTACTGGCGAACGGTCTGTAGCAGGCGGTAACGCGTCTGGGGGCCTTGGTCGTCGGTGTTGACCAAAGATTTGTCGACCAAGCCGGTTAACAGATTGAGCACGTCGTGGCTGTCGATCCCCTGGCCCGGGCACACCTGCTCCGCAGCGTCCAGGGTCCAGCCCCCGGCGAACACCGACAGCCGCCGCAGCAGCGTCCGCTCACCGTCGCGCAGCAGCTCGTGGCTCCAGTCGATGGAGGCCTGCAGGGTCTGGTGGCGTGGCAGTATCGTGCGGGCACCGCCAGTGAGCAAGCGGAAGCGGTCGCTCAAGGCGTGCGCGATCTGCCCGGGCGCCAGCATCCGAACCCACGCGGCAGCGAGCTCGATGGCCAGCGGGATGCCGTCGAGGTCGTGGCAGATCTGCGCCACCGCCCGCGCGTTGGCTGCAGTGATCGCGAAATCGGGGCGGACCTGTGCGGCGCGGTCGATGAACAGCGACACCGCGTCGGACTGGCGAAGCACCTCGATTGGCTCGCACTGGGACTCGGCGGGCAGCGACATCGAGGGCACCCGCCAGGTGATCTCGCCGGGCACACCCAGCGGCGCTCGGCTGGTCGCCAGGATCGTCAGGGACGCGCACCCGCGCAGCAGACCATCCGCGAGCTCGGCGCAAGCGCCCAGCAGGTGCTCACAGTTGTCCAGGACGACCAGCGCACGACGGGTGCGCAGGTGCTCGATGAGCGCGTCCAGCATGGTCCGACCCGGCACCTCGCGCAGCCCTAGGTGGCTGGTGTGAAGC
>QHBY01000361.1:0-368 GCA_003244245.1 Pseudonocardiales bacterium
CCCGGCAGCCGAGCAACGGTGTCGGACCTGACGTGGCTGCGCGAGCGCGGTTTCGCCGAGGCCCTCGCGGCGCGTGCCGCGACCGGCCGCTCTGTGCTCGGCATCTGTGGTGGCTTCCAGATCCTCGGCCAACGGATCGACGACACCGTAGAGAGCGCGATCGGGTCGGTCGCCGGGCTCGGGCTGCTGCCCGTCCACACCACGTTCGGCGCCGACAAGGTGCTCGCCCGCCCCGAACGGGTACTGCCCGACGGGACCACTGTGACCGGCTACGAGATCCACCACGGCCGGGTCGACGCGCACGGCGGCACGCCGTTCTTCGCCGACCAGGGTTGCCGCCACGGTGCAGTGGCCGGCACGACCTGGCA
>QHBY01000361.1:383-4418 GCA_003244245.1 Pseudonocardiales bacterium
CCGTCGCCGGACCTCCAGTTCGAGGCATGGCGACTGGCCCGCATCGACGCCCTCGCCGACCTCGTCGACGAACACCTCGACACCACCGCGCTGCTCGAAGTTCTGGAAGGCCGCTCAGCCGCGCCGCCACGGCTTACCCTCACGCTCCGCCGAGCCTGAGAGCGGCCCCAGTTCTGCCCTAGTTCGCATAGTTTGTCTAGTAGGCCTAATCGTCGGCTCGGTGCGGGCGGCCGCCATGACCCGGACCGGCGGGAGCGCGCTGCCACGGGCGGGGCACCGTCAGCCGCAATGCCAGGACCAGTACCCGCGTGCTTGGCGTTGGATTTTCGGCGATGACTACCGGAACCCCTGGACGCTGCGTCGACCACCAGATCGCACGCCGCATCGCCGGCCGGACACCACGCGGCTTCAGCCAAGCCCACTCGGTAGCCGACCGCCTCGCCCGCCAGCAGGGCGTCGGCCCGAGCGTGCGCGGACAATGGCTGGCGATGGTGCGCCTCACTCTCGCAGCCCGCGACGCCGACGGCGAGCAGCTGGTCACCGACCGGATCATCGATCAGGTCCTCGACCACGGACTGGTCGTCGTCGAGGTTCTGCGCCGCGCCGAGTCGCTCGTCGACTGGGAGACCCGGCCCGCCACTGACCTGACCGCTCGCGTACGTCGCTCACCGCCGAAGGTGGGGGAGTCGACGGTCAGCTGCGCAGACTGCGACGCCTGGGGCCTGGACGTCGTCTGCGGCGGCTGCCACGCCTGGCGAAAGGCCTACCCGCCCGGACGCTGCATGCGATGCCGACGCCACGGACTGCCGCTGGTCAAGACCCTGTGCCGCTGCTGCACGATCACCGCCGTGGTCGGCGATCACGACATCGGAGGCTCCACCCAGCTGTGGTTCGGTGGATCACTCGCTCCACGCCTCTACCAGCGTGCCGGTGCACTCGGCTACCAACCGGTGAAGTGGCGAGCCATGGCCCTGCAACGCGCGCGCCGAGCCACGCCGACGCCGATCTCCGAGCATCTGATCGACCCTGACCAGCTGATCCTTCTCGATCCACCGCGCCGCTGGGATGCCGTGACCGCGAGCACCTCTCGCCCGCCGTCACTCACCGCTGACGCTGCGGCGCTGCTGAACCAGCTCGGCGCCCACGGACGAGACCAAGGCTGGAACCACGACAACCTCACCGCCTGCCGACGCACCCTGCGCATCCTGCTCGCGCACCTCGGCGCCGACGCCCCGCTCCGCGAAGCCGACATCCGCGCCGTAGCCAGCACCGACTCGAAAGGGTCCGCATTGCGGGCACTGCACTTCCTCGCCGCGCACCACACGGTTATCGCCGACGCCACCCGGCAACTCAGCCCCGACCAGCGCTTCGTCGATACGACGATCGCCTCGATGCCCACCGGTGTCGCGAACGAGCTGCAGCGCTGGGTCGACGTGGCGCGTGGGCTCGGCCGCCGCGCGCACCCGCCGCTGAACTGGTGCATCATCCGCAACTACCTCGCCTATGCCTCGCCCGTCATCAAGGAGTGGGCCGGCCGCGTCGAGTCCCTGCGAGAGATCACAGCCGGCGATGTCGCGACGGTGCTGGCCGCTCGCTCCGGGAACAACGCACAAACCCTCCGGACCGCGCTGCGCAGCATCTTCCGGGCACTGAAGCAGGAACGGCTGGTCTTCGCCGACCCCACCCGAGGCGTGCGGCTCGCCACCGTCCCCTCACTGCCCGCGCCGTTGTCCAGCGACACCCTGCACGGCCTGATCGAGCGTGCCGACCACGCCATAGGCCGGCTCGCTATCGCGCTCGTGGCGGTCCACGGCCTGGGCATCACCGATCTACGCGCTCTTCGGTTCGCGGACCTCGACGCCACCAGAGGGCGGTTACGGGTAACGCGCGCCCAAGGCCGGGACCACCTCATCTACCTCGACAGGATGACCCACCGGCTCGCCCTCGTCTGGCTCCAGGTCCGGCACGAGAACTGGCCTCGCACCCAGAACCCGCACCTGCTCATCACCGGTCACAGCGCGATCAGCGCCACCGATGCCCCGATCGCCGGGATGACACTGCGACGAACCTTCAGCAACCTCGGCGTCCAGCCGTCCCAGCTGCGCGAGGACCGCATCCTGAACGAAGCCGCCCTCACCTCCGACCCTGTCCACCTCATCCGCCTGTTCGGCATCTCACCGGCCACAGCGATGCACTACGTCACCGCCGCCCACCCCGAACGGCACGCGTAGATCCGGTGGGAGCCCCGCCCGGGCCGCGGCTTCAGCGCCACCACGAATGCCGTAAGAGGATCCGCTTGCGGTGACGGGCTGTTCCACTTGCGGGCGTGACGGGCCGGCGAGTTGCAGCGGTCGATGACTGTTGTTTGCGATCAGGTGCCGGTGAGCCATCCGTCGAGCTTCTGGTCGTAGCCCGGAGCGACACGCAGTCCGCGCCCTGCGCGGCGCTCAAGCCAGCCGCGGGCGAGGAACGTGCTGGTCACTGCGGCGGGCAGGGCGCCGGCGAGATGGGGACGACGCTGAGTCCAATCCAGACAGGATCGGGCGAAGATGCGCCGCCCGGATCGCAGCTTGTCAAGATCGATGTCCAGGTCGGCGATCAGTGTCTTGCCGTGGCCAGTGAGGCTGTGGTCTCGACCGTCGGTGGTCTGCAGCGCCCCGGCGGCCAGCAACCGATCCCGCAGCTGGACGCCACGACGCCCGGCGAGATGGTCGTAGCAGGTGCGAGCCTCAGCCAGCGCGGTTACCTCGCGGTGTTGGCGTAGCGATTTCCCCGGCGCCACGGGCGCGAGGTGGGCGAGAGCCTCCAGCACCGCTGCTACCTCCGGTCCGGCAAGTTGGTGGTATCGGTGTCGGCCCTGAACCGTGACCTGGACCAGGCCACCATCGACGAGGCGGCGCAGGTGCGTCGTCGCGGTGGCCGGTGACACCGATGCGCGTCTGGCGAGCTCACCGGCCGGCAGCGCGCGACCGTCCGACAGCGCGACGAGCATCGCGGCCCGAGCAGGATCACCGAACAGCACCGCAACGGCCGCCAAGTCGGCGTCGCACGGTTTCTCGGTCACCGGTCCAGCATGAGGCACGCACATTTCGACCGCCACCGTAACGTCGCGGACATAGCGTCGCGGTATGGACACCGACCCGACGACCAAGACCGCCAGCGACGACGACGCGGCGTTCATCTATCACGAATGGGACCGGCGGACCCGCGCCCACGACATCGACGGACTGCTGGAGCTGTACACGCCCGACGCGATCCTTGAGACGCCGTTGATCCCCCGAATCCTCGACCAACCACGCGGTGTGCTCACCGGCCGAGACCAGATCCGGCCGTTCTTCCAACGCGGCACCGACAACCGCCCCAACGACCTCGTGCGCTGGTATCGCACCGGCCGCTACCACTTCGATGGCCAGACTCTGATGTGGGAGTACCCCCGCGCGCACCCCGACGGCGGCGACCAGGTCGACCTCGCCGAAGTCATGGATTTACGGGGACCCCAGATCGCGCACCATCGCATCTACTGGGGCTGGTTCGGCACGCCGCTCCTGATCCCTCAACGCGGTAACGGATGAGACCTGGTCACGCGGTCACCCTGCGTGAAGCCGGACGACCGCGGTTTCAGCCAAGAGGACGTCTCACATACCGTTGACCGGACTCGGCGCGTCTCGGTAGTCGGGGGTCAGCTGGCGGCGCGGCTGGAGCGCATCGCTCGGAGCTGGGTCAGCGAGGCGTCGTTGCGGAGCTGGGCGTACTCCGGGGAGTCCACCGCATGCAGCGTGATCCGGCCGTCGGCGTCGTAGTGCAGCCCCCAACCGAATGACTTCGGCAGCGGAGAGGCGCGGAGGCATGCGCGCGGCTGGCTGAAGTACTCCTGGCCGAGCCGGCGGAGTTCGGCCCCGTCGATGTCCAGGCCGCGGACCTGCGGGGATGACGCAAGCAGAACGTCCTCTTGAGTCCACTGACCGGGTGCAGCGGCGAGCATGGCGTATTGCGTGCTGGCCACAGTCGGGCCGCCCGCCCGCTCGATGGGGACCT